>BPTM01000171.1 GCA_023705945.1 Candidatus Heimdallarchaeota archaeon
TAGGTGAGAAGTTAGAAGTTATAGTAGCTGAAAAAGATAAAGTCAGATAAAATAAATACATTTGCTATCCACTATACAGTGGTCCTGCGATCAGTATTGAATCAGAGGAGAACTTGTTAAGTAAAGTTGTTAGAGTCGAGATATCAGAGATGTTAAGTGATAAATTAGTAAAAGGAAAATTAGCGGAAATTATAGAATAAACATTCATTATTTCGATAGAAAAATGTAAAAGTGTTTATTCTACTGTATTATTGTGAAACAATATATAATGACAAAGAGAGAAGCATTTTATATTATTCTAACGATGATAACTATTGGGGGAATCGTTACAGCTATTTTTCTTCTTCTACCTGGAGGAAACAGCTTTCAAGAACCAATAGTTATTTTTGAAATAGGAGAGTTGCAGAGTGCTGGTGGTGATCTGTTTAATCTACCAGTAAATATCACTTGTCTTAACGCATCAATTACTTTAATTAGCGTTTCAAGTAATCCATGTATAAGTTTAGGAGTATATAATAATGAAAGTATAGACATTATTCCTTTTTTTATCCCTGTAAATGAGACTCAGACTATTTTCCTTAGATGTTCTTTTCATGAGAATATCGTTTATTTGATAGAATTTCATTTTCAGTTACAAGGGTATACATTCACGAAGAATCTAAAATTTGAATATTAACATTAGAAGATTTAATGGAATGATTCTTAATTTGGAGTTTTGTCAATAATCATCTTTTCTTTTGAAATAGAAACCAATAGCACATTGAAATGAACACAGGATTGCTACCACACCTGATGCAACACCATAGCCTAATAATCTAAGCGTTGGATTCGGAATTACTAATGCAAAAAGTATCAAAAAAATGGCAAAAATTCCAAAAAAGCTTGAAGCAGCAAAGATATAGTTTGCAGTGCCTATTGCATAACATCTATAGGAACAATAACCATTTGAGCTCCCTCGACGGCTCCAAAATATGCTTATATCTCCAATCCCACATACTTTGCATACTACAGGCATATAATCAATGTATTCCTACAGATATAAATATAAAAAGTGATGCAATAACTATCTTGCTTTTACAGGTTTTGCGATAAGACTTCGTTGTTTTAATAAAATACAACTAGAGCATTTTTATTAGTGTGAAAAGAACCAATTTGTAGTTCTTGCATCTATTTCAGTATTCTGTCTAATAACCTAGTATTCGCTTGAAATAGAATCCTAATGCACTTAATAAAAACAGAACAATTGCTAATACACCAATCATAATTCCAGCTATTGATAAATCTCTAAGATCCCGAATAACAATAGCAACAATTATCAAACTGAATGAAACAACTCCTAAGAATACAGCAAATCCAAAAGTATATTTTGCTTGACCTATGAGGTGGCATCTGATAGAACAATAATCTGAAGATCCCCATCTTGAACTCCACGCAAAAAATATTGATGATTCATGTTTTGGAGCCCACCAAGGAATACCCACTCCAACCCCACATACTTTGCATTTTTGTTGCATACTCAGCATAATTGGTGATAAAGAAGTATAAAAAGTGTTGGAAAAATTATCTTGCTTTTACAGGTTTTGCGATAAGACTTCGTTGTTTTAATAAAATACAACTAGAGCATTTTTATTAGTGTGAAAAGAACCAATTTGTAGTTCTTGCATCTATTTCAGTATTCTGTCTAATAACCTAGTATTCGCTTGAAATAGAATCCTAATGCACTTAATAAAAACAGAACAATTGCTAATACACCAATCATAATTCCAGCTATTGATAAATCTCTAAGATCCCGAATAACAATAGCAACAATTATCAAACTGAATGAAACAACTCCTAAGAATACAGCAAATCCAAAAGTATATTTTGCTTGACCTATGAGGTGGCATCTGATAGAACAATAATCTGAAGATCCCCATCTTGAACTCCACGCAAAAAATATTGATGATTCATGTTTTGGAGCCCACCAAGGAATACCCACTCCAACCCCACATACTTTGCATTTTTGTTGCATACTCAGCATAATTGGTGATAAAGAAGTATAAAAAGTGTTGGAAAAATTATCTTGCTTTTACAGGTTTTGCGATAAGACTTCGTTGTTTTAACAAAATACGATTCGAGCATTTGGGACATTTAACTCCAGGGAGTAATCTTAATTCACTGGGAGTAATTTCATTTTTACATCGTTGACAGATATATTTAGTCATCGTTCTTTTCTCCTATTTCTTTCTTTTTATTCTTTTCTGTTCATAACATTTTATGGGAGAAAATCTCCAAACTCTTCAAATTTAGCTTCTCCTTCACTTAATTCTCCTATCACTACCTCCAGATCTTCTACAGGAATACGAATCTGCTTCATTGTATCCCTATCTCGAACAGTTACAGATCCTTTCTTCAAGGAATCATAATCAACTGTAACACAATAGGGTATTCCAATTTCATCAGCTCGTGCATATCTCTTTCCTATCTTTCCACTTACATCATAGAAAGATAGATATCCTGCATCTTTTAGATCTTGATGCAAATCATAAGCGAATTCAGCTA
>BPTM01000172.1 GCA_023705945.1 Candidatus Heimdallarchaeota archaeon
AAGCTAGCATTGAACAATTGACAAAATATCATCAAGCAATGCCTTCTGCTTGGTGTTGGTATAAGTTGGAAGAATACCGAGATAGGCATTATGAAAGAAAAGTAAAGGTAACAGATATTATGGATATTAGAGCGTTATCAAATGCAATTCCATACTGTGATGTTATTGTATGTGACAAATTCTATGCAAATGTTGCAAAGAATTCAAAACTAGATAAACTAAATAATACAATTATTACGCATAATTTGAGTGATTTACTCGATATATTAAAGTAGGAAATACAAGAAATAATAAAACTAAATATTTTTTATTATCAAATAATCAAGACTCGGGGAGAGATTATTTTCGATCAAATCCTTTGTTACTTTATGTTGTCTATTAGTTGCAGGATCCGAAAGGGAATAGGCAGAATCATACTCCAAAACAACCTTATCCCAATAATCTTGAAATGGTAAGATCTTCGATAGAAGCATAGAAAGACCTATCAGTTTCAGCAAGGATGTAATCAAGAGTATAGACAGAAACTTCTTCTTGGGAAGAATCAACAGAAAGCATAAGAGTTTCAGTTAGGAGAAAAGAAAGAAAGTATAAAAAGACAAAGAAGAAATATATTGTTGATTAAGGTATGACAGAGGGAAATAAAGTGATAGAACTAAAATTTTCTGATCTGGTTGATAAATTTAGGGAGAAATTCAGAGATTCTAAACCAATTATCGAAGGAAGGGATAGATTTGATAAGAATTTCAGAAAACCTTGTCAATTTACTATATTATGGATTAAATTTAGAAATGAGCAAGATTTTCAACTAATATTAAAATCAAATAATCCTAAGATACCAGATAAGAAACTGAAATTCTACGGTCCTTTTTCACTAGAATCTGAAAAACAAACCAAGGATATAGAAGAAGTTCTAAAAAGAGTCTTTTTTGAATTTGTGGAAAAAAAATAAAAAATCGTGGAATATATGGCAATGGTAGAAACTCTAATCGGAGAAGGATATCAAAGAAGAGGATCTGCTGAACTGAACAAACTTCTATTTTGTAGACATTTAGGTGATTCAGATTATATAATGAAAATTTATGGCAGATTTGAAGACATAAAGATTCTTGAAACAGTTGAAGAGATTAGAATTTCCCCATTCACAGAACATACTCCCTCTAAACAAATGAGATATGATTATTGGTTGAGTGGATTTATTCAACCACCCATATGGATTGGAGAATTGCCTAATCAAGAATATCTGGAAAAACTAAAGAATTATCCAATGGAAAGATATCTCACTAAGGAGCTTAGATTTAACTACAAAAATAGAGATGGATTAATTAAACAAGATGGATATATTGGATTTTGTATCCAGAAGTCTTCTCAACAAGAAGAAGATTATAATCCTTTTTCTATGAGTGGATTAGAACAGCTGTATGAAACAATGTCCTATGTAAATGAAATTCTAGCCATGTTTCTACTGCAAAATAAAACAGTGTATTCAACAGATAGAGACAATTTCTCATGGACTACCTATATTCCAGATAGTAAAAAACTAGTAGAGAGTCATAAAGTCTATTCTAAAGGGGCATGGATGTTTGAACAAAGAACAAAGCCTCTTAACCTTGATGAGTTAGCAAAACGAACAAGAATAGCTGAAGAGAATTTTTATGATACTATAGAGATTAGTAATTTTATTTCAAAGAAGGGAGAGAAGGAAAGTAATGGCTTCCTTACTTATGCAAGAACGTTCATAGAGGCTTATACAAATAGCATAAATGGAAGATTTCTTGAATCCTTAATTCTGTGTTGGTCTATAATTGAAAATTACATAAATTATCTT
>BPTM01000173.1 GCA_023705945.1 Candidatus Heimdallarchaeota archaeon
TGATTTCGAAATCAGTTCTATTGAGAATTCTTACTTGAATAAAATATTCGTATTCTTCAAAGAAGGTTTCCGTTACAACATCTTCTTCAATATCGTCATCATTCAAGATTGTAGTATAAACTTCTGGGTCATAGATAATAATGGGTGTCTCTAGAGAGGTGAGCACTGTATAAGTATTGTTTTCAGAGAACAATTCAATAGTAATTTCATCATAATATGCAATTCTAATTCTGTATATTACAAGATAGTTATACAACTGTATGGGGATAACTCCTTCATATAGGTTAATAGTACCAATTGATCCAATTGGTTCTTCTGATGCAGTGACATCGATAGAATTCCAATCAGCTTCATCATTGAGTGAGTAATCAAGATAAACTGTAACGTCAGATGTAGAAGGAACGAAAACTTGAGTACTTACAGTAACCTCCATGGTGTCGTCAGGCTTTTCTATGTCTCTGGAAACGAATTCGATTGTTGGTTTAACAACATAGACTTTGTCTAATGGAGCATGATCTTTAATATCAACTGTTAACGAATTAATAATTACTGTATCAATCAATACTTCATCCTCTACGTTTCCTTCATAATAATTACCTACAACAGTTACATTTGTTAAATCGTAATCAAATCTTCCAATACAATTTTCAATTGTCCCATAATTTCCAACGGTGAAGAAGTTATTGTAATAAACTTTGAAACCATTGCTTGATTTTAGGTAGATTGCATCTAAAACAATTTGATCAAATGTATTTCCGAATATTACTGCTTTATCACAGGTTAGAATTTGCAAGCCATAATTAAGAGAACTGTAATCACCGTTTTTGATAAGAAGAGAGATTGTGTTTCTTGCTACAATACCAATATCAGAAGTATTGACTTGGTTACCAAGTAACTGAACATTTTCAGAGAACCAAATACTTATACCATACGTAGAGTCAAAAACACCATTACTTGATAGAATCGCATCGTTCATAGACCATAGTGATATGCCATAAACTGCGTTGATTGCACCATTAGCAGTAATAACAGCATCCTTTGTTTGTTCGAGATAAATACCAGTAATTGTATTCTCAACGGTATTAGCTAGTATCTCAATTTCTCTTGAAGAAATAACGCTTATTCCTTCTTTAACTTTATAGAAATTATTACCTTCAATAAGACAATTTCTACAAGTTTCCATGCCTGCAGCAGAAGTAATATTCATAAAGAAATTCTCTGAAATCACTGTATTACGTGTTGAAGAAAGTTCTACTCCAGTTTCTACAATATCAGTCAGATTATTATTGCTTATGATTGAGTAATCACTTATTGAAAGTTGTATCCCTTCTACAAGATTGAAGAAAATATTTTCACTTATTGTTACTATTGATTTATATCCATAGATAGCTCGATTACTATCATTAAATTGATTGTTCTCAATAATTAAGCGCTCTGATTCATCTATGTCTATGCAAGTATCAAATACAACAGTAAAAACATTTTCAGTAATTATGCTTCTATGTGCTTTATGGAGCATCATAGCAATTTCTAAATCATCAAATGTGTTATTGAAAATTGCTGCATCTACTCCTTCAACTTTTAATCCTGATAATGAATTTGTGAAAATGTTGTGCATGATATCCACATTATCTCCATTACGGATATACAAAGCAAAATCAATATGTGATGAGAAATTATTGTATTCTACTGTAACATTAGTTGAATCAAATATTTCAAATCCCTTTTCTTCTATTGAATTTCCAATTAAATCGATTGTATCTGCTCCATCTGAAGTGAAAATTGCATCTCCAGAAAGGAAATCGGTCCCAACAATAGAAACAAATGGGGAGTCAATTATATCAAATTGTCTGTAAGAAGTAAACTCACTATTTTCTATTTGTAAATCTGATTCTTCGCTAGAAAACATTAGGTAATTAATCACACTGTCGACGAAGTATATTGAAGATCCTACAACTGCTGTTATTGTGAAATTGTAAAGTGTATTTGAAACTGTTAGAGTACTATTCTCTACAATTAGAGAACCAGCAACACTTATGTCTAGATTAAAAGTTTCATTAACAGCAAAGGTGACTGTTGAATCAATAATTGATAATTCACCTGTAGCTAAAATATTAATTGAACCGTTGATAATAATGTTTTCATTGTCAATGATTTGTTGATCACTAATTTCCCACAGACCAGTAACTGGTGCGTCTAATTTTATGTTACTATCAACACTTAAGAGAGTGTTAACACTGAGCAAACCAATAACAATTACAGCTAAGAATAGATTTTGCCATTTTTTTGAAATTTTCATAAATTTATTACCTCAAGTAGCTGCTTTATTTAATCACCGATGAAGGAAGAATGTTTTTAAAGTTTCTGTAAGCTCTGTTAATTCAATTATATAAAATAAATTTCATATGTGCTAGTTTTTAATACCGAAGTTGAATTTAAGCCGGATAAAGCATATTTTTAAACGAACTCAATGATTTGTCAAAGACACTCTTGAAACAAGCAAACGAAGAACCTGAAATTTCAAAACGAAAGAAATTGAAACAAAAAATCATTGCAAGAGCTTTAGCTGTCGCTAATGTTGGCGGACAGAATTTTTACTTCAACTATGCTACTATACTTGCTGTTGGAATTGGGGCATCAGCTATAATGATGGCTTTCATAACAGCAATACAGAATCTAGGGTCAGCATTACTACAAACGTTTTTCGGAAGATTATCAGATAAAATTGGTAGAAAACTTGTTCTGATGATAGGGTTCATAATTGCTTCCATTTCCACGGCTGTGATATCGCAATTGTCATCACCAATTGTTTTCATGATAGTAATAGCAATATACTCACTAGGCGTAAGTATGGTTATTCCTACATGGAATGCTCTATTAGGTGATATCTCAACAGAAAAGACGAGAACAAAGATAATCAGCCAGATTAGTATGATTGGATCATTTGTATCCTCAATGATTTTACTAGTGCTAGGGTTCTTAACAGATCTCTTGCCTTTTGATATTTTGAAAAAATATCGAGTTATGATTCTTATTGGTGCATTATTCTTTGCTGTGGCCGCAATTCTATCAATGTTATTATCTGAAACTAATTCTAACAAAGGAGAAGTGAATAAATCTTCATTTTGGGAACCAATGAGGGATAAGAAGTTCATGATATTCTCAAGCACAACCTTAATCTGGTGGTTAGCAATGAGTTTTCTTTGGCCATTAGCACCGATCATCACTGCAAGTGTAAATCCAACTAATTCACAATTAGCAATTATGTCTGTAGTATTTGCAATATGTATTGCTCTAGGACAGTGGATAAGTGGATTTATAGCAGATAAAATTGGGAGAAGGTTTACACTAGCTATTAGTTTTATATCGTTTTGTCTTGTTCCAATAGTTTTTGCATATACTCATACTTGGACTATAATTTTAATAGCAAATTTATTTGGAGGTTTTGGAAACGGATTATTGACAGTTGCCCTAAGCTCAGAAGTTCTTCATATGTCTAAGGAGGAAACTAAAGGAGCTTATTCCGGTGCATATAATTTGATGACAGGTATTGTTTCCTTCTTTGGTGCATTTGTTGGAGGATTCTTGTATGATGGTTTTCTAAAAAGTTTTGATTCTGCATCTGCTCTAAAGATATCTTTTCTAATTATAGCTTCAATCAGGCTTCTAGCAGTTATACCCACATTATTATTATCAATTAATGAGAAGAAGAAAGGTGCAAAAGAAGAAAGTGATGTCGAAAAGGTTAAATTGCAAGATAATGAACAACCTCTATGAAGTTTCTACAAAGAAGACAGTATTGTGCAAACTGTGACAAACAGGTCTCTTTTCTGCAACTTACAAATAAAAAATCTGTTCAAAAACAACTACAATGTACTCTTTGCAAGAATGATGTTATTTCATATTGGGAAGAACAGAATAAAATGCATGTTATTCCTTTGACAATAGGTTTCTCTCTCTTTATATCTGCTGTAATTTTTAATTTGTGGAGATTCTTTGCGCCAGAACGAGAAGTAGAAACAAGAGATTATATTTTAACAGCTGTTTATATTGTTTTAGCAGTTATCTTAGTAGTATATGCAACCCGATATAGAAAGAAACCAGAACCTCAGGAAACTTCAGATTTAACAATTAATGAACTATCAACTTACAGAAAACAATATCTCTATGTAGTCGGTCTAATACTTTTAGTACAGCTTTTAACTGCAGTAATTGATTACTTCCTGATTTATCATTTTCTCTAGTTGATTGCCGTTTACTCCTTCATTGGTTACCCACTGAACTACAAGTTTTATAAACAAAGTAAACATTGCTAATATATAATGCTTGAAGAAAAAATGGATAATTTACAGTTGACAAATATCAACGAAGTAGATTACTCGATTTTCCCTTGGCTTGAGATTGACTATGTAAAGGTAGAAGAAGGAATCCTGCTAAGAATTTTCAAAATTCCAAGTGAACAAAAGGGGAGCAAAATAAATGTAATAGTCATTCCAGGGTTGTGTTCTCATTTCATAGGATGGTTAAGTTCTGATCATGAACTATCTAAAATAGCTAATATATATCACATTGAAACTAGAGAAAAAAACACTGCAAAGCATTCTAAAAAGAGGGTTAATTACAGTTTTGAAGTTTTTGTTAAAGATCTGAATATAATAATTGAGCATTATAATTTGAACAAGGATGGTTTCTATATTTTCGGAGATTCATTTGGTGCAGAAATCAGTGCTTTGTATTTGAAAGCTGGTTATAAAGCACCGAAAGGGATGATCTTAATTAGCCCTGCCGAAACTTTTAGTTTTTCAGGTTGGATGAAAATTTTGTTTAAGTTTGCACCTGCTTGGTTATATTATCCTATCTTGCCTTTTCTGAAATTCATGTTAATGCATTTTAGAACAGATATGAAAAATGACCCGGGAACGTACTATCTAAACAAACGAAATTTAGAGACGGGAATTCCTAAAAGAATGAAAGCTTGTGCCTTAGAATTATTTGATTACCATTCTGATGTTAACTATTCAGATTTTGATTTCCCAGTATATATTTTCGCAGCTTCTAATGATAAAATGCATTCATATGAACAAAGTGTTGAAATCTCAAAAAGAATCCCTAATGCTATTTTTGAGAACTTGATTAATTTTCAGGAAACACACAGTCGAGAAACAGCAAAGAAAATGAAAAAATTCATACTTGATGCAGAAAAAAGAGGAAAATAATAGAGAATAAAGAAATATATTACTCTAGATATAAACTCTTTTCCTTTTGAATACCTCTAGTAGCGAGGAAAATCAAGATTGCAACTAACCCTATTATCAAAGCAGAGTAAAGGAATATCTCCATGCTGAATACTCCTGCAATCAAAAGAAGGCCTAATCTATAACACCAATAAAAGGGATTAATCATGAGTGCAGAAGAAGTTGTAAAAGGGTTCATTAGAACTACGAAATAGAAGAACATCGCTAAGCCTATTGATATTAGAGGACTAATTCTTTCTGATGCTTCTCGAGTTAAATTACAATCGACTGCCATTGTTAAGAGTGTAGAAATAAGAAGAGCAATCACTACAAAGATTAGGCTAATTATTATATCTCCAGCACCTAATTTTTCTAGATTTAACCCAAATACCTCTAACAAACCACTTGTGCTGCTTCCAGATAACTGGGTTCCTACCAAAATACCTAGAACATAAGATAAAGTTGACCCAAGAGATGCTACTAACCCAGTTATGACTTTGGAAATTACAAGATAACTGTGATTGTGTGTATAGGACAATAGGATCTCCATTGTTCTCATACGTTTTTCTCTTGCAAAACCTATAAGTGAGTATGATCCAGAATTCATAGCAATTAGTAGAAATATCATGTAGCTTAAAGGCATTGCAATTGAAGCTGCTTTGGGTCCAAGAATCTGTTCCTCTGGCAAAGACTCTGGTGGAAGTTCATAATTTTGAACTGGGGGTATTGTTCTATTTGCAAGAAATGTAACCATCACATTGCTTGCTATCGTATGCACTACCCCAAATATTGATGAAGTATATGGTGATAATGTTGCATCTATAGTGAATGTAACTGGTATTCCCATTTCCATAAAAGCTTGTTCTGAAAAGTTGTCCGGGATATAATAGCCTAATTCTTGTGTATACAAAACCTCAGTGAGATTATTAGTTACTTGCACTTCAATAGTTTCATCTGAATCAAAATATAATGAGATGTTACCTACAATTGAATCACCAATATTTGCACCTAAATAGCCACTATCTTCACTATAAACTATAAGAATAAGAGCTTCTTGAGAAGTAAATAATGCAGGTAAACCAATGAGTATAAACATTAAGATGAAAGGTCCCCCAAAGATGAATATTGCTACTTTCTTTCTAAACAATAACGAGATATCCTTTTTGAGAAGAGCTTTAAGCTGATTAAGATGAAATTTATCCTCCTTCATTTTAACACCTCTGGAGAGATTGATTTACTACCTACAGGAGCTTGGAAAGCATTAACAATCGCATCTTCAAAATCCTTAGTTTCAGGTGAATAAGTACTAATTATCTCTTCCTTGTCACCTTGGAAAACTAAGCTACCTTCTTTTAAAATACCACAATATTCAGCTAATTCCTCAAGATCTGAAACAATATGAGAAGATAATAAAATTGTTTTTCCTTCTTTTTCAACAAGATCTTTTATTATGGTTCGGATATATTTAGCTCTAGCAATATCAAGATTACTTGTAGGTTCATCCATGATTAGAAACTCTTTGTCAGTTATTATTGCCATGACAAAAGAAATAGCTCTTTGTTCTCCTCCCGATAATTTCGTAAATGGTTTATGAAGTAAGCTTGGTTTTATATCCAACTTCTCAAAATAGTCAGTTATTTTCACATTTACTTCCTCAAATGTCAAATTGTTTAATTCCAGTATAAATTTGATATTTTGAAGTGGTGTCAAATCATAATATGCAGCAGAAAACTGTGGTAAGAGACCAATTTGACCTCTAATTGATTTTGGGTTCTCAGAGACATTATAGCCATTAACATAAACTTCTCCTGCTGATGGTTTTAGCAAACCTAATATCATTCTTATTGTTGTAGTCTTACCTGCACCATTTGGCCCCAGTAGAGCATAGATTGACTTTTTGGGAATCTCAATATTTACTCTATCAACAGCTCTTGTCATTTTGAAATCTTTTGACAAGTTTACTGTTTTCACCATAAATTCAGACATTCTAAGTATGCTGTTACAGTGGAGTTAAAAAAATTATGTTTTCGAATTTTTTTCTGCTAGCTCATCAATTTCATTTTCTGCTGATATTATCTCTCCTTCAGTTTGTGATAAAATTGTTATAACAACTGCTGCTAGTATTGCAGCTCCTCCTATGACATACCATAGAGTTATCGGTTCACCAAGAAGAACATACCCTAAAAACATAGCTCCAATGGGTTCAGATAAGAGCAATATTGAAGCTCGCGATGCTTCTAGATATCTTGAAGCTACCATGATAAAACCATATGGGAACAGACCTCCAATAACTGCTAACAAAATCCCCATCAGTAAGATTTGGGGTGTGAATATATTTTCGAAGGAGACGCTTACAATTTTTGAAGGTAAATTGAATTGTTTCATAATTAATAAAAACGGTAATCCCATCAAGAAGGTCCATATTAAAATCCATGATACCGATATCAGAGATGAGACATTTTTTACGTTTTTATTATTCCACCTATTAATCATAATATATCCTGCATATAGTACTCCCAACAATAAAGCAAGAGCATCACCTACAATTGTAGAGAGAAAGGATTCCACATCCCAAGGATGAACAATTATTATTAAACCACCTAATGCAAAACTAAGAGCTACTATTTTTGATTTTGTAATTTTTTCTTTAAACAATAACCAACCCAGCAATAATGTAACAAATGGATGCACTTGAATTAACAGTGCTACTTCACCAACGGGGGTATCTATAGCTATTGAAGAGAGATATAAGATCACCATAATTGCTAGAATTAATCCTTGTAACATATATCCTCTTTGTCCCGAAAATTTTACGCTTCGTCTAACCATCTTTGCATTGATTGGTATGAATAGTAAGATTATGACTAATCCTGCTATGGATCCAAAAAACAATCTCAATATGGATTGTTCTAAGCTAGAAGCTCCCAAATCTCTTAAATTTGCTGAAAAAATGGGTATAGTACCAAAAGATAACCCCCCGAGAATAGCTGAAATATACCCAACTAATTTGGTCTTTTCCATTACATACTGCCCAAATTTTAGTTTGAAAAGACTATATAATTTTACCTCTGAATGTATGATGAGATATTTTTTTATGTCAGAAATATTGTCTACACCCTATGAAGCTAAAGTATGCTATCTGTGGTACGAGGAATAGTGATGTGGGTTTACCTACTGGATTAAATATTTTATCTAAAGGCGGATCAGCTTTAGACGCTGTAGAAGAAAGTATAAAGTTAATAGAAAATAACCCATATGATATTACTGTTGGTTTTAATGGTTTTCCAAATTTGATGGGAATTGTGGAGTTAGATGCATCTATCATGGATGGTAAAACGAGGAAAGCGGGGGCCGTAGCGGCAGTAAAAAACTACCGGCATCCCATTTCAATAGCTCGCAAAGTTATGGATTTAACGCCTCATGCGTTCTTAGTTGGAGAAGGAGCTGAACGTTTTGCTAAAGCTTTGGGTTTCATAGAAGAGGAAATTATCGATGAACTTGGGGTGAAAAACTATCATAACATCATGGAAGGAAAAAGTCTAGAAATGCCTGTTGAAGCTCAAAATCTTGTTCGGGAACTTTTTATGAATTTTGATGTTCACTTGAAAGAAGTGATGGAAAACTATCCAGTTATGGAATGGTATAAAAAGTTGAGTTTTGATAAACAAGGTACTACAAATGTAATTGCATTAGATTTAGAGGGAAACTTAGCAGCTGGTGTTTCATCATCTGGATTAGCCATGAAATTTCCTGGTCGAGTTGGAGATTCCCCAATTATTGGAGCTGGTGTTTATTGTTCAGAGAAAGCAGGAGCCGCATGTACTGGGACAGGAGAGACAACTCTACGATTATCAACAGCAAGAATGGTTGTGGATCGAGTTGAAAACAATATGACACCTGAAAGAGCTGGTGAGCTTGGTATTCTTGATTTGAAGAAAATCAAAGAGGAAGGAGTCATTCATATTGTTATAATGGATAATGAAGGAAATGTAGCAGGAGTTACAAATAAGAATGGATTATTCTACTATTATGTTAACTCTGAAAAATGTGAGTTAGAGAAAAGATCAAGTAATTTCATTAATTTAAATGAAAAATAAGAAAAGATGGATTATAGAAAATATCCTACTATTACATTCACAAAAAATAGAGTCAGAATTGCTACATTAATAATTGATATTATAGTGATTGTAGAGATTTTTGCTATTTTGTATCCCTCGTCTGATAATTTAGGAACGACATATAAAAATATTAATGGTAAAACAATTAAGGCTGAAACAAAAAGGAGCTGAAGTCCCATAGCAAGCCATTGTATGAAGTCATAACTCACAAACATTGAAGCGAAGAAATGTCCTCCAAGCGAGAATAGTATCATAGCAATTTCGATAATTAAAACTTGAATAAGACCTCTTCTATACATTGAGACATTATTTTCAGAACGATCGATATCTGTATTGGATTTAATTTTTATATAAAGCTGGTAGGATATTGGTAGCACTATTAGAGCTGATACCCATGTGAAACCTATAACCATCATCTCAGTACTTACTGTTAGAGTTTCCCCAATTATTACTCCACTTATGAGATACTGAATAGTTATGAAAATAAATGTTGGCAGTAAAAGCATTATTAATGTATTTTTAATCATAGCAGGTTGTCGTATTTCAGTAGGTTTGATCGATTCATCCCTTTTAGGTTCAGAAATTACATCGATTTCATGTCTTTCATATTTTATCATTGAATATTGATATGAAATCATTAATGCCGCAATACATAATAAGCCATCATGGGGGAATAAACTCCAAGTAACAATAAAAGCAAAGGGTATAACAGTAATAAATAAAGTGATCCATATGCTTTGAACAAGCACTTTGCTAGGTTTCTTGTCGAGGTTCTTTTTCTTAGTAGGATCACGAGGAATAAGAAAATTGGTAAATTTGTTCCAAGATACTTTCATACTAAAAAATGCTTTTTTGATTCTATTTTTATCTTGAATATGTGTTTCTCTTCTTCTGAACTCTGCAACTTTTGCTTCTTGCAAAGAGATTTTTTCTCTTGGTGTTTTTTTAGTTGTGATTAGGATAGCTATCAAGAGGAACAGGAAAAGAAATGGATAAACAATACCCCAAGACAGTTGTAAAGCATTAATTCTAAATCGTGCTTCACTAAGTATACTAAAGAAATCTAATACAACTTCAACTGTAAGAAAGAAGAATATAGGAATGAGTATTTGAACAAGTTTTCTTCCTCCCATTCTTGGTGATTCTTCAGAATTTCTCCCATACCAAAATTTGAATGTGAGTCCTAAGCACACAATAATCATCAGGTAAACTATTAATTGTCCTGTTATATATGTAGGAACAAACCGTGAACCAACCATGAAAATTCCAAGAAATGAAGCCAAAATAACCAAAATTTTTATTATTGTATACATGATATTATGGTTCATCAATTTCTTTTCTTCTAGTAAATTAGTACTTGAATCTTTGAATCCTATTTCTGCAATTTTTTTATCATAATCATTACTAGCAGTATAGATTTCCCGAGTGATCTTAGAAGTTAGGTATAAGATCAAAGCAATAATTAAAATTCTAAAAGCAAAAGAGATAATCTCATACATTACAATGGTGGAATCTTTAGCAGGGTCAACTAACATTGCTATAGTAGGTAAACCAAAAATCAATGTGAAAGCCACTAATACTTTAAGCCAGTTTGACATTCCATCGGCTTTGTTAATAGCACTTCCTAAGGCTTCAAATCTCTTTCTTTGCTCAATTACTGCTATAGAATCTGTTGTAGATGACGTCATTTTAAACTAATATTTCGAATGTTTAAGTGTTTATAAACTTTTACAACAATAGTAACAAAAACATAATGAATATCATTCAAGGAAGAAATTCTCGCAATTTATCTATATATTTCTAGACATAGTTGGAAAGTTCGATTGTAACGTTAGAAAGTTTAGTACCAGCTTTTTCTAATACTTTCAATCCTTTTTCTCTTGATATTCCCTCAATCGGACCAGCTATTCCAGATTCAGTAAATTGTATAGTTCTTGAGGAGAAGTATAAGTCACCAATTTTTCTCCCCCATTCCTTTGAAGATGTTAGTTGTTCAAATTTATCAGTTTGTACTAGAGACTCTTCAGCAGCCCATATTACAGAAGTTTCAACGGCATCAGCATGAACAGCTCCTGGAACACCAAAGACTGATTTTATAAGTTCTTCATCCTTCCACCATTCAAATAGTAGACATTTCATTTCTTCTTTATCATTGCATTCTGAGATAGCTTGCATAACAGCTGAAGTGTTACCCCCATGACCATTACAGACAATTATTTTCTTGAATCCATGATGAAACATTGAAAGCAAAACATCTTTCACCAAGTATAATAATATTTGTGGAGAGGTCCACAAAGTCCCAGGAAAATCTCTATGATGTGAAGCAACACCAATTGGTAATGTGGGGAGACAATAAACATTGATTGTATTTTCTGCAACCTTTCGCGCGATCTTTTCAGCAATAAGAAAATCTGTACCTAATGGATTTTGGGGCCCATGTTGTTCAGTACTTCCAATTGGTAAGATGAATACAGATGTATCTTGATTTAAATCCTTGATATCCTTCCAAGATAATTCATGTAATAGAAATTTATCTGACATAATAAAAAAATAATTTCAGAGTAGTTTATATTATTTTGTAAAAAAAGGAAAAAAAGGGAAATTCATAAATTAGAATCTAGTTCTACGATTTCTTTTCACCATTAATACAATTGAAATAGAAACCATTGTTAGAGCAAGTATCATATAAGAAGCAATACTAAATTCTGCAACAATAGGCTCTTCACCTATTGTAAAACTTAATGTATCTGAAAATCTTCCTAAGACTGAAAAATCAGTATAAAAAGCTACCTTCCAATAATAAGTTACTCCATCGTCTAAAGGAGTGATTATAGTATAATTCGATTCTTTGAAGAAAAGAGATTCATTAAGAATTAAAGATGTAAATGATGGAGAGGTATCCAATTGAAGCAAATATCCATATGCTCCAGACATATCAACCCAATCAAAATTAGGTGTTAGTTCTGCAACGTATGCTTCATGTGTTGGATAGAGAAGTTCCATCTCAACATCAATTGTTACATAATCAAAAGCTACAGAGTATACTATTGGTGAAACTCCTGCATCTATTGTACTTAATTCTGCTAGCCAAGAAAGATATCTTCCAGTATTGGTAATAATATGTTCCACACCAGGTGTTATTGATTCCCAGTTATTCCCATCAGCGGAAACATAATATTCTACTAACGTATCTGAATCGATGGTTTCAGAAACAGATAGTGTCACTTTTTCAATTGTTTCCCCAATTGCAGCAAAATAAATAGTGGATGATTGTGCGACAGCGTAAGAATCATATAATTCGCCATAATGAAGGCTTAACTCTGCAATTTTCAAGGAATGAAGACCTGCTGTTGTTGTAGCAACAAAGGCATAATCACCCGAAACAAAGACATCATATCCAGAGCTAGCAAAATCATAAAAACCTGCAGCTATTGGATTTTCTGGATTGCTAATATCATAAATTCTCATAAAGTTATCACCAGAAATATAACCAGCAACATATACATGACTTCCTTCCACATAAACACCAAAATACCTAGTATTACTATCAAGATGTGCTACTCTTGTCATGTTTGTCGGATCGGAGACGTCTACAATTTGTAAACCACCCAAATCACAAGCTACATAAGCATAGTTTCCGGAAATTTCTACTTTTTTTGCGTATCCATCTAAATCAACAGTACTTACATAAGAAGGACTAGTTGGAGTAGTTATATCATAAACATCCAAACCAGCATGGGAAACAGCTACATAAAGATAATTTCCAGAAATAGCAACACCATAGGCAACAGCTGAAGTTGGTATGTATCCTCCCTCATCAAATGGAGTAGAAGTGTCAGTAACGTTCACAACTCTTAATCCTCCTGAATAAACAGGAATAAATGCGTGTTGATTATGAACCTTAATGTCAGATGCAACGCTAGGTAATGGTAAAGATGAGTGTTTTGTTGGGTTGGATTTATCGGTAATATCCAATATTAAAAGCCCATCATTACCATTTGCGAGATAGGCAAGATTACCAGCTATATAACTACCATAAATCCAATCTACTTCAACAGCATTAGTATAATTTCCAGATTGGCTCAAAGAACCAGGAACAGATATATCGATAATATAGTATCCATCAGAAGAACCAACGTAAGCATATGAGCCATCAACGATCACATTATTTGCAATCCCAGCAGCAATAGTATCTTGATAGATAGGATTTTGTCTAGGTAATTCAATATAACCGTTAGCAACAGATGATATAGATCTTATTCAATCTTGCCAGAAGTCTCTGAGCTGTCCCTCATTACATGTTGAGGTGGTGATGGTTAATACCTCTCCAATTTTCTTCCATTTTTCTACGAGTTTATATAGGAAAGTGCTGATATATGGGTAGTGCTTGGCGAAAACTCGCCATATTTATGGTTCACAAGTGTTTGAACACTTGTCCCTCAGTTAATAAAGTTTGAACCATACAGCACGATGCGCAATGGCAGGAATGTTGTCGGAGTAAATGCGCACTCCCTTCATTCCTTCCCCAATCATGATCCTCATGATTCTTCCCCTCAACGCACGTGAGGGGACCCACTTAAACGACGGTTAGACCGCCTCTGGCAAGTTTAACCAAGTTTCATAACGTGCGTCACCCCAACCAACAACAGTGGTGCTAGAGCTTTATCTGTAGGTGGTAGTTAAAAATCCTCAGCAACATATCCAGAAGTAGCGGAGTGGACATCAGTTGAAATACTAGTAAATAGGAACGATATAATTAAAAGTATTGTGAAATAATAAATGTTTTTTCTTTTCATAAATTTAATCCTCCTTTTTCTTATTTTCAATACTACAATCTATCATAAAAATATATCTAGCAATGCATAGAAAAGCTTAAAATCAGATTTATGGAGATAGAATAAAAATTTCCAACAACTTTCGTTAAAAAATGAAAGATGGTGATCGAGACGAGATTCGAACTCGCGACCATATGCACCCCAAGCATACATCCTACCATTCTAGCTCAATAGGAAGCCTCCTATTGAGTAACTAGACTACCCGATCTTTTCTGGAAAAAGAAAAAAGAAATATATTATAAGTATTTCCATTATCCTTCAAATCATTCTTCAAAATCATTAAAATGCTTGCAAGGTAGAAAATCTTTTTGGGGTTAGTAACTCATAAAAACCCCACGTTTATATATCTAAAAAATACAAAAAATTCAAGATGAAGCTAAAGGAAGTAGTGACTAAAATAATACTGATTTTGAGCTCAATTTGGGTTTATGTACCAATAATAGCTGGAATTATTACTCAAATGTTATACATGATACCTTTAGCTTATACCTCTTGGATTCTTTTCTTTTCTTTAGGCTACGCTAGTTGGGCAGATTTAATTTATGTTTTTGGTCTTGGGGGGAAATATCTTCCCCTTGGAATTTTTCTGTTTATTATTGATATTGCAGTTTTTATTAGTGGGTTGACTTTATTTATTTGGGGGTTCATTCATATAGTACGAGCCCGAAAAAACGATATTAATATAGCTCAAACAGGTCCTTACAAATACATTCGTCATCCTCAGCACCTGGGGATTATTCTTATTTCACTTCCTTTTGCTTTATGGATCCTCCCAAGATTTGATTTTGGTATTGGGATAAGTATTCGTGTAGGTGATATTCTCTCTTGGGTTTTATTCTGTTTTGTTCTTATTATTTGGTCTGATATTGAAGAAAGAAAAATGCTAAAAACATATCCAGAAGAGTTTGCTGACTATAAAAACAGTACTGGGTTCTTTTTCCCAAAAATAGGTAATAAAAAAGCTCTAGAAATTCAAAAGAAAAAGAGATATTATTATCTCATACGTTATCTGATTTTCTTCATCATCTATTGTGTTGCTGTTCTAATTATGTTTTTAGTTACGAGATATGTTCCTGGGAGTGTTTCTCGCTAAGCAATGTCGATCCATCAGAAATAAGTGTATGATTAGAATAAACAATTTTTGCATTTTACCTGTTAATTTGATAAAAGAAATGGATCTTCTTATCAATTGAACCTAATTTTAGCTATAAGATAGACATCAGAACAGCTAGTGTGGTTCTACAAGCGTTGAACAAGCGTTCAACCCCCTTATAATAAGAACTTTTTCAAATATCCTTGTAAAAATATTATTTAGCTTACTAGATAATTCCCATAATTATTTAATAAAAGAAAGAAAAAAAGAAGATATTGTTTTATTTCAGTCTAACCCTCTTTTTTGTATGATTTTTTGTATTAAGGAAATTCTTCATGAACATTCTTTTTTACTGTTTCGGGATCCAAAGGAAAAATGTTATTCTTTGTTCTCTGAAACTCTTCTTAAAGATTTCATCAATTCTATCCCAAAGTAAATTTGCCACTTTAATTCCATGTTTTGTTAGACCTATATTTTTTGACTAATCTTTTTCTCTACTTCCCAATCTATGATATCTTATTGTAGTCAGCGATTGTTACCGTAATTTTTCTAAATCTTCGTCTATATGTTCAGGTACTGGACCTCTATCTGTAGTAATAAAATCTCCATCTTCAGCGAATACTCAATAAGCATAAGAGAATAGAACAGTGTAATAATTCATTCTTGAGGGAGTAGGGAGAGAGGTCATAATTTCCATAACCTTCTCTCTGGCTTCAATAGCTTCATCGAAATTTTGCTTCAGTTTTTCTACTTGCCAGATGAGTACTAAAGCTAAAGCCTTCCCTTCTGGAAAATTATTCTGTTCTGCTAACTGTTCGATGCGAGAGATGATCCCTTCCACTTCAGGTAGAAGATATATCCTACCAAAGTAAATTCCTTGTTTAACATATAGTAGATCAATATTAGAACGATAATCACCTATCAAAATACTCCTTCAACATGGGGTATAACAAGATATTGGACACCAATTGTTATAATATTACTGTCAAGTGGATTAAGTATGGTTTGTGTAACAGTTCTGTTGATAGCATATAATAAAATGAATAAATTAAACATCAGGATTTATGACTAAAAAAGAAAAAAAGAGGGGGATTAAGGGAAGAACCAACCACCCCCACCGGGGTGACTAGTAGGGTCAAGAGGGTCAGTACCTGCATTAAATTCCTCAAAATCAG
>BPTM01000174.1 GCA_023705945.1 Candidatus Heimdallarchaeota archaeon
ATATGGTCAAGTGTGCTAATCATTTTTGCTAGATATGCCGGGTTTCGGAAAGAATTACAAAGTACTATATGTCCTAACTTTATTTTCTCCGTTTCGATTGCTAAAGCACTCATAAGCATTAAAGCTTCAAGATATGGTTCTTTCTTTTCTTGTTTCTCATCAAACCCTATGAGATGGTCATTCACGTGAGCAGACTCAAAACCTAATTTTTCTGCTTTTAAGGTTAAATCTCTTATGTCCTCATAATTATGAACTAATCTTACATAATATCCATACTTCATAGTTAGCGAACTCATTAAGGATATTTAACGATTTAGATTTTGAAAGAATATTAGTAAAATCTGTTCAATCACAATATTATTAAGTTTAACTCTTTCAGTTAGCATGTGTAACATCTAATCTAGTAATTGTTTAGCCTTTACCAAGGCTATATACGGTCTAGGTTTGATAAGCACATACTACATAAGTTGAAGTGACGAAATTGAGTGAAGAAAATAAATACATCAAAGTAAGTGAACTCTCCCCAAACATCAGAGACATCAATCTTTTAGCTAAGATTGTAGAGCTTGGTGAAATCAGAGAAGTATCAAATAGAAATACAGGAGAAGAACATAAAGTTATGGATGTTCTCGTCGCAGATGATACTGCAAAAGTTCTCTATTCAGCATGGAACGAGCAAATCGATACCATCAAAGAAGGTGAGACTTACCAATTCTTAAACGCAAAAACTATTCTATTCCGTGGTCACATTAGACTATCTTTAGGCAGAAATGGAACAATTGAAGAATCTGAGGAAAAGATAGATGAAACTAATGATGAAACTGACATGTCAGAAAAAGAGCATGAATATGAAAGAAGAGGGTATAGGGGCGGTGGCGGTTCCTATAACAGACGACAAAGTAATAGATATTGACAAATAGAATGATCAGTGAAAGGTTTCTTTGAAAATCTTCCTAACACTTTTTTATTTCAATTATTCACTAGGCCTAATGAAAATTCATGTTTGCTTAGTTAACAATATTTTATACAAAATTATACGAGTTTAGCGATAAATTGTTTGAGTTCAGTTGCGAAATTCTCATGAGCATCTTGGGTTATGCTCTGAATAGATTCCCATTCATCAATTTTTTCAGAAATAAAATTTTCAATTTGAATTCTCTCTTCGAAGAGAAACACATAATCTCTTGGAAAGAAAAGTAGTATCATAATGGGTTGCATTCCTTCAAACCTTGGATCGATTTCTCCTTCATCTTTGATTCTACAAATGAAAATCTCTAGAAGATAGTTAATTTTATCCAAGACTGGAAAAGGTCCAAAGAAACCTTTTTGGTTTTCATTTCCTTGTATCACACCACTAAAAATGTATACTGTAAGTTTTGTTATTATTTCCTCAAGGTTTTCTGATTTCTCAAAATCAAGCTGATCAGTTGTTATTACTTCTCCTCCTAGGTTTCCAAACTTCACTATTGAAACTTGAATTCCATTAATAATCTCATCAATAGATTTTGTAGCTAATATCTTTGATTTTTCTTGAAGAGTAATATTTCTTATAAGCTCTATGAATTTTTCTAGTTTTCCTTCACTATCTGTAACTGGTATAAATTCTATTTCAAGATACAAATCTTCTCCCCTCTCATCTTTTGTTTTCCTGAAAACTTTATGTCCAATATTATCTTGCATACCAACTGTTGCAGGACAATCAGGGCAAGGGTTATTTCCTCTGTCTGGAAGATAATGCCATCTTTTGTAACATTGACGATGAAGATAAGATCCTATTAGGTCCTTTACAGCTTCATTTTCATAGAGTATTTCTCTAGATGGTGTTTGAACTGATATACCAATTGGTAATTTATCTAAAATCCATTGAAATTCTTTTCTATTATCATCTTCATTTGATTTATCTGCCATTTTCCCCATCTTTTTCGTCAGTAAAAGGCATATAAGAATTGAGGTAACACAAAAGTACTCCTTTTGAAAAAATTAGTAAGAAGCAATGACATTTAAACTTATTTTCACATGTGCATATTGATTTTAATGAGCTACGAAAACGAAATAATTGAACAAAGAAAGTTGAAAGACGATTTTATTAAAACTTCTCATCAGTCACCACTTACAGTAGAACAACAAATAACATTCAAAGAATTAAATTACTTTCCAGTTTCAGATAAGTACAAATTTCATGTTATTTTAAAAGAATTTGCACAACAAACTCCAGTAAAAATGATGACTTCAAAGGGAGATGTACAAGATTACATTAAATATGCGTATTTAGAATTCCAAGTTGATTCAGAGGAATGTATGTTAACTGTTTACATGGATGACCAGTCAGATTATCTTTTTGTTCCATTTAAGGATAAGACAACAGGTGAGAAAACATACAGTGCTGGTAGATATATAGAATTGGAGAAGATAGGAGAAAAACAATATCTTTTAGACTTCAACCTAGCTTATAACCCATACTGTGCATATAATGATAAATGGGTGTGCCCTTTAACTCCATTTGAAAATACACTCAAAGTTGAGATTTGTGCTGGTGAAAAGAATTTCAAGTAGATAATTTATAAAAATTTTATGTGTAACATCCAGCTGTAATATATTTTGAATAGGTAAAGAAAGACTATTCATTTTTATGTTTTAGGAACATTGAACATAATTTTGGAAAACTACAAAGAGAGAAATATAAAAAGAAAATTAATGCTATCAAAAAAGATCAAGTATAGGTTTCAAATCTTGATATTTCCTTCTTCATCATAAAATCTGTTTTTCCTTTTGCCAGCAGTCATAAAACGCCACATAACTCCAATACTACTTAGAAAACTTATTTCTTTCCCAAAACCTTTAGTTTTTCTTATTTTTGGAACAAGTTTCGCTGCAACAACTTCTGGAAGTTCAGCTAAAATATTGAAAATCTTAATAGCATCGGGATTAGCATTTTTCTTTAAAAAATCAGTCATCACCATCCCAGGAGAGATTGTGCGAACACCTATTTTCTTATTATTGATTTCAGTTTTAAGAGTTTTAACTAACTGTGGTATAGAGCTTTTTGTTGCTCCATAAGCAGCAAGCTTATGAGATGCTTTTCCATTGCCCCCATATCCTGACAGGTTGAATATTTGCCCATTTCCTTATTTTTCCATGAATATAAGAACTTTTTTAGAAGCATAAAGAGTTCCTAATAAATTTGTTTCAACAATTTGTTTTATCGTATCATCAGGAATATTAACTAGTTTATCATACATGTACCCATTAGTACCTGCATTGTTGATCCAAATATCAATATTTGATAATTTACTTGCAGAAAAATCGATTAATTCTTCAATATCATCAGTTTTGGTTACATCACAAATGCTACCAAAAACGTTAGCATTTGGTATTTCTTCTTTAATTTCTTTGACTGCTGCATCGATAGTCGTTCTAGTCCTTGAAGAAATTACAACTTCATCTCCGTGTCTAAGAAATTCTTTAGCAAATGCTAGACCTATACCTTTTGAACTTCCAGTAATTACTACTTTCATTTGGACGTTTCTCCTTCATTACAATTACAATCGTGTCTTTTATTAACTCTTCTTGCAATTTTTGCAGCCATCGCACCAGCACTTATCCCACCATCTATATTAACAACAGCTAAACCTAAAGCGCAACTTTGCAACATGCTCATTAAAGCTGTTTCTCCTTTTCCTCCAAAGCCATATCCCGTAGATATTGGTAAGCCTATTACAGGAACATCAATCAATCCTGCAACAACAGTAGGTAGAGCACCTTCCATCCCAGCTGCTACGATTAATACATCTATTTCCTTATTTAGTAAATCATTCAGAGGTTCAAATAATCTGTGAATCCCTGCTACTCCTACATCATGTATCATGAAAACTTCACAATGCATCATTTCTACAATAGCTTTCGCTTCCTCGGCAACTGGGATATCTGATGTACCAGCTGTAATGATTCCCACTCTCCCTTTGTCTTTGTTTAAGACAAAACCCTTTTGTTTAACAATACAAAATCTGTCATCTGTTCCATATTCTAAAATAAAATCATTACCGAGTTTATCGATTGCTGGAACATGTTTAGGTGTAAGCCTTGAAAGCAAAACTATCTTCTTCTTCTCAAGAACTTTCTTGGTAATTTCAATTACTATTTCTGGAGATTTTGTTTCTGAATAGATCACTTCTGGAATACCTGTTCGCGATTCTCTGAAAAGATCATATTTAGCAAATTCCTCTATAGCTTCAATATGATTCGTAGAAAGGAGTTTTTCTGCCTCCTCTATTGAAATTTTTCCAGAAACTAATTCTTCTAGAACTTTTTTTCTATTCATTTTTTTTATCTCCTTCATAGTACTGGTTTATTAAAATAATCTCTAACTCATTAATCGATATTTTCAGCTCATTAGCAATATATGTAATATCTTCAAATTCCGGTTTAACACCTATTATCTCGCCATCTAGCATCCTTTCTTTGAATCGACATTCGAAGCTTTTTCCTTTGAAATTTATACTCCTCTTTACAACTCTTCTTTCCAACTCATATCGACCGAATCTATCTTCCCTAACTCCCAAAGTTCCTAACTCTTTCATCATAAATTTTGCTAATAGAGATGCTTTATCCTCATCACAAATGACTCTTAGACACCACGCTGGTCTATTTTTTTTCATGATTAAAGGATAGTAAGAAACATCTAACGCTCCTTGTAACATAAGTTTACTAACAATTCCTCCTAGTATTTCACCTGATACATCATCTAGATGAGTTTCTAGCATCGATAGATAGTGTTTTGAGCTTTCTTCTTCCAACTCCACAAGCAGTAAACGTAAAACATTCGACCGTGAGGGAAGATTCTTATTTCCAGCACCATATCCGATTTTTCTTACACGTAATGGAGGAAGTTGAGTGATTTGTTTAGTTACAAGACCACCAAGAAGAATAATTCCAGTTGGTGTTAATAACTCTCCATCCACCTCATCACTGAAAAAAGGATAATCTAACTCTTGTAAAACCTCAAGTACTGCTGGTGGAGGGACAGACATTTTTCCATGAGAGAAAGTTACAAACCCACTACCAACATTAACGGGAAGACCTAGAATAGGTATATTCAACAGATTGTTTTTCTCCATTAAAACGATTGTACCAACTATATCCAAGATAGTATCTACACTAGCTGTTTCATGTAAATGCAATTTGTCAAGAGGCTCACCATGAACTTTTGATTCTGCCTTGAATAGTAAATTTAACATATTTTCAGCTTTAGTTTTTGCTTCATCAGACAAATCAATTTTATCTAATACTTTCTGCATTGATAACAGAAGATCTGAGGCATGATGGCTGGTCAAATCTTCTTCAATATTTATTGTTAAATGAGTGGAATTGATTCCTTTCTTCAATATTTTATTTATTTCTACGGACATCTTTGTAGATAATGTAGAGTTGATTTTATCAACAAGTTCAAGGAGAATACTTTTCCCTTCAGTCAAATCTAAAATGCTTGAAAGAAACATATCTCCTGATCCTCCTGCAATTCGTGGATCAATAATTAATGCTTTACTCATTTTCTATCACTGCTTTAGGTAAAGGGATGTTCATGGACCCTTGTCTGTAACCTTCTAGGTCAATCGTTATGTAGTGGAAACCTAGTTCTTTAAGTTCCTTTATCAATCTCTCTCTTTTATCATTATCTAGGAAATTATTCATGATTGAAACAGGTACTTCTATTCTTGCTATATCATCATGAGCTCTTAATCTTAATGTTGAAACACCAAATAGGGACTGAATTATATTTTCAGCTTTTTCTACAGCATCTAATTTTGATTCTGTAATTTGTTGACCATAAGGTATTCTTGTAGCTAAACAAGTTGTTGCAGGTTTTTTAACAACTTCAAGTCTCATCTCTGATGCTATTTGTCTAATTTGCTCCTTTGTTATTTCCATCTCTAAATATGGACTTCTTATTCCTAGCTCGTTGACAGCTTTCAATCCAGGACGGTAGTCTGATAAATCAGTAACATTTGACCCTTCTACAATGAAATCATAATCCAGTTTCTCGATTTCTTTTATTATGGATTGAAAAATAAGTGTTTTACAATAATAACACCTTCTTGGATTATTTTCAGCAACTTCTGGATGATTTAATGGGTTTACACTTACTATTTTGTACTTTATTTTTCTGTTGGTAAGATAATCAATAGCATATTTGATATCCTTAGCCGGTACTAAGGTTGATTTGACAATAACTGGTAAAACGCTTTGAGAAACCTTCCTAGCAACTTCTAATAAAACTGTACTATCTAATCCACCTGAAAATGCTACAACAATATTCTTGTCTTGAAAATATTCTTGAAGCTTAGTAATGATCTCCTTAACCATATTTTTCAGATAATCTAACTCTGATGTGTTTTTATCTTCTATGTTATATCAAGTAAACTGAAAGAAACAACAGATAGATTAGAAAATACCGAGTGATGTCCTTTTCCGATAAAAGTTGTTAAACCCTTCATATTTTGCACATATTACACTATGTTATAAAAAGGAGGGACCTTCTGGTAACTATGCACGTCAATGTTATTTGTTATGTGAGAGTCAGCACTGCAGATCAAACATCAGGTAGAGATACGCAGATTGATGTAATAGAAAAGAAAATCCAATCTTTGGGTTACAGACATATTTTAGAAACTTTTATCGATGAAGATGTTTCTGGTGATAGTCACATAGAAGAAAGACCTGGATTCAAGAATCTTCTTAGTTACGTTAAAGAATTTAACAAGAGTAATCCTGGAAATACTGTTAAGGAAATATGGGTTCAAAGCAGAGACCGTATATCAAGAGATGTAGATATGCTTGGTTACGCTTCAGTTGTTTTAAGAGCAAATGGTGTAGAAATCAGAGCTACTGAAGAATCAGATGAAATGCTAGTTACAAGGATATATGACATGCTTGGAGAAGAAGAACTCAAGAAATACAAACTGAAAAGAATGTATGGAATCAAAAGAAGAATCCAAGATAATAAGATAATGTCTAGACCACCTTTGGGATACATTATCAATGATGGAAAACTCGAGATTGATGAAGAAATGCGACCTAGGTTAATCGAGATATTCCAAATGTTTGAAGACAACGAAACAATGTCAAAAATAAGCAACAAATTCGAAATACCAAGAAGTACTTTAGCTTATTTGAGGAAGAATCCCATTTATCGAACTGGAGAATATTATTGGAAAGGAAAAATTGTTTACCAAGTAGAACCAGTACTAAAAGAAGGGGATATAATAGAACGCGATGAAGACGATTTCTATTATTAAAATTTCACATGATAGCATGATAACTACTTGATTATTTACTCTTTCGTTTTTTCCTGATTACTTCCTTTTATTTAGTTTGTTTTTCAGCAACATTTATGAAATTCATTCCTATTGTTTTCTTATGAAACTCAATAAAACTACACTTACAATTGCTATTATTGCGTCAATGATGTTATTGAGTATTAGTTCAAAAGAGAGTTCTGTTAATCTTACTTATGCTGCTGATTTTGAAAATGCTTGGCATCATTCTTTAATATATAGTGACGATGCTTGGGAAATAACTCAAGGAAGAAAGGAAATTGTTGTCGCTATAATTGATTCTGGTGTTGACTTTTCACATCCAGATATCATTAATTCTCAGTGGATAAACACTGGAGAGATAGCAAGAAATTCAATAGATGATGATGAAAATGGGTATGTAGATGATGTTTACGGTTGGGATTTTGTTTCAAATGACAGCGATCCTGGACCAACTTCAGATGATCCCGTGAATTGGCATGCAACTTTCATAGCAGGAATCATTGCTGCACCAAAAGATGATTTTGGTGTAGTAGGTGTTGCACCTAATGTTACAATAATGAATATTCGTATTCTGAATGCAAAAAACTCCTTCTATAGTTATGAAACCTTTGGTAATGCTATAAGATATGCAGCTGAGAACGGTGCAGATGTTATCAATTTGAGTTTAACTCTTTATGATAATTCATCGCTATATATGGATGAGATAGAGTACGCAAATAGATTGAATATACCAGTCGTTGCAGCCACTGGAAATGACGATTTTTCTGTAATATCTTATCCTGCTAGAAGTGAAAATGTAATATCAGTGGGGGCTTCAACTAGTAGGAGTGAAAGAGCAGATTATAGTAACTATGGCGAAGAACTTGAACTTGTTGCTCCTGTTGGTAATGCTGATGAAGATAATATTGTAAGCATTCTTCCTCCTGATCTTTATGCAACTGGTTGGGGTACTTCCTTTGCAGTACCTCAAGTTGTAGCTACGATAGCTTTAATGAAATCTCTGAATGATTCTTTATCAGTTGCTGAAATCCGAGATATTTTACATAGATCTGCTAAGGATTTAGGTGATACAGGACATGATGTTCAAACTGGTTATGGCTTGTTGAATGTTTTCAGAGCAGTTCAGGCTGTATTAGACCCATCTATACTTCTTCATCCTTTTAACAGTAGTTACCAGTTTTTTATGATTCTTCCTATTTTAACTATTATCACAATCGTAGTTTATAGAAAAAGAAAATCATGAAGAAATAATTTTTTCCAATTATTGGAATTCAGTAATATTTATCAATGCTAATTCTACCTTTTTAATATGTTAAAAAGAAGAAATGTTCGTACATTTTTTATTTGCTTAACAATTATAATGGTTGGTTTTTTAAGTCCCACTAATAAAGTTCCTTTTCTAGTTAAAGGAGCTGAAATGACATTTCAACACCGACAGATAGACACAAGAGGTGCTTGGCAACATACCTATGGGTTTAAAGATATCATTGTTGCTGTTATTGATTCTGGTATTGATTTCAATCATTCTGAAATAGAAAATGCTTCGTGGAATAATACGGATGAAATAGCTAACAATTCAATTGATGATGATGGAAATGGATATATTGATGATACTCATGGTTGGGATTTTGTATCAAATGATAGCGAACCAGGTCCTGAAGATGGTGACCCAATACACTGGCATGCAACATTCATTACTGGTCTAATAGCAGCAAAGATTGATGGAGAAGGGATTGCGGGAGTTGCACCAAATGTTACTGTTATGGATGTTAGGGTTTTAGATTCAGCAAATTATGCAGGAACCACAAATATAGGTTTAGGTGATGCTATACGATATGCTGTCGACAATGGTGCAGATGTAATTAACTTAAGTCTTCATTATTATGATAACTCTTCATATTACTATGACGATATTGTTTATGCCATAGAACAAAATGTGGTTGTCGTTTCAGTAACAGGTAACAACTGGGTAATAAATGGTGGAGGTTTTGAATTTCAATCATTTCCAGGTGGTTATGATGAAGTTATTTCTGTAGGTGCAACAAGTTATTCTCAAGAAAAAGCTGATTATAGCAATTATGGAGAATGGACTGAACTAGTCGCTCCTGTTGGTGATGAAGGAACTGGGATCCGAAGTATTGAACCTAGTGGTGGTTATTACTTTGGATGGGGAACATCATTTGCAGCACCTCAAGTTGCAGCTGTTGTAGCGTTAATGAAATCTCTTAATAATTCTCTTAGAGTCAGTGAAATCAGAGAAATACTTCATAAAACAGCTATAGATTTAGGAGAAGGAGGAAAAGACATCTATTTTGGATATGGACTCCTTAACGCTTCTGCTGCAGTAAAAGAAGTACTATTTCCTTCTCAAGATAAACATAGTAACCTTGTTTGGTATATTGTGATACCTATAGTATCAATAGTCATTATTGCAGCAGTAGTTATACTTATTCTTGTGAAAACTGGTAAATTAAAATTGAAGTAGTAATTATCTTTCTTCTTTCCAATTTTTCACCCAAATTCTTAATATGCATCATTTATTTCCTACTTTATGAAAGCAAGAGATCTTGGTATACCATTTGAAGGAGCAACTGGTAAGAACAATGCAATAACAGATGTGGATGGAGTTCTGGTTGGTCATTCAACTATTATCGAAGGAGAAGGAGATCTTATTGTTGGAGAAGGTCCTATTCGAACAGGTGTGACAGCTATCTTACCATGTGGTAAAAATCTGAATGAGGTTTTCGCGGGATATTTCGCTTATAATGGTAATGGTGAAATGACTGGTTCTGCTTGGATAGAAGAATCAGGTCAATTAAAAGGTCCTATTTGCATAACTAACACCCACAGTGTTGGAGTTGTTAGAGATGCTGTTATTGAATGGATTTTTAAGAAAGGTTTAGCCAAACAAAGAATTTTCTGGTCTCTCTCTATTGTTGCGGAGACTTATGACGGTTTATTAAATGATATTAATGGTTTTCATGTCACAAAAAAGCATGCATTTGAAGCTTTAGATTCTGCGAAAAGTGGTTCTGTTACTGAAGGGAACGTGGGTGGAGGAACAGGCATAATATGTCATCAGTTCAAAGGAGGGATCGGAACAAGTTCTAGAGTTGTTGATAAGAAACATGGGGGGTATTCTGTAGGTGTATTAGTTCAAGCAAATTATGGACTTCGAGAACATCTTACAATTGCAGGTGTTCCTGTAGGAATAGAAATGAAAAATGATTGCAAACCTAAATTCAAATTTGAAATTAATCAAAATCAGGAAAATGGTTCTATAATAGTAATTATTGCTACTAACGCACCTCTCTTGCCTATTCAACTAAAGAGATTAGCGAAAAGAGTACCTGCAGGTTTAGCAAGAGTTGGTGGTTATGGCGGGAATTATTCAGGAGATATTTTCCTTGCTTTTTCCACCGCTAACATATTTGAAGACGGAGTAAACAATGAAGAAAAAACAAGAACGGTTTCTACTCTCGATAACAAACATATTTCTTCTTTATTCAAAGCTGTTGCTGAAGCGACAGAAGAAGCGATAACTAATGCTCTGATAAATGCTGAAACTATGAAGGGGATTAACGATAATATTGTCTATTCTCTTCCTCATGACAAGTTAAAAGAAGTTATGAAAAAATATAATCGTTTGAATAGAACTGAAAAATAAAAGAAGAATAAAAGAGGGTATGTTACAACCTTCTTTTGAAGAAATCGATGAAATGTTTGAAAGTTCGTATTCTCATTCCGATATCAGAGAAAGCACCGTGACCTTCATCAGCAAATTCGACATACTCGAATGTCTTTTCGCCTTCAGTTTCTTCCTTCCAGCCCATTTCTATGAGTTTGTCTCTGAATTGTCTACTCTCTTCTACTGGACATCGAGGGTCATTCACTCCATGAATCATCTGAATTGGAACTTTAATATCTTCAATAAAATTCATAGCAGATCCATTTTTCCAAACTTCTTTGTTTTCTTCATAAGATCCCAGATGTTGAATAAGAAAGTATTGGAAATGAGCTTTAGATTTGTCATACATTGTTTTTAGATCAGAAATTCCTATCCATGCAGAACCAGTTTTCCAACCTTCATCTGCATATTTTGTTAATTGAATGAATGTCATAAATCCACCGTATGATCCACCAAAAACACCAATTCTATCAGGGTCAACATAATCTAATTTTTCTAAATATTTTTTAGCCCAAACAACATCTTTTCCGTCTCCTCCTCCCCAATCTTTTAGGTTGAGTTCCATGAATTCCTTTCCGTAACCAGTACTTCCTCTAATATTAGGATTTAGAATTACAAATCCTTCATGAGCAAAGACTTGTGAAAACATGTCAAACATTTGGAAGTATTGTCCTGTTGGTCCTCCATGAACATTAACTAAAGCAGGATATTTTTTACCTGGCTCAAGTTTAGGCGTATAGAGTGTAGCAGCAATTTCTATTTCATCAAAAGATGGGTATTTGATGTACTGTTGTTTATAGAAATCATCCGCCTCTAAATCAGTTTGAGGGGGAATCAAAATCTTCTCTTCATCATTTTCTATATCATACCTACCTAAAATCACAGGAGTCTCTGAATCCATTCTCATATAGACAAAATACTTGTCATTCAGACACCATCGAGTATAGTATGTAAGCCCTTTGAACCCTAGCTCTTTAACCTCTCCAGATTCAGTATCGTAAACAATTGGTGTTAATTCTGCTTCTTTATTTCTAAATGCTACAAGCTTTTTACTGTCACTTGAGAACCTACTAGGGGTTTCTTCATACTTTCCTTCTCCTAACCACTTGATTTGGTTAGTTTCAAGATTGTAAAGACCAGTAATTGCTATCCCAGTTTGATCACTTGATATTGATAGGTATTTACCATCTTTACTTACTTGGTTGAAAGAATCATTAGAATCATCAGAGATATTGACTAATTTCTTAATATCGCTACCATCTTCTCTGATAGCCCAAACATCAGTATTTTTTATGTTATAAGTTTCATTATAATTGAAATAAATCCAACCATTTTCAGCCCATTCAGCAAGCCCCCAAACAGGTTTATCAAAAGCTGTCAGTTGCAGTACTTCTTTAGATTCGAGATCAAGAATGAACAGATTCATTTGGTCGTGCCTGTTTGAAGAGAAAAGAAGTTTCTTTCCGTCAGGACTCACATCTATAGGATATTCTTGAGCTTTTGGTGTATCTGTAAGTTGAATACTTTCTTTAGTTTCAGTGTTGAAAAGATAGATGTTATGTTGTTCATCTCCATCAATATCACGAGTATAAGTTATGTGTATATCATCTTTTAACCAAATATAACCCGCGCGGATTGCTTTTGGAAGCTCTCCATCAGTAATTTGATTGTATTCTAAAGTTGCTGGATCTAAAATATAAAACTCCTGTCTTTTTGTTTTATTCCAGTAAAAACTTATTTTATCTCCTTTATTATTTGCTGAAATGAAAGAAAAACTAGGAATAGATGCTAGTTTCTCTAAAGTAATCTCTTTAACCATATTAATTCAAACAAAAAATATGAATGATGTTAAATAATTTTTCTGAATGTCAATAATTCATCAAATCCTCGAATATTGATTTAGGTAGAACTGCTCTTACTCCTGGAGTTATGTCAACAAGTTGACTAATTCTCATGTCGACTACGCAACTACAAAGAGCATAAGCCTCTTCTCTAGTCAGACCTTTTTCTTGAACTATCCAATCAATCATATCCCTTAAAGCAATTTTACAAGCTTCATCAGCTGTTTCTCCCCATGCAGTAGTCATATAATATTCATCATTCTCATAATGAGGGCGCTCGATTTTCTTGTTCTTATTAACAATAAATTTTATCGTAACATCTGCATCAATCTCGACAGCTGTTCCACAGACTTCACCATCTCCTTGTACAGCATGAACATCACCTACACAAAATAGGGCTCCTTTAACAAAAACTGGGAGATATACAATTGTTCCTGCGGTACATGCACGACTATCCATATTCCCTCCGTATTCTTTAGGAATTAATGTTCCATGGTCATGGGTTACTTCTTTAGGTGCCACAATCATTGTTCCTGGGAAAGGATCAATTGGTATTTTTACTTTATCACAAAATATCGCATAACCATCTTTGATAGGGATTATTCTAGTCCATGGTTCTGGAAAATCAGGCGCTAGAAAACCAAAATTAGGTATGATGCAGCAAGAACCTTGTTCCGCTACATCTATGTTGAGTATATGGACCTCTAACGTGTCGCCCGGTTCTGCACCTTTCACATAGACAGGACCAGTTGCTGGATTAATGTGTTCCATATCAAAGTCAATCGGCAAATCTTCAGGTTTTTGAATTACTTGATTAAAAGCATCTTTACATTCGAAAACAACCGTATCACCAGAATCAATCGTTAAAACCGGAGGGTTATTTTTATCAGCTTTGTAAACTACATCCTTCATAGTTATCCTATGTGCATTTCCTGTATTCATTTCAGTATCACAAAGAAAAGAAAGAATTGGAAATTAAAAAGATTTTCAGTTGTTGTATCGTTATTTTCTCTATTGTATTGAATTATCTTGCTGATACACTATTCTTCCTTCTATAATTGTCATGATTATTGGTATATCAATTATGTTTTCATGGGGAATTGAAAGAATATCTTCACCTAGAATTACAAAATCTGCGAGTTTTCCTACCTCAATAGAACCCAGACTATTTTCATCAAAGGAGTGATAAGCTGCATTTATTGTATATAACTTCAAAGCTTCTACAACTGAAATTTTCTGACTCTTTCCAATATCTCTGCCTAATTTTGTTTTTCTGTTTACTAGAGAATGGATTGCCATTAACGGTCGGAAAGGAGCACAAGGGTGATCTGAATGTGCAGAAACTATTACTTCATTGTCTAAGAATAATTTTGCTGCGAACATATTTTCTAGTCGTTTCTCACCAAAGGAAGGAATAAGCTTATCTCCATGGTAGTACGGATAGGTCCAAAGATTGTTGGCAACATTTCCAATTCTTTTATTTTACCCACTAATTCTTGGTTAATAACTGTACAATGTATAATTCTATTTCTTGGATCTTTTCGGGGGTATTTCTTCTGTAATTCCTCAATGATATCAAGATAGATTTCAATTGCTTTGTCTCCGTTTGCGTGAGCAGAAATCCTATAATCTTTCTCATAAGCCTTTTTTAGAATATTAGCTGCAAGTTCTGGTGTTGTTGCCATCACACCATAAAAATCTGGTTTATCTAGATATGGTTCTGTTACTGCAGCTGTTCTTGCTGAAATAGCCCCATCAAAGAAAAATTTCAAACCACAGATACGTAACCAGTCATCACCAATTCCTCTATATATTCCTAGTTTATTCAATTCATCCAAAAGGTCGATTGTAATATCCATTCTAACTCTAATAGGTAGCTTGTTAGCATTCTTCAAATCAATGGCTGCTCTTATTGAAGACCTTGCTACTAGATCATAAACACAAGTTAAACCCACTGATGCTTCTTCTTCTAAAATTGATTTTGCGCCAAAATATGCTTGATCTCTTGTTGGCTCAGGATAACCTTCAGGTCTTAAAACTGCATAAGCTTCTTCGTGAATACCACCTGTAAGCTCACCTTTATCATTACGGTCGAATTTACCCCCTACAGGATCAGGTGTATTCTTTGTTACTCCAGCTTGTTCAAAAGCATATGAGTTAGCTATCTCAAAATGACCTCCAACAGTAGTTATCATTATAGGGTGCTCAATAGATATTTCATCTAATTCCCATCTTGTAGGATGTCTTTTCTCTGCAAGTTTAGAATCATCTTCTTGATAACCAAAAATCCATTCTCCTATCAGAGTATTAGCAGCTTTTTCCTTTAAGACTCTTTGAATATCTGCAATGGACTTGATTCCTGCTTCTTCACTCAAATCTGTATACATTAATCTGTTAGATCCTTCCCTCATGAAATGTCCATGAGAATCAATTATTCCTGGAATAACAGTTTTTCCAGATAAATCGATTATTTCTGTTTGTTCTCCAACAAATCTTTCGATTTCTGTATTGCTTCCTACAGCAACTATTTTACCAAATTTCACTGCTACAGCTTTAACGATAGTTTCATTCTTATCAATGGTAATAACTTTTCCATTTTTAAGAATTAGATCTGCAAACAGCATTATTCTAACCACTCTTCATGTAAATTTGACCTGTTTGATTCTCTTCAAAACAACTCAAAACTGCATCCCAAGCGACTTCTGATGCTATTAAACCAAATTTAGTAAAATCTAATTGTTTGTTTTCTATCTCATTTGTTGATATCATAAACAAGACATCACCATCTGTGATTGTATGAAAGGGATGAATAGCTCTTGACATTGATGTGTGAATTTGACGAGCTATTTGACGCAGAGTAAATTCGTCCATTTTTTGATTTGTTATGACTATTGTTAGTGTTGTGTTCTGAGTAATTGTTTGTTGTTCATTGTTAGTACTATCGTCCTTCTCAAATTCCTTAGAAATATCATTCATTATGTCAATGTGTCGTTTCTTTGAATTATCCCAAAAACCCCTGACAATTTCTCCTTCTCTATTCATAATTGCTCCAACAGAATTCACTACAGTGCTAATCAGAATTTTTGTTTCTCCCACTTGTCTGAAGGCTCCACCTTGACCACCAAGCTGAGCATGATTATAGTTTACAGTTTTTCCAACTGTAGGCGTTTTTCCTGCACCTTGATTGCCAATTGGAAGAATTCCCTCTCTAGCTGTTCTTACTGCTGCTCTACCGAGTTCTTTATCAGGATAAATAGTATTTCCTCGAAAACCAATATCAAATATAATAGCTCCTGGTACTATTGGAACTTTATCCCAATCAGGTGAATAATTATTCTTTTTCAATAGTTCAGCCGTAACTCCTGCTATTGCTTCGAATCCAAATAAGGTTCCTCCTGAGAAACAAACAGCATTAGCAGAAGTCCAGTGTTGTCCAATTACTCCAACAGCTCCTCCTCTGACATCTACATGCATCATATTATCTTTCATTATTTGAAAAACTGTACACCCTGTTGGTCCTTCTTCATACTCACCTATACCAACCTTAACTCCGGGAAAATCAAATTTTATGAATGGTTCTCTATAATCTGTTTTAGGTTTCAGCTCCATTATTTCATTCGATAAATATTCCTTCATTACATCACTTCTTAGTTTCAACATACTAAAGAGAGGTTAATGTCTTTTCGATTTTAACTAATACTTCATTAGCTTGCTCTTCTGTTATACATAAAGGAGGTTGAAGTCGCAGAACATTCCCAAATAATCCACCCAAACCTATGATAACTCCTTCATTTTTAAGTAAGTTTACCATCTTTTTAGTTTCGTCAACTGCAGGTTTCTTAGTTTCAGGATTTTTAACAAGTTCAAAACCTATCATTAATCCTCTTCCTCTAACATCTCCGATTACACTATTCTTTCTTTGTAGATTTTCTAAACCCTCCATGAAGACTTTTCCAATTTTTGCGGAATTCTCTACTAATCCTTCATCTTCAATAATCTTGATGTTTTCAAGTGCTACTGCTGAACAGACAGGATTACCACCATAAGTTGAGAAGAAGTCACCTGATTTAACACATTCAACTATCTTACTCGTTGCAATTGCTGCTCCAATTGGCATCCCACCACCAAGTCCTTTAGCTAAGGTCATTAAATCTGGTTTAAGATTCCAGTGATCACCAGCAAACCATTTACCTGATCTACCAAAACCAGATTGTACTTCATCAGAAATAAAAGGAATATCTCTCTCTTTTAGTATTCCAACTAATGTTTTAAAATATGTATCAGGTGGGACGATAATTCCTCCTTCACCAAGTATAGGTTCAATAATGAATGCAGCAACATCTCCAGCTGTATGATAATCAATCACATTCTCAATCGCTAACGCTGCATCTTCTCCACATTCTTCCTCTGAGAGTTTTGATCGATAAGGGTAAGGAGTTGGTGCATGTACTACTCCTTGCAAATTGGCATAAGATGAAAATCCCTTCTTATATTTTGCTTGACCAGTTAAACTGAGGGAAAAACCTAATCTTCCGTGAAAGGAACCTTCAAGAGCAATCAGTGCTGCTCCTGTTTTCCCTCGAGAAGTAGCATATTTCTTTACAAGCTTAACAGCATTTTCAACAGCTTCTGTTCCGCTGTTACACAAATAAGTGTGTTTTAAGTCAGCGGGCGTGATTTCTGCCAGTTTTTCAACTAAAAGAGTTTGCGGGATATTGTAAAATCTCCCTGAAGTGTGAATCAGTTTCTTCATCTGATTGGTAGCTGCTTGAACTAACCTTTCATGAGCATGACCAACATTTGAAACTGCAATACCTGCAAAGCAATCAATGTATTCTTTTCCGTTTATATCCTTTAATATTGCTCCTTTCCCTTCGGTCAATACAATAGGTACTCTAGTATAACCTTGAATAAAAAAATCTTTATCTTTTTTCATTATTTCTTCTGAATTCATTTTTTTCACCTGACACATTAAATCAAATTAAGTAGCTCTTGATATCTTTCTTTGAATTGCTCAAAAACATAAGAAACTTCACCAATAAAACTTATTTTTTCAGCAGAATCGGAGTAAAAGAGTATGATCTTTGTTAGATAGTTCTTCAAACTATTAACTACTTCAAGTTCACCAATTTCCTTAAGATCTTCTACAACGAATATGAATCTTGATTTTTCTAAACCTTTAATTGGTTCAAGAATCATCTCTGTTGTATTTTCTCTTCGGATCCTCTTCAACCGTTTTAGATTTTTAGTAGATAATTGAGCTAGCTTGTCTATAACCTCTTTTAGGTTTTCATTTTTTTTGTACTGTTGAATAGATTGAAAGAATTCTAGTAAAACTTTTTCTTGATTGAGAGCAAACTTTATTGTTGCACCTAAAGTTTCTAAACTCATTTTTTATCACTTTTTTTCCATCTTTTCTTTTTAATCAAACCATCTTGTAATTACAACCTTGTCTTCTGTAAAGAAGTCTATTCCACTTTTCCCTTGTCCATGAAGATCTCCCATGAAGCTATCTTTCATACCAGAGAATGGAAAAGTTGCGATTGGTGCTGCAACACCTATATTTATTCCAATATTACCCGCTTGGACACGATATTGGTAATCTCTAGCTGATTTCCCACTTGAAGTAAAAATGGAGGAGGCATTTCCATATGGATTGTCGTGAATGATATTTATTGCTTCGTCTAAGTTTTTAACATTTACAATAGGCATAACAGGACCAAAAATCTCTTCTTGAGCAATTGACATCTCTGGTGAAACATTCTCGAAAATTGTAGGACCAACATAGAAACCATTCTTAAGAGACTCTTCATTTCTTACGTTTCTTCCATCTAATACTAATGTCGCTCCTTCATCAATGCCTTTCTGAATGTATTCTAGTACCTTCTTCATACCTGCTTCAGAAGCTAGAGGCCCCATATGGTTATCTTCATCCATTCCGTCTCCAACTTTAATTTGTTTAGTTGATTCAACTAATTTCTCTTTCAAGGGATTGTGAATGTCTCCAACAGTCAATAATACACCACCTGCTAGACATCGTTGACCTGCATTGCCAAAAAATGAAGTGATTAGATTTGGTATAGTTCTATCAATATTAGCATCCGGCATAATGGTTATGAAATTTTTTGCTCCACCTTGAACCTGAACTCTCTTACCAACTTCACCACATTTTTTATAGAGTAGTTTTCCAATTTTTGTGGATCCAACGAAAGATAAGCCTACAGTATCGGGACTTTCAATCAGAGCATTTACAACTTCAGATCCTCCATGTAATAGATTTACAACACCTTTAGGTAATCCAATCTCATCTAAAAGCTCAAATTGCTTTACCATGCTTATTGGACACTGATCTGAAGGTTTGACGATGTAAGTGTTTCCAGTAGCTATGGCATAAGGCCAAAACCAGGCTGGTACCATAACTGGGAAATTGAATGGTGCTACGCAGAAGAAAACTCCAAGAGGTTGCTTAATAACCATCTCGTCTATACCCGAAGCTATTTCCTCAAAATTATACCCCATTTGAAGAGAAGGAATATGAGTAGCTGCTTCAACGTTTTCAATTGCTCTACGGTATTCCCCTCTAGACTCATCTAGTGTTTTACCATGCTCTCTTGTTACAACTTCTACAAGATCATCAAAATTTTCTTCTAGAGCATCTCTAAAATCATACAAATATCTTATTCTTGATTGAGCTGGAGTAGTTCTCCACTTCCTGAATGCTTCTTTTGCAGCTTCTATAGCTTCAAGTGCTTCCACTTTGGAACACATAGGTGTTTTTGCTAAAACCTCTCCAGTTGCAGGATTGATAACATCACGTGTTTTATTAGTTTGAGATTCAATCCATTTGCCATTTATATAATTTTTTAGCACTTCTCCATTCATTATTTTATTTCCTAAAATTCGATTAGTTCATTTTTTTAATTTATTTTGATTCCTTCTTTTTGTTGAAAGATATCTTTCTAAATCCATCAAATCTTTTATAGGTATGCGTATATGCGCTACATAAATCGGTTTTTCAACTGAATGATACTCTGATGAATTGAAATCTTTTTGAATGATTTCTGTTTCAACTTGCTGATAAAATTCTTCCCACAGTTTTTGATACACTTCATATTGTTGCTCTGTAAGAAACATGTGTTCAATATTGATGCTCTCAATGTCGCTAAACATGTCTTTAACGTGGTCTAAATCTTTCTGTGTAACATAAGTTGATGATGAACTTAAAGGTTCAAGAATCACTTGCTCATCAAGGAAATTCTGAAAATTATCTACCAAAAATGTTGTATCTCGAATGATTTTCATAATTAATCTTGGTTTCATCAGAGCGTCTATAATCGATTCTGCATCCTGTTCTTTTCTCTTAATGCAATCACAAATGTTCAAGTTAAGAGGTTGTAAAAGCTCTAATCCCTTTGAGCCTAACCTATAAAATTTCTTTAACATAGTTGCAGATCTTACCTGTTCTTCTCTTGCTATTTCAACTATATTTAAATCTATAAGCAATTTAAGTTGACTACTTAAAGCACCTTTAGTGATTTTTAGTATTTTGCTTAATTCATTGAGACTCCTTTCCTTCATAAATAGCGAATATATAATCCTGAAAGGAGTAGGACCTTTGTTGTATAGCCCAAGAAAATCACAGAGATATTGAGCTCTTTTTAGTAGTTCAAGAGCTTTGGCTATATCAACTTGTTCCAGTGCTGATTTGCTTTGATTGAGGAAATTCTCGGCTACCATGGAAAATGATTGCTGGAAGAGAATAGGTGAAAAAGAGCCTGAAAGCTCCGTTAACTGATTAATTAAAGTATCCTCTCCAAAATACTTTCTAAGCTCTTCTGCAAGAAGCTCACTATAGTTTGTAATAGCGATATTAATGTAATCAAAGCTGACTATCTCTTCTTCAGTAATTTGTTGAAAAATTTGTCTTGCTTTCTTTTTGCTTCTAGCATCATCTTTAGATTTTAATGTTAATGCTTTAGCTAAACGATTAAGTAGATTGAAGACTTTATGCTGATAATTCAGACTAATTTCATTCAGTCTTGTGAGATATTCTTTTACAGGTTTATCTTTCAACTCATCTTTATGTACATGCCCTTTCTCTATCAGATAGTTTATTAATTCAAAAAGTATGTAAACCTCAGGATCAACATTTTGGATGTTTTTAGCCAGACTTAACGCTTTCTCAAGATGATCCATTACAAGTTGTGGGTCACCAAGAACTTTGTATACTGTACTCAATCTCATAAAAGAGAAAATTGTTCCATAGCTAAATTTCATTTTTTGATTAACCATCAGGGATTCATCATAATAAATTTGGGCTTGCTTTAGATCTCCTTTACCGTAGTAAACATCACCTAAATTTAATAATGTCCAAGCTAAATCTTGTTGATTACCTATTTTCTCTCTTATCTTGAAACTTCTTTTAAAATAATCTAAAGCTGTGTCTAATTCTCCTATGTTCTTATAAGAATACCCTAAATTGAATAAAGTAAAAGCTAAATCATATTTACTACCTGTTTTTTCCCGTATTTCAAGACTTTTCAGATTATTTTCTATAGCTTCTTCTGTATTGCCTATACTCATGTGTACAAAACCAAGCATGTAATAGGCAAATGCTAGTAGAGCTGGATCACCAAACTCTTTACAGAGAAAATAATTTTGTTGAGCAAAAATAAATGCTTGCTCTGCTTCCCCTTTAGCTTCATAAACGTAAGCTTTGTAAGAGAGGAGATAAGCTCTACGAGAGGACATTTCTTTCAGGTTTGAATCATCGATAAGATTTTCTGCTTTTTTTAGTAGACTAAGTACAAAATCTAATTCTCCAAGACGGTATACCGAGAATATTTCTAGAAGAAGAGCATCAATCTCTAGAAGTAAATTCTTTGTTTCTCTTGCATCTTGTTGAATCTGTATAGAAAGATCTTTAACTTCTTTGAAGTTACCTAAGAAACGATTAGTGGTGCATAGCTGGAAATATAAATTAAGCTTATCTTTTTCTGATAAATCTTTCTCCTTCTGATGTTTTTCTATTTTTCCTAATGCTTTTTTGTATTCTCCATTAATCATCAGTTTTGTTATATTACTGAACTCAGTTTCATTCATTTTTGTTCCCCTATAGGTTTGAGTCGTTATTTTATCTTATTGATCTCCTTGTATCTTAAGCAAGCAACTTCATGATCTTCCTTAACATGCTCTAGAAGGGGATCTATCTCTTTACATTCATCTCGTGCGTAAATGCACCTAGGATGAAACCTACAACCTGAAGCTATGTCAATACCACTAGGAACTTCTCCTATAATAGGTAACTCCTCTGTACGTGTAGCATCTGGATCTGGACTAGGAACTGCTGCTATCAATGCCTTTGTGTAAGGATGTAAGGGGTTATGGATAATTTCCTCCGTTGGACCCTGTTCTACAACTCTTCCTAGATACATTACAGCAATCCTATCGCACATTGTTCTAGCTAAAGCAAGATCATGAGTAATGAAAAGAAATGCAGTACCACGTTTCTTTGATAGTTCTTTCATGGTTTTTAGAACTCCAACTCTAATAGAAACATCAAGCATTGAGACAGGTTCATCTGCTACTATGAATGTTGGATCAAGAGCAAAAGCTCGAGCAATGCTTACTCTTTGTCTTTGACCACCACTTAATTCGTGAGGGAATCTATCAAGAAAATCTTCAGCAGGAATAAGACCAACATCAGTTAATTCTTCAAGAACTTTCTGTTCAATTTTGTCTTCATCTTCAATAATATTCAAAAGACGTAAGGGTTCAGCAACTATATCTAATACGCTGAATCGTGGACTCATCGATTCGTATGGATTTTGGAATATAATCTGTAAATTTTTCCTTACTTCTTTAAGCTCTGTCCTTGAGAGTGTAACAGCATCAACACCTTTAACGAAAATCGAACCTCCTGTCAGTTTTTGAATCTGCAGTATAAGATAGCCTGTGGTAGACTTACCACAGCCACTTTCACCTACAAGACCGAAAGTTTCCCCTATCCTAATAGAAAATGAAACGTCATCGACGGCATGGACAAACCGGTTTTTTGATCTTTTGAATAAACTAGCAAAAAATCCTTCTTCTACAGGAAAATATTTTTTTAGATTTTTAACTTCTATTGCTATATTGTTATCTGTCATAGTCATAATCTCACTTCCTATCCTCCTGATAAAGGTGACATGCCACATACCCATCCTTAACAGGTGTATTGGTTGGTTCTACTTCTGAGCAGATTGGCATAACTTTGGGACATCTTGGATGGAATCTGCATCCAGTAGGGGGGTTCATCAAATCAGGTGGAGAACCTCCTATGTCAACTAGCTCTTTCTTTGGTCCTGAAATACCTGGAAAAGCTTGAATCAATGCTTGAGTATATGGATGCAGAGATTCTTTGAACACATTCCTTAATGGACCATATTCAACTATTTTACCTGCATACATAATAGCTAATGTCTCACAAATTTCTGCAATAACTGACAAATCATGAGTGATCATTATCATCGAAAGATTGAAATCTCTCTGCAATTCTTTTGTTGCTTTCAATACCTGAGCTTGAACTATGACATCTAGAGCTGTAACTGGTTCATCTGCAATAATAACTTCAGGATGACTGATTAAAGCCATTGCAATAAGAGCTCGTTGTTTCATTCCACCACTTAGCTGATGTGGATAATCCTTTGCTCTAGAGGAATCAATTCCAACTGTTTCTAGTATTTCTAGAACACGTTCCCATCCTTCAACAGGATCGTGTTTAGGCTCATGAATCTTTAATACTTCATGTATTTGGCTTCCAACTCGGTGAACTGGATTTAAGGCATTCATCGCTCCTTGGAAAATCATTGATATTTTATTACCTCTGACTCGTCTCATTTGTTCTTCTTTAAGATGAAAAAGATTCATAGGATTAAGCTGTCTTTGTTTTAATTCTTCAATCTCCACTTCATTTAATAAGGATGTTGCATCAAACAGCACCTGACCATCGACAATCTTCCCGGGATTTTGTATCATTCGCATAACTGAAAGATTTGTAGTAGTTTTTCCACAACCACTTTCACCTGCTAGTCCGATAACTTCTCCTTTCTGAAGCTTTAAACTAACGTCATCTACCGCCTTAACCACTCCTGCTCTTGTATCATAGTATGTTTTTAGATTTTTTATTTCTAATACTGTCATTATCTCACCTCTTTCTTAAACGTGGATTGACAATTTCGTCAAAAGCCATTCCAATAAATGCAAAGCTTAACGTTGTTAAAGCTATAGCAATTGCTGGAGGAATAATTAACCACCAGAATCCTGCAGCTAATGCATATTGGTTTTCAGCTGCTTGAAGCATTAATCCTAAACTCCAATTAAGTGGGTCTCCTAAGCCCAGATAAGCTAGAAACGCTTCATAGAGAATTGCCTGTCTCATTGATGTTATAATCATAGTTAACATTAATGGGAAAACATTGGGTAAGAGATGTGAGAAAATAATATATCTATTACCTGCTCCTGAGGCTTTTGCGCTATGAATAAATGTTCGTTGTTTTAGAGATAATGCTTGTCCTCGTATAAGTCTCGCTGAAACTGGCCAGAAAACTACAACATAAATTATAGCAATCATCGACCAATGTAGTGATCCTAATAAGAAAGGAAGCGATGCTAACAAGAACATAAGTGGTAGTGGCGGTAATACTAAAACTATATCTGCAAACCGCATCATGATGGTGTCGAACCATCCACCTACGTATGCACTTGTTACACCTATAGTTGTCCCTATGATTACTGTTAAGCTGCCTGCAACTACTCCAACAAGGAGTGATATACCAAGGCTATCTAAGAGAATTGTCCAAACATCGTATCCAAATTGATCAGTACCAAGGAAATGATCACTTGATGGAGGGGAAAATGTATTACCAACATCCCGAAAGTTAGATTCATATTGGGTTATGCCTGGTCCAAGTGCAGCAAGAGTTACAAGAACGAATAGTATCACCAATCCAGTTACACCCATCCAATTTCTGAAAAAAACTCTAGAGGATTTCTTGAACCTCTTGTAGCTCCTTATCTGATTTTCTATTTTCACAAATGAGAGTTGTGAAAACACCATTGTGAGAACACTGAATAGCAATGCAAATCCTACATATACTGATTCTTCCGAATCAGGTAAACCTAGTAGAAGACCTGCAAGAATGAGAAAAATCTGAACAATTGCTACAGTTGGAAGACTGTGTCTTGATTCTTTTCTAAATATAGCCCAAATAACTAAAAATACAGTTGTTACAGCTATTAAATCGAAAACTGCCCAGATTAATGTTTTAACCAAAACAGTATCTGTAGTCAAAGATTCTATATATATTGGCAATGAAACAGTTATTGTATCTAGTAGGAGCATAGTCGTTGTACTAATCCATAAGAGAAATGAAAGTGTTCTTATAACTATAAGGAAGATTTTGTCATTAAATAAGTGCAAAACTAGCTTGTTTAATTTAATTTTAACACTTTTAAACCAAACCTTGAAACGTTCATTAAGTTTTTTAAGACCAGTTTTTTCCCAAAAAACTACTGAAAGTGATACTAAAAATAGCAATCCTAGTTTAATGTATTTGAATATACTAAACCTTCTACGTTTTTCATAAATCTCTGTTATGTCTTTATAAGTTTCCATGTATTTCTCTCCTATGAAGTTCTAGTTCTTGGATCAATAAATCCATAAAGTATTTCTGCAATAAGTAGTCCCAATAACGTTAAACCTGATATGATGATAAACGCCCCTTGAATAAGGTTGTAATCATTTTTTAAAAGTGCATTAAGAAGTAGATTACCTGTCCCTGGATAATTAAACACGGTTTCAATTAGAACAGATCCTCCAATTAAGCCTCCAACGGACATTCCTATAGAAGTAATGACCGGAAGTAAAGCATTTCTGAAGCCATGCTTAAAAAGTACTTGATTCTCACTCAACCCTTTAGCTCTAGCAGTTTGAATATAATCCTCTGTTTTAACGTTTATTAAATTTCCACGCATAAACCATGACCAACCTAAAACACCAGATATGACCAGTACTGATAATGGAAGCGCTAAATGCCAAAGAATGTCTGCAACACGTTGAAGTGTCGTGAATCTATAGGATAATGCATCTTGGGCACCAAACAATGGAAAATAAATTGGTGATCCAATTTTATACAATTGAAAACCAAATAGTGCGATGAATACCATCCCTACAAAGAACAGTGGAACTGCATTGTATACATTATATGTCAAAACAAATGCCGAATCTGTCTTTGATCCTCTTCTCCAAGCAACCAAAGACCCTAAGAGTATACCTAAAACTGCATTGATTATAAACGCTGAACCTAGAAGTAAAAGCGTCCACGGTAGCGTTTCCCCTATGACTTCCATTACAGGTTTTTGTTTGAAAAATGAATAACCTAAGTCTCCTTGAATCAAATTCCTCAAGAAAATAAAATATTGCTTCCAAAGAGGTTCATTTAATCCCCACCTTTCTTTTGTAGACTCTGGTATGTCTTCATCAATATGAACATTACCGGCATAGATATAGGTAGGATCTCCTGGCATGACATGATAGATGAAGAAAACTAAAGTTACTGCAACAAAGTAAGCTACAATAGCGAATATAAGTTTCTTGATTATATATTTCCATAACCCCATAATTATCTCTCCATTATAGATAAGTATCCTTAATTGAAATATTTTTAAATATTTCGGGTAAATCTATATGTTTAGAAAAATAATTATCTGCTAAACGTTATTTCTGACCTTAACTGAAATGGAAAAAAGAGAAAAATCTAAGGGAAAACCCTTAGTTTTACTTAATTATCTGCGTCTTTTACGAACTAATCCAACTACTACAACAATGGTTAGAAAAGCACCAAGTGCTAAGAAACCAGGACCTGATTCAGGTTCAATTAATTGAATATTTAACCATGATTCCCAGTTATCTGGACCAACGGTATTACCCATAATCCATCCTTTGAATTCGTTAACTCTGTAAAGAGTTACCCCACCTAGAATGTTTAGAGGTAAGTATGGTAGATCTTCAGCTACAATCACTTGAATTTCATCAAGTAAGACTTTCTTCTCAGCTTCGTCGTTTGTAAGGAATATTTCTTCACATAGCGCTGTTACATCGGCTCTTGGATCTCCACTCCAACCTGGAATGTTCTTGGAATCTGATCCCCAATTTCCGTTTGCATTGAAGAGCCATGAAGCCCAGTTTGGATGTATATCGCTCCAGAAATCAACCCATCCTAAGAGACACCAATCATAGTTGTATAATTGACTGCCATCTCCACCAATTTCGTGCCATAAGACATCAAAGAGGACTGGTACAACAGTAACATCAATACCTATGTCGAGCATGTATTCTTTGACTAAGCGAGCAGTGTCTATTGATTCTTGATATTCTGCGCTCACCATTAATTCAAATGCAAGATCTGTTCCATTAGCATCTTCTCGTATTCCGTCATCTCCAATATTGTCTAAGAAACCTAGATCATCTAGCATGGAGTTAGCAAGAACAACGTTGTGATCATATTGTCTGACATCTGGGTTGTAATATTCACCATAAGGTAGACTGCATGATGCAGGACATACTAATCCTCTACCATAACGGGCAACATCAACAATTTCAGATCTATTTATACCAGTTAGTACAGCTTGTCTGAATTCTTTTATGTTCATTGGATAGAGACGTTGATTTAGACCTAAGTACATCCAGTAATCCATTAACCATTCGTGTTTCTCGATAGCTGGATCAATCATAGCAACATCTACTAGATCTGGAGGCGCTCCGCCAAGTACATCTAAATCACCAGTACTTAGTGCATAATAACCAGCTTCTGTTTCTCTGACTATCTGAACAACTTTTTCAGCGATGTAAGGTCCATCTAAATGATAGTCTGCATGAGCCTCAAATCGGAAGAATTGAGCAGGTTCCCATTCAGCTAATTTAAAGGGTCCACAACCAATTGGATTATCATTAGTATATGCAAGAATATCTGTAATAGGATCCCAAATGTGTTTTGGTACTATCCACTGTGTTGCAAAATCAAGCATTACATCCGAGTAACCAGGTGCATATGAGAAATCAACTGAAACATGAGTCTCATCGATTTTTGTAAATCCATCAATCCAGTCCCAAATCCAGCTTCTTCTAGGAATTGTGTCATCATTAAGTAATAATTCCCAGGTAAACATTACGTCGTCTGCTGTAAATGGAGTTCCATCATGCCATACTATATTGTCTCGAAGCGTGAATGTCCATATTTCACCTGTTTCATCGTCATCCCATGCAGAACAGAGAACTGGTGTAGGAACATTGTCTACATCATATTGAACTAACGAGTCATATATGTGTTCTAGTATGTACGAATCGTATGTTGTCCCATAAGTCCAAAGGTTAAGCGTATCCGCATCTGACCCCATAGGTGTATAAAGAGTACCACCATAGATAGGCTCTTGTGCTAGAATGCTAGTAGGTACTAAAGAAACCATCATACTGAAAGCAAATACTATACCCATAGAAAATAATAATTTTCTTTTCAATTTTATCATACCTTTATTTTTTCTTTAATCATTTATGTCTTTGAATGAAAATCAAAGACTTATTCATACTTTTTTATTCAATTATATAAAAATTTCGGCGAAAAAAATATATGTTTAGAAAAAAGATTATAAACTAAACGTAATAAAATACTAGTATAAAAGATATAGAACTCAGTGAATATCATGGATTTGTCGAACTTCAAAGAAAAATTTGAACATGAAACTATCAAAATAATGAGGGATTTCAATGTTCCTGGTATGTCTGTTCTTGTAACTAAAGATAGTGAAACCATTTATGAGAGAGCTTTTGGTTTAAGAAAAAGAGGAGAAGTAAAAGAAGCAACTGTAGATACATTATTTGGAGTTTCTTCTATAACCAAGTCTGTCACAGATTTAGGTATACTTCAATTACACGAGGAAGGTAAATTAAATCTTAGGGACCCTATATCTAAATATATTCCTGTAGAAATAGGGCTAAAAGATCAACCTATAAAAATTCATGATTTAATGTGTCACGGCTCTGGAGTTCCTTCTCTAATGACATTTTACATGTCACAGATGAACCAAAATTTGTATAAACCTAAAGCTCCACTTTTTCCATTGGGAAATTGGGATGATTTCTATTTTCATGTGAATGACGCCAAAAGTGAAGTTTTGAGCACTCCTGGTACTAAGTATTATTATTGGAATGCTGGTTTTGCTTTACTTGGTAAAATTATTGAGAAAGTCAGTGGACTACCATATGAAGAGTATGTAAAGAAGAAAATACTTTCACCATTAGACATGAATCGCAGTACTTTTGCTAAAGAAGATGTTGAAGCAGATTCTGATGCTACTGTCGGTTATGGTTATGAATGGAATGAGAAACGAATAAAACGTCATCCCAAACCCCTTTTAACTGGTAAATTTATTGCAAGTTCTGGTGGTCTTATATCAAGTGTAAGAGAAATGACAAATTATCTTCTATGTCAGTTGAATGGTGGAGAGTTTCAAGGGAAAAGAATACTTAGTGAGGAATTAATCAAGAAAATGTGGGAACCTCACAATCAAAATTTGCAAACAAGTAGTCAAGAAATGTGTCCTGACTCATCTGTTTATTATGGATATGGTTGGAAAGTTTATGATAATTATTACGGTTATAAAATTATTACTCATCAAGGGGTTTCAGGTGTAACTGGAGGTAATGTTGCCTTTATTCCTGAATTGACTATTACTTTTGCTCAATTGTACAACGTATCTTGGATGCCTTCCCATCTTATGCACAGAGCTCTTGCCTTACTCCTTGGTAAAGATCCTGATGAAACAATGCCCTTCTACAAACGCAGGAAGCACTATAGAAAGTTAAGTGGTAGGTATGATGGATACAAGAAAACTATTACACTCAACATAGAGAATCGAGAAAGCTTACTTTATCTAATTGATAATAATTGGTCAGATAAAATTGAAATACCTCTTATTCCAAAAAACGATGATCCAGAAGTTATGGATTTCTATGTAATTTTTCCTCAAGGAAAAATGGATATTCCTTTTACCGAATTATCTAATGGAACTATAATCTTTGAATATGAGAGATATCTTGTTCATAAGAAAACAATAGAACTAGAAGAAGAGAATATCTAGTTCATTTTATCTCTTCTAATTTGGTATATATCTTCCAGTAAATCTTTCGTATTGCCCTGGTAGTTTATCCTTCTCAGTTAGATATACCATCCAGGCATGAACTTCTCCCTCAGTCATAGCTTCCCCTGAAGATCTGTCTGATCCTGTTGATGTGCCAAAACGTTGGTTAAAAAGTCCAAATGGTCCTATCCCTGACATGTAACAGGCTTCTGCTTGAATTAATGCCGCTATATCTTTCAGATACATAGGTTCTGATGTGTTCAATAAGCATCGAATAAAAGATCTTACTAACCAGGTTACATAATTCTTAAAAAAATCTCCCATCATGGATTTAGCCATTGATTGTGCCATTTTAGCAAAAGGCATATTAGATCGGTATTTACTAATATCAAATCTATCTTGTGCAAAAGGAAGAAGAAATCCTTCCAATTCTTCAATAACTTTTTCTGACATAATAAAACACTTGTATATTGTCCTATTTATATTTATTTAATTTAAAACCAAACCATTATTGAACAAGGCATTCTTGGAAACAAGTGAGGATTTAGCCACTCTTCTGGTATATTTGTTTCTTCTACTTCAAGTAACTTTGGAAGAGATTCATATCCTGCCAGTAGCTGTGTTATCTTACTCACTGAGATTTCCAGTATTTTATCTTTGGATACATCTTCTTCAGTAGTTTTTACAGCAATACATTTTCCGTTATTAATAGCTATTTTCCATGTTCCAGTATTTTCTTCGATAATTTTATCTTCCATTTTCAAATGAAGCGATGTTGATATATTTGGTGGAAAATTTAAACCTTCAAAACACATTTTCAAATCTAGAACTCGTAACATCCCTGACCAAGAGGCAAATTTGTGTTCTGAATTGTAATCTACCAAATAACTCAGTATTTCTTCCTCATAAGGTAAATTTATCATAATATGCTTAACATCGCTGTCGAAATTTCTAAGGAAAGAGAAAATTGATTTTTTAGTAGATATATCAATGTAAGCAAGATCAAGTATATTCATATCATGTTGATACTCACCGGTTTTTTTGAGTTTGAAACAGAAGTAACCTACAGGTACCTCTCCTCTCTCAAAAAGATACATTTTGAACCTCTGTGCATAGCTTCTCAATTTCCAAGCATCTTCTTTACCAACAATTCTAGTATATTTGTTAACTGCATTCTGAGCTATTGTATTTAACTTTTTGAAATCTTTCGTAGGTTCATATCTTTTAATTGATATGCTTTCATCTTTCTGAAGATCTTTTCGAATATTTGATGGTTTTATCTTGTAAGATATAGCTTTTTCAATACTAGCATAACCAAAATTACTATAGAACTTATGTTCAAAAGGCCAAAGTGCGCTGTAAACATAACCATCATCTTTCATTTTTCGAAGCAATATATTCATCAGTTTATTTACTAAACCTTTTCTTCTATGAACTGGGCTAGTCATAACAAAAGCTATTCCTGCACATTTAAACAACTGATTTCTTATGAATATTTCAAAGAATCTTCCATCTGCAGCTGCTTGTAGTTGATCATCTTCAAATGCTCCAAGAAAATATTGCTCACTAAATTCTTTGAAGTCGTTTTTCATATTTTCTACAGATTCATGAAAACAAGTAGCAGCTAATTCAGCTGCTTGATCATATTCATCCTTAGAGGAAATCTGTTTAAATTCCATAGTTTGCGTTAATTCTATACAGTTTTAAATTTTGGTTTTTCAACTAGAAATTTCTATTGAAATATTTAATAATAAGCAAATTCAAAATATATCTGAGTTTCTTAGTGGGATTTACTGTGAAAAGTAGTGAATTGAGAGATGAAAGGGAGGAAGACCAACAAAAAGAAATGAAAAGAATTGCTACGTTAGATTTCCTAAGAGGTGTAGCGATTTTTGCAGTTATTTTCATTCATTCCTTCCAGTATCTTTATGACTATACTTGGATTATAGAAGACCCTTCTCTTGTTCTTGAATTCCCAATACCTTTTCTTATCATTGCTGGTGTTTTAGGATACTTCGGACTTTGGGTAGCTTTCTTTATCTTGATTTCAGGAACAGTTAATGCTTATGTAATGACACGTAAAGCTGTTTCTACAAAGAAAAAATATGTTATTTTAACCAAACAATTAGTAACAGGTGTTTGTATTTTAATCATTGGTTATATTAAGGAAGCTTTCTTCTATTGGGGATATATAGGGCATTCTATTAGGTCTGGAGATTGGACTAATTTCTATCCTCTTTGGAGCTCACTGTTTGAAATGAAACCTCTTCAAATAATTGGTTGGACTATGATCGTTAATGGATTTATACACTATTTGCTTATGTTAAGAAATGGTTATAAAAAGTACATTAGAAACATGATAATATATGGTTTGATTATTGTAGTTGTACTAGTAATAACACCTTTCTTTCAGAGTTGGGCACAATCTATTTACTCTGAATGGGATTTGATTAATTGGAATGATTTATCTCCGTTTATTGAGAATTGGGGAAGTGATGGATGGCCAAACCACCATTTGGCTACTGCAAATGCTTCTTTTCCAGTTTGGTTGTTAACGCTAATAACGGGTGAAAATCAACCTCTATTCCCATTTCTGGCAACATCAATTGCAGGATCGATGATAGGTATTTCTCTTGCTAAACCAAACCAAAGAAAGCTCTTTCCCTTGTGGGGAGGAATCGCAGGATTATCTTGTATCTTAACTGGTGTTTTGTTAGGTGTTTTTGGAGTTCCTTTTACTTTCGTATCAACCCCTCCTGCAATCCCAACTTATCTTGTGCATCTTGGAGGACAAACTATTGTTCTGATGATTTTTCTTGGATTGGTAGAATTCAGAGGAAGAGGAAAAATTTTTGCCAATCGTAAAATAGTGAAATTCTTTCGATTATGGTCAATGGTTTCCTTAACAGTTTTTCTCGTTGATTTGTATTTTTACGTCCCTAGATATTTCCTCTCTTTAATCCTGAATAACTTCACAAAATACAATGTTATGGAGGATGGGATATTTACAGGTGTTGAGGGCCTCCCTTGGGTTTTATTAGTGTCTTTTGTTGTTCTATTATTCTACGAACTTCTTATCTGGGGGTGGAGTAAGTTGAACTTCATTGGAACTGCTGAATGGATGTTAATTCAAATGCAGGGGGCATTAACCGGACAGAAATCAACAAGGTTGAACGTCAATCTGATGATGAATAGAGTTCACTGGATTGATTTTGTAAAAAAATCTTAATTTGGAAATAGAGGTATTTTAAATATCAAAGGAATCACGTATAAAAATCCCCAAATTAGTAACCAAGATTGGAAATTAACTCTAGATTTGAACATTCCTATCAATAATAATTTTCTCTGCGCTTTAACGGCTCTCCTTCCTTGTTCTCCGCTTAGTAGGTTCACTCCACTTCCCATTCCTATATTAGTTGAACCAATACCAATTAAAATAAAGCTGATAACGATGAGAACTATACCTATCCACACAATAGCTGATAATGTGATGATCCAATCTCGATTAAATAGCCATATTACCACAGGCAATAGAATCAAAATGCAAGACAGAAATGCTCCAAGCAGCCAAAATAATTTTGATTCAGAATTTGATCTATCTTAAGATGTATTATCTACATTTTCTTTGTCATTCTTTTCTTGTTTAATCATAAATATCCCTCTACTTTCTACTTCAAGATAATGCAAATAGCTAGATATAATATGTCAAACCAGATAAATAAATCTTCTCAATTACACTTTTGTCTTAAAATTCATTAAGTCAATTCAAATAAAGTTTTTAAAGAAGTTAAGAAGAAAAACATATATGATAACTATTGATGTTTTATGGGCTTCGGCTTTAGGTTATCTTTTGGGTTCAATCCCAATTGCTTGGATAGTAGTGAAGTTATGGTTGAAAATAGATATACGTACTGTTGGGTCCAAAAATGTAGGTGGACGTAATGTTATTAGAGCTTTCCAATCACAAGACAAACCAAAAGGTTTAGCTTATACAATTGGAATTATCGAAGCTATACTTGATATGTTAAAAGGTTTCTTTGCAATGTGGTTAGCAGTATGGATATCATATGCTTTTGCCAATGCAGATCCATGGGTTATTGCTTTCGCTGGTCCAGCAGCGATTTTAGGTCATAATTGGACTATATGGTTATGGGGTCCAGGTGGAAAAGGAGTAGCTTCTACTCTAGGGTCCATGATATTCTTTAACCCAATCTTCTTGCCAATCTGGATTGTAATGTATTTTGTACTAGGTTCTGCTATCATGTATAGTGCTATAACATATCTTGTTAGTTTTATCGCTATGGGATTTCTATTGTTATTCTGGGCAGATATATGGGTGTGGGTTTCTCCGATGGGTGCTGGACTTGGTCCTGATGCCAACACAATTGCTAATCTAGGTCTTATTGCAGCGATAACAATGTTTGCTATAACATTAGTTGTGCTTTCACGACAAGGAGAAAACTTCCGTAAAATCAAATCGGGCGAAGCTAAAAGGATGAAACTTTGGAAAATTTTCAAAGGAAAAGCAGATGAAGCATTAAAGTAAAATCTCTTTTTCCTTTCTTACTTTCTTTCTTTCAAGAAAAATCATATTGAATAAAGAATATCAACTGTTTTCTCTATATTCTTTTCACTTATTGAACAGAAAGCAACTCTAACACCATTCAAACCATTCTTAGCATTTTCAAAGGGAACTGTTCCTAACCCTTTTTCTAGAAGCTTATGACTAACTTCAGAGGCTTGTTGTTTGTTTTTGATTTGGAAAAAGCTAAAGAAACCAGAATTAAATCCAACAGGTTGAAGAACAGAACTTTCTTTTTCTCCTAACAGCTTTTTCATACAATTGTATCTATCTTCTAAGAGGCAGATATTTCTCTTTTTCTCCTCATGAATTTTCTTATTTTTTTCTATATCATTTAACACATTACCCATAGCCATTTGAATTGCTTTAGGTGCACTAGAAGTATTAGATCTAGTTGCTTTTGCTATAATTTCTCTTGCTCGAGCATTTTCTTCCTCGGAAACTTCTTCTCCAAAACCAACTGTAACTAGTCCCAATCTAGCTCCATATGCAAAATATCTTTTCGAAACTCCATCAACTTTGATTATTATGACATCCTCATTTAGTCCAACTAAATATGGAAAAAGCGAATGTTCAATTGCAGAGTCCTCGTAAACACAACCTTCGTATGCATCATCTAGAAAAATTGTCATTGGAACAGATATCTCTTCTACAACTTCTTGGAACTTTTTAACTTCGTCATAAGACGGACTTATACCAGAAGGATTATTTGGGAAGTTTAGATATATTCCAATTTTCTTCTCCTCTTTCTCCGCTTTCTGAATCTTTGATATTAAACTATCGAAGTTGAGATTCCCTTCTTTGTCAAGTAATTCGTAACAAGATTCTTTTAATTGTAAATTCTTAAAGAACACATTGTCTACATTTCCCCATCGAGAGTTAGGTGCAAGTATTGTATCACCTTTATCAAAGAGTACTTGAGCAGAAATCATTAACCCACCTGTTAGTCCTCCACAAGCTGTGATCGGTAATGTGGAAAATTTATTAGCTCCTTCTTGAAGGTAAGTAGGATAGGTATCAGTTGTGTCTTTTTTCCAAGCTTGAACAAACTCTTTTTCTCCTCTCATGTTTGCATAACTGAAAATCTGATCGCTTGTGAGGTTTCGTAGTTCTTCAACTAATGTTGGTAGTACCATAAGTTTTCCATCATCTTCAGTTGCACTTCCAATTGTAGCATTAATAACCCCGGACAATTCTTTAGCTTTTTTCTTTGCTCTCAAATTCCAAGCTAGAGTTCCTTCTGAAAGATCCACATTATCTTCGATGTGTTTACCACGTTTTGAAAGAAAATCTCGGAAATTCATAGGTAAGACGAGGATTAAAAACAGAATTTAAACATTCACTATGGTACATTAGATTAGTATCTCTCGCAATCACAATAGTCTCTTTCAAAGTACTCATCAATAAGGAGTGCATGATATCCTTCATGCCCTTTTCCTTTCTTTCTATAACCAAAAAGTGATTTAACAGTAACTGGTGCTCCACTTTTCCATTTGTATTTTGATGTAAATTCCCACTCCTCATTCGTCAATTTTCTGATTCTTTCAATAAGCTCAGTAAACGTCATTTTCCATTCATCTAGAACTTGTTTAACAGTCAAGGATTTTCTTTTCATAACCTGTATCTTGTTGAAAAAATCTTCAGATTCAGAAACGAACCATAGTTCCTCGTTATTTAACAATTTATCAATTGACTTCTTTAGTTCTATATTCCACCCTGGCAGATGAGCTATTACATCTTTAATTTTCCATATTCCTAATACTCTAAAAGTAACAAAATCTTCAGGAAAGAGGTTCTCTAAGCTGGTTTCCAGCTCTTTACGATCGTCTTGTAAGAATATGATAGTTTCTTCTCTGTTCATGAATCTCAATCCTACTTCTCATACAGTCATTTGAATTTTTAGTAATTTACAAAAAAATAAAGGTTTATTAGCATAGTATTTTTAGAACGTCTTAACGAGGAATTAATATGGATGTAGTTATCTTCAAAGGAACTTTACAGAAATCTCAAATTACATTTGGTCTTTTAGAAAAAAGAGAAGTTTTAGGTTTCAAAAAAGAAGGAAAATATCTTGTTCCTAGAAACAAAAATAAAGAATTAATAAAGCTAACTGACAAGTTTGATTTAGCCAAGATCAAGAAAAACACAAAAGAAACAGCAAAAGCAGTAGAATATTATCTTAACAATCCTGAAGTATCAGGGACATCATTTGGTTCATTCTTGATCGAATATTATATCAAAGAGTTGTCCAAAAAAGACACTTTATTAGACGAATTAGATGAAGATGGAAAAATTTTCTTCAAACCAATTATTGAAAATATACTTAAACCCACTTTTCTTAAGAAAGCTTCATTTTTCCCAGAGTATTATAAAGAGTCCAAGGTTCTCTCAAGATATGCTCATCTTGATTTAGAATTAGTTTTTACAACAATTCTAAGGAATATTGAAGACTTATTATTTAATGAGAAAGAACCAATTGCGATTTTTCCATTACGTTACTCAACTCGAGCTGTTAAAGAAGAAGATATTGCGAAAATAGGAGAAATTACTAGCAAAAGAATAGAGCTCTGGTTTGGTTGGAGAAGCATTCTCCGAAAGTCTAGCCCACTTTACAACTATATCATCTATTGGATACATGAAATTTTAGAAAAAATGTATCCTGAAGATCAAGAAGCTGTTAAGGAAGTTGCAGAAGATACTGAGAGAGCAGAAGTTTTTAGCAACTCAGATGTTCTAACAGCTCTTCAACAAGGGGATGACTTCGAAGCAGAAGATTTCAGCAAAGTCAGTATGAACAAACAAATTCTTTATTACTTCTCTATGCAATATTTGTTTGAGGAGAAGGAACTAACTTTTAAGAAATATAACAAAGTTTCAAGTTTTGGGTATCCTGATTTACTTATTTCGATGGCAAATATCTATACTTCCATACCTCTTTTTACTTCATTTAATCCTCCGTTTTCAATGATTTCTGGGGGTCTAGTAGAATGGTTAGAGAAAGGTCTCTCATTTAAAGCATTACAAGGTAACAGAGAAGTTGACCCTTACAATATCATGCCAAATGCACTCACTTTTTATCTGTCTTTGGTATTTAGTAAAACTCCTAATCCGAAGTATAGAAAATATTTGTTAGCAAAATCAATTGAAAAAATCCTTTCACTTAAAGTTCTCAAAGATGGAATGAAGTGGCAAAAACAAACAAATCTCGCTATGCAAGGAAAAGATGCTTTAGCAGAAAATATTGAATCCTCTGAAGATGAAATTAAGGAAAAACAAACTGCTATAGCTGAAATGGTTACAAACTATATCAAAGAGTTGAAAGTGCGTGAAGATAAACAAACTGAACTTGATGCTATTCTTGAAGAAATGGATATCATTGACAAAGATTTTGAAGAAATGAAAGAAGAAAGAGACAAATTCTTGAAAATTGATGTGAAATATAAAAAAGGTCTCAGCGATTTTCAGAAAGATTTCATATTAACTGTTCAATTATTTGAGAAAGATAAAAAAGTATTGAATTCTCTTGGAATGTTGCTTGATTTCATCAATCAATACATTCTTTTGGGTAATAGTAGTGGTTTGTATGGTTTTTCACTTCTACTATGGCTTGTTAGTTTAACTAAAGGTGGTACAATATCCTGGTTGCAAGATGGTGTTGAAGAAGGTATTTCTACTGAAGAAGAATGCAAAGCGCTATCAACAATTTGTGTTCAATACAATACTTCTCTTCAAGGAATGAAAATTCGTCAACTACCTTTAATTGAAACTACTGCTCCTACAGTTATTTTACAAACCACTCAAAATCTGAGTGAGATATTGGTTGCAAAGGATATAGCTGAGAAAGAGAAAAATTCTATCTATTCACTATTATTAGAAAATCTAAGAGAAATTTACGTCTAAATGGAAAGCTAAGGATAGAAAAAGAAAGATAATAGGAGAATTAAAAGATTTATTAACCCTCTTTCTCCTCTCTCTTTCAATGGCAATTAATTATCTACTTGAATTAGCAATAAGAGTAGGTGTAATATACGTAGGTATAGGTGCCGGAATATTACTCCAAAAATGGTCAAAAGCGGATCAAGTAGGTAAATGGATATTGTTTGTTGGTTTGAATATTTTTACACCCCTTCTTCTTATTTTAGTATTTCTTAATATTGAAACTTTTACTAATGTGAACTGGTGGTTAATAGCTTCTATGACTGTTGTAGGATTAATAGTTCCTATGATACTCAACATCATTCTCATTAAACTAAAAGAGATTTCAAATACTAAAAAGAAAGCTTCAATGAGTGGTCAAGAAGTTTCTAGCATTGAAGAAATTTCCATGGCTCAAAAGGGAGCTGAATTAACTTCATCTGGTTTTATGAATGCTTTATTCTTCCCATTTCCAATTATCATTGGTCTTCTACCGGATTATCAATCTGAAGCATTACTCGCTGCTTCTCTTTATCTTTTAGCTCAAACCATCTTGAGAAACAGTTTCGGTGTTTATTTGGGTATTCATTATGGAACAAATTCTGATTCCAGTTCAAAACAATCACTTTTTCGAATACTTAAAAGGCTTATTCTTTTTCCACCAACAATTGGAATGATAATAGGCCTAATTCTCCGTTTTACTGTTGGATATGTCAATATGGATACTCAACAAATCCTATTAGGCGTAATAGATGAAAGTTTTCTCTTACGTTTTGCTACAGGTTTTGTGGAAACAAAAGCGCATATTGCCTCAGAATTATTTAGAGATATCACTATGGTCTTAATGTTAGTGATAGTTGGTTTGAGTTTCAGATTCCCTAAGAAAGAAGAATGGAAAGAACCTACTCTATTCAGAGGGATTTTTTCAAGATTTGGTGGGGGTCTTCTTAGTATAGTTCCAATATTTTTTATTCCCATACCGCTTACAGCAAAAATTCCCTTGATTATACAGACTATGGCTCCTCCTGCTGTCGCTAATTCCGCTTATGCTAAATTCTTTAAACTAGATGAATTGTTAACAAGTAGATTTATCGCAATTTTAACTCTAATTGCACTGATTTTCTTACCTGTAGAAATTGCACTATTACTATGGTATGGCTCACCTATTCTATAGTCAATCAAAACATTTTATATACACTGTTAGATTAGTGCTAAATAGAATCCAAAGCTGGAGAATTTAGCATGAAAAAAGATATTGCTGTACGTTTTGTTGGTAGTGCTGGAGATGGTCTAGTATCTCTAGGATTGCTTTTTGGGAAGATTCTCAAAATGCATAATTACAACGTATTAGGTTTTCGAAGTTATCAATCAGTTATTCGGGGAGGATATAATTCTTATCAAATCCGTTTTAGTCAAAGTGAAGTTCTCACAGTTGGTGAAGATGCAGATATTATAGTTCTCCTTAACAAACATGTTGCAAAACTTCACAAACCTCTCGTAAATCCAAATGCAATGGTAATTTACGATGATGATTTAATTGACCTGGATGAGTTTGATTATCCAGAAGATATAGTTAAATTAGGCATTCCTTTAGGAGCAATAACTAAGGAAATATCAAAATTGAAAGTTTTGAAAAATATTGTTAGCTTTGGTGCAATCAGTCATCTACTCGGCTTAGATGTTGGATTAGTAAAAGAAGTTATATTAGAGCAATTTGGTAGAAAGGGAGAAGAAATCATATTTACAAACTATGATGCTTTAGATAAAGGTATAAAATTTGCTGAAGAAAGCAGCTGGCTACCAATATGGGAGAAGCATAAATATGGCAAAGCAAGACAAATGATTATATCCGGAAATGAGGCAATAGCACTTGGTATGCTTTCAGCTGGACTGAAATTTTATTCGGGTTATCCAATGACACCAGCAACCAGTATTGTTCATTATTTAACCAAGCATCTTCCGAAGCTAGGGATGATTGTTAAACAAACTGAAGATGAGCTTGCAGCTGTGGGAATGGCTATAGGTGCAGCCTACTGTGGGGCAAGATCCGCTACAGGTACTTCTGGAGGTGGATTTGCTCTTATGACTGAACTTATTGGAATGGCAGGTATTGAGGAAATACCACTTCTAGTGATAAACTCACAAAGAGCAGGACCTTCAACAGGGATGGCAACGAAAACTGAACAAGCAGATCTATTCCAAGCTTATGGAGCAAGTCAAGGAGAATTTCCCAAAGTTATAATTGCTCCAAGTACAGTTGAGGATGCATTCAATGTTGGAGTTGAAGCATTGGAAATAGCTGAGAAATACCAAGTAGTTGTTATTGTTTTACTTGATTTGTACTTATCTGAAATGTCAGCTACTGTTAGAAAATTGAATATGGAACAGAAAAATGTGAGATTCAATATTCTGGGAAATCCTGGTGAAAATTATCGTAGATATGAAATTACAGAAACAGGTGTTTCTAAAAGAACAATTCCAGGAACAAAGAATGGGATGTTCTTTACGGGTTCAAGTGAGAGAAAAGAAACTGGTACTTCTATTGCATCGACATTAGCTGGATTACCAGATACTTTACCTATTAGAGTTGAAATGGTAAAGAAAAGAATGAGAAAATTGGATTATCTTATTAAAGAATTGGACACTCCCAAACTTGTTGGACCTAAAGATGCTGAAATCACCCTTGTTTCTTGGGGGTCAACAATCAATATAGTGAAGGAAGCGATTCTTCAGCTTAAAGAAGATGGGATTCCAACAAATCACTTACACTTAAAATATTTATCACCATTTCATACAGATGAAGTTGAGAAGATTTTAACAAATGCAAAGAAAACACTAATTATTGAACAAAATTTCACTGGACAGTTAAGAGATTTCATACGAATGAAGACGGGAGTAACGCTTACAAATAAATTACTAAGATGGGATGGGGAACCAATTGTTCCGTCACAAGTTGTGAAGAAAGTAAAAGAGGTAATGAAGAATGAGTGAAGAATATAATTTATCTCTGAAAGATTTCGAAAGTTTATTTCGACCAACCTGGTGTCCCGGTTGTGGAAACTTCTCCCAATGGAGAGCAATCCGCCAAGCGTTAATTGATTTAGAGATACCTCAAGAAGAGGTTGTGCTAGTGAGTGGTATTGGTTGTTCATCACATATGCCTAACTTTCTGAAAGTATACGGATTACAAACACTTCATGGTAGAGGTATACCTGTTGCAACTGGAATTCGTTTAGCAAATCCAAAGCTTACTGTTATAGTTTATGGTGGAGATGGAGACATCTATGGTATTGGTGGAAATCATTTTCTACATGCTTGCAGGAGAAATGTGGACATTATTACTATAGTCTCAAATAACTATGTTTATGGTTTAACAACAGGGCAAGCAAGTGCAACTACTCCAGTTGGAACAATAACTAGAACAACTCCTAGAGGATCGATTGAAAATCCTCTGAATCCAATATCGGTTGCTCTTGCTGCAGGAGCTACCTTTGTTGCAAGAGGTTTTTCTGGTGATCTAAAACATCTCAATTGGATAATCAAAGAAGCCATTAACCATAGGGGTTTTGCCTATGTCGATGTGCTTAGTCCTTGTATAACTTTCAACAAGAATCAAACATTTGATTATTTCAGACAGAAGGTTTACAAAGTAGAAGATACTGGGCATGATACAGAAAACTTCTCTGGAGCTATGGATTTAGGAAGTCAAATTTTTATAAAAGACAAAATACCTATCGGAATCTTCTATCAAATTGAGAACAAAACAACATACGAAGAAAGAGATTTCGCTTTAAATCAAGGTATTATTCCTGCTCAAGCTCCTCTAGATCTAACAGAAGAACAAATTAAAATCATTACCGAGGAATTTTATTAATGAAAAGGGATTAAAAATGAAAGTAACAAAACAAGAAGCGATTAAACTTGGTATAACCCTTGCAATGTTAGTAACAGCGATTATACTTACTATGGTATTTACTCGTGGAACAGTTGACATCAGTAATCATGATGCTACTTTACACGCAAGATATGACTACAAGAATAACAGTAATATAACCCATGTATATACAGCTGAAGTCAACTTCACTTTTCTAATTACTAATAGCTCAACTTATCCTGAAACAATAGAAACTTACGACTTAGGAGATAATTTTACATTATGGTTAGCATACTCTCCAGTAATAGAAATAGGTTATGACAAACAGCTCATCTTTCGCGTCTCAATAACAGATGAAACAAACACAACGGTATCTCAAACACCGATTATTGGTAACTTTAGTATAGACATAAAATGTACAGAAACAGATGAAAATATAGAAGGACTAGATCTTACCTTACCAGCATCTTCTATAAAAGAAGATCATATAGACCAGGAATGGGTGATATTTACTGTCAGATTACCTTATAAAACAAATGTAGTTCTTACACTGTTGTTTATCGTTGGTATTCTCTGGGTAATGGAAGCAATACCCTTGGTTGCAACAAGCATAATGATTCCGATTTTTGGTGTGATATTTCTTAGTTTAAGTGCTAAAGGTTTACTTGCTCCATTTGCTGAACCTGTTATCTTTCTGTTTCTCGGTGGTTTTATAATTTCGAAAGCAATGAACAAGACCGGAGTAGATAAATGGATATCTCTCAACATTGTAAGAATTAGTCCGAATAACCCCAAAATCTTGATGTTATTAATGATGGTTGTTACTGCCGTTCTTTCAATGTTTATGAGTAATACTGCAACAGCTGCTACGATGATTCCAATAGCAGTAGCTGTTACAGATAAACTCAAAGTGAATAAAGAGATAGACGAAGAAAAAATTGATCGATATGGTAAAGCACTAATTTTAGGTATTGCTTATAGTGCATCCCTAGGTGGGATTGGTTCAGCTATTGGTACTCCAGCTAACCCCATAGCCATTGCTTTGCTTGCTCAATACGCAGATGTTCATATTACATTTATTGAATGGTTTATCTTTGGTTTACCAATAGTTTTGTTGATGTTACCTTTAATCTGGTTATATCTTTGGTTCATAATGAAACCAGAAGTACCAAAAGAAAGTATTTCCAACGCAAAATCAGCTGTTAAGAAAGAATTAGATAATATGGGCCGTCTAAATAAAAAACAAATTTATGTTCTGGTAGTTTTCTTCTTTGCATTAATTTTATGGTTCTTAGAAGGGACGATTAAGAAATACCTATTCCCAACTTTCTCTTCTTCTATTGTAGCTATTTTTGCAGCATTTATGCTGTTTATTCCTGCAGTTTTCAGTGGTTCAAAAATATTAGAAGGAAGAGATATGAATGATCTCAATTGGAATGCCATTTTGATTTTCGGTGGGGGTTTAGTTTTAGGTGTAGTATTAACAGAAGCTGGAGCTGGAGATATGATTGCATTTTCTCTTGAGAATCTGAATTTTTCATACAAAATTCTATTCATAGCTTTGATTGCATTACTTGGTGTACTTCTTACGTTCATAGCTTCAAATACGGGTTCAGCTGCAATACTTGTACCATTAGTTATCCCGTTAGGTTTACTATTCGGTATAGATCCTGTTCTTTTAGCAGTTGTTGCAGCTATTGGATCAAGTGTGGACTTTATGTTGCCCCAGGGTACTCCACCCACGATGATTGCGTATAGCACGGGTAAATATACGGTTAGGGAAATGGCAAAAATAGGTTCAATAGCAGACATTTTTGGTTTATTGCTAATCGCCTTTGTTCTACCGTTTTTCTGGAGATTCCTCGGAGTTGTGTATTTCTAAAGGAACACTCTTCCCTTTTTTCCTTTTTGTACTAATTTTCAAATCATATCTCCACATCATTTTCATCTTTAGTAGGTGCAGGTTTCTTAGTTGGCCACCAATTCCACTTCTCAGCAACTGACATAATAGCAGGTACAAGTATAGTTCTCACGATAAAAGTGTCAACCAAAACGGCAATACAGAGCATAAATCCAAATTGATTAAGAACCATTTCCTTTGATAGAAGTAGACCTGAAAATGCAATAGCCATGATTATTCCTGCAAATGAAATGATGTTCCCAGTTTTATACAATCCTTTGTGAATGGATGCTTTGTCTGTATAGCCTTTGTCTCTATATTCTGATATTCTAGATAATAAGAATATATCATAATCAAGTCCAAGACCTATCAGAATTAAAAAAGCCATTATTGGTACTAACCAATAAAATGCATGAACATCCTGTAATGGAGAAAATACATTATTCAAAAATGAGGTTTCGAAAACTAACACTCCTAGTCCATAGATGAAAGATAAGGTAATTCCTATAGTAAATATAAGTCTCAAAGGTATGAAAGCTGACTTGAACATTAATCCAATCAGAATGTAGACAACAATTAGTGTAATTGAAATCATAAGTGGAAATAACTCGTAAACCTTATCTATAGCATCAACCATCACCGTT
>BPTM01000175.1 GCA_023705945.1 Candidatus Heimdallarchaeota archaeon
TTCCGATCTCAATAGAAAATGTAAATTCTGCGTTATCAGTGTAATAGTACACCTGATTTACAGATTGAGGTTCAAGGACACGGAACTCGTGTAGTAGTATCAAAGAAAATTGATCTGAATGAGATTGTAAGAATGGTCCTTGTGCAAATATATCTATGAGATAGGACCCTTCTGTTATATTTGGTGCTATACTATAACTATAATTCCCTGAATCAAATGCAAGATTATCTGTATCTAGCCAACTTGTTGTATAGTAAACATCTCCGTTAGGAATGTATGTTCCTAAACCTGTAAAGAATGGGTCGCTGATATTGTAGTAACTAACTTTGATGTTAATTGCTTCACCATTTATTCTTGTAATCTCAGTAGAGGATAATTCTAACCAGTTTCCTCCTACTTCTTCTTCTACGAAGAATGAAGCCAATGTTGGTTTGACAACAGTGATTGTTTGAGTGAAGAGTCCTGCTTCTGTACCGTTTGTCCAATAATAAACTACTGTCCAATATCCTTCAGTATCTGATGCTGATATAGATGGATCAAATGTTACATTGGCTTTGAAAAGTGAACCCTCTGTATAAGCATTTTTAGTGTAGGAAGAATTGTCTAGATAGATAAGATTAACAGGCAATGAGCTCTTCAGTGGAAGTATATTACCATTACTATCCAATACGGAATAATTCAGTGCCCCCCCACTCGTTATGAAATTTTCTATGCTTGCGGTCGATAATATTGTCGTTCCTTCAAATCCAGATGCATGTGTCTCATTATGTGTCCAGTATCCTAATTCTTGGGTCATATCACTTATTGAAGTCGTTATAATATAATTTGGACTTGTAATAGTGAACTCAAAGTTGCCACCATCATATTGGTTTATGTTGAATAGGATAGATAGATCAAACTCAAAAACATCTCCAACCCAACTTCCAGATATTGGAGTCCCTCTATTCAATAAAAATGAGAGATCTGTTTTATTTTAATCATTTGGAACAGAAAATGCTTGAAATCTAGTAGGGTTTGTATATGTTCCCAGACCCACAATATCTGTAGTCCAAGAATGAGTCCAAGTGTTACTATACTCATTATATGTAGAATTAAGAAGATCAATTACCGAGGTAGAAGCGTAAGTTCTACTAAATTGATAACTACTGTTCGATTGAAGGATAACAGCCTTATTTGATGTTAATATATGAAGCCCAGTTCCACTAATAATTTGATCGAGTGTTGTAACATCAGCTCCATTATCAGTTAGATTCACTGTTGTTGGATCTGTATATGTTAGGGGATTTCCACCACTATCTGATTCTTGTATATGAGAGGCAAATGCAACAGTTCTCCCATTTGGATCAGGACCGACCCAGCTTGTCCCATCATGATAATACGTTCTTCCTTGAGAAATTTGTTGGCTTCTCCAGAATAATCCTGAATCATCATCTACGTCAATAGTTGAAAGGTTTGCAACAACGAAATAGGATCCAATACTTAATGTATAGTCTACAAAATCGATGTACGCCATGATGTCTACACTACTCACAGGAAGAGGATTAGCTAGACTAAATGTGTTATCAATGGCAGTACTTAGAATTGCACTCATATTAGGTGTTCCAGACACACTTTTTTCTACAAGATATATATCTATTTCATCTCCAACATAACCTAATCCGAAAGTTTCTAATCCCAATTGGGCTCCATGGAATATAGCATAAGGAGTAAGTACATCAAACTCAATAGCATAACTTATTATTGAAGATGTTAATTCATCAATAATTCTATTTCCTCCATCTTGAATGAAATCTACTTCAATAGCACTTTCAAGTGTCAGATTATATTGTAATATGTCATCTGAATAACTTGTGGGAGATGTAATAGTGTAAGAATTATTATAATCATTAGTTGAATTCAAATCAATGTTAAGAGAATCGTATACAGCTAAAGTGTCATCAATGACAAAAGAATCTCCTGAATCCGAGAAACTATCAATAGGTGTATAATCATATTTAATTCGGTTGGTCAAATCCGAAGTATTTGGTGGAATGTTATCATCATCGATAATATTTGAAAAAGAATCTATGGAGACATTGTTGAGATTGTTTTCTAATAGAATTGGTGATACAAGTGAAAATGTGAAAAGCGCAATAATTGTACATGACAAAAAAATTTTGTTGATATTATGACCCATTATAATCCCAGAAGATATGCCTTTAGTTTATATGTATATTTTACTTTAAATCTTTATTGTTTATATTTCTTACGTAGGTGTAGATAGTTGATACTTAATCATGAGAGGAAGTAACCAAATAACCTTTATCCACTAAACCAAAAATCTCATTTAGAATTTCTTCTTCATCAAATTGTTTGAAATTATCTAGAAGACGTGCTGAGGTACAACTCTCATTTTTACCTACACACTCAAGGATAGATTTGCCAAATATTGATAAATTTTCTTTTTCTAATTGTTGGTTCTTGGATGTTTGAAGGGGATAAAGTAACCAGAGAAATAGTGTTTGAGAAATTTTATTTTCAATAATAGATTTGTTAATTTTGAAAATATCCAATGAACCATCCCAATTCTCTTTTATTGATCGAAAAGCTGTACTAAACCATGAAACTATCTTCTGCATTCCTTTTTCAATTTCTTTTTGCAAATCAGTTTCGGAGAAAACATAAATTGTAAAACCATTGAAGTAAGACCCTGATACAACAAAACCATTGAATACAAGTTTCTTAAAACCTGTTGGCCTACCTATCATCTCTTGCCCTATAGCTGATATAGCTTCAAGAATTCCAGTAATCATAGAAGAATTAAAAGGGATTGTATTTTCAACATCTTTTTCGTATACTGGAAGACTTGTTTCATGGTGGACTATCAGGATTTTTTGAATCATAAAAACGGTTTGGTAAATATCTCGGAATCTATCGCTAGGAAAGTTAGTTAAATCATTCATTGTTATACTCAATCTTGAACCCCCAAGATTTGTAAATGATATTTCACTTTTATTTTGTAAAGTCCTCCTTAAAAACTTTCTTGAAAAAAAGAAGTAAGAGATTATATTCCGTAAGAATTTATTTAACCTACATTTAATATCATACCTTATTAGTTAGTCTCCCTTCTTGGAAGAAGACTTTAATGCAACATTGATTTATTCAGATTCCACCGATTATACAATATTGTGCATATCATACGCTTATTTCTTCTTTTGCTATTCTTGCAATGGCCACATATTATCCCAAAACTCTTTGGGAGGATGAGTTAGATCATTGTTTATTCTTGTGTCATGTGTGATACAAGAGCAATATGGATCACCAGCAACTATAGTATGTTCCATTGTAAGGATGAAATTCTCATTGATATTATTATAGCTCTGAAAATCCCCGTAACAAGCTGCTAAGTATCTTAATTCTATATCTGGTAAATCTTTAATAGCATCATCCCACATGCAGGTGTCCTTTCTTTGTGGATATTTTCCATCCTTAATAATGCCTTGAATAATTACCCAACCGATATTTGGAGAATCTCCTTCTTGAGGTATTCTTGCTGATCTAAA
>BPTM01000176.1 GCA_023705945.1 Candidatus Heimdallarchaeota archaeon
TATTTACGCAATTAACAATGGTTTCTATTTTAGTTCAGATACTGTACTTAATGAACCAATTACAGATGTTGATCCAATTGATATAGTCATTACAACATTAAACAGTACAGAAGTTGACTCATTTGGTATACAGTATTATGCTATGGAAAGTTTAGAAAATGATACTGAAATCGTTACATGGACTCAAATAGAAGGAACATTACAAAACAATTATACAGAAGTAAACGATTTTGGTAACAATGATACAATACGGGAATATAATGTGACCCTTGGGATATTTGATGTTGATAATATAATCTTGTTTGAAGCTTACAATTTCTATTATGGAGAACTTTACAACGAAACAGTTGGAAATTATCACGCTGTTAGAGTTTATGATTCCAAACCTTATCTAGAGCTGTTCCCTGTAAGTGGGGCTTATCTGAATCGCGAAGATGTCACATTCAGTTTTAGAATTTTGTTAAATAGAGGAAACATTACAGAGATTCTAATGGATTATGGTGATGGTTCTCCCGTTGCAAACCTTACAACTTTAGAAGAGGATGAAGATGATGAAAGATATTATGTGAGCCATACGTATCCTGCAGCAACTGAAGGTTACAATGTTACACTTACAGTTAGCACTTCTTTAGGAACATTCAACAGTACAACAAACTATCTTTATCTCGATTTCGATGCTCCAACCCTTGAAATAACTGATTTCACGAATAATGTTACTGAAATAACAGATGGCTATGTTGAATTACACTTCACTTATAGTGATGACTATTCTGGTGTTTGGAAAGTAATCATTTATTGGGGCGATGGCGTTGTTCAAAATGTAACAAATGACAATTTTGCTTTCCATTACTATGTTAAAAGTGGTACCTATAATGTTGTTGTAGAGGTTCAAGATAAAGGAGGTAACACTTTCAGCTTAAGTATAGTTTATATTGTTGAACTACCTGTTCAAACTCCGACTGATCAGGTTCCCCTTGCAGCTCTATCTGCATTTATTTCATTAATTTTCTTAGGTTGTACTGTATTCCTACTAAAGAGGAGAAAATAAGTTTTTTTCTCTCCTTAATTCTTTTTTAATATTTTTTCAATAGCATTACAACTTTCATAGAATTTCGATCTTAAAAGAGAAACTTTTCTCTTCCATTCTTCGAAGCTGTGGTACTGTCATCCGTAAACTTAGTTCATTATTTCCGAAATTTTTCTCAATTTTTACCTCAATATTCTCTGGGATTTTAATCTCTAAACCTGAGTTAAGTTTTTTATTGAAGATTTTTACGCTACTTATGTTATCGTTCTGTTTTTCTTCAAACACTTCAATCTCCTCTTGTGAAAGGAAATGAGTATGGTGCTCTCCTAGGTTTATTTTTGATAAACTAAGAACACTGAATTCATCTGATTTATTTCCAAAATTCTTTAGATTATAATGAACATTGAATTTAGATGAGTTCTTTTCAAATTCGAAATGTTTTGATAACAAAATATTTTCTGTAGCATAGATTGAAAACATAATTATCTTACTATCTTTTTTATCTAACCAGTTGTATGTGTATCTTTCATTAAAAAGATTATATTGACCACTATATCGCTTGGAGATAACATCGTACATAAGCCCGTATCTTGGTTCATGAGTTGCTTTATCTAAAGCTAAATCTTTGGAAGGGCAAGAAGTGAGAACTATCCCTTTCTTTAAATCTATAAAATTAGTAATTATTCCTCCTTTATTCGTAAAACTACAAAGCAAATCATTGCCAATAAATATGGAGTCTGAACATTCTTGTCCAAGACTTGTGGACATATCTATTTGATCAGTTTCTCTTTCCAGAAACATTTCAGCAATATTTTCTATTAGATTCAGATGATTAATACTTTCCCAGTTATCTGCATTAACTAATGTGTTTACTCCTTTAATTGTTTCAGAAAACACATCAAAGCAGAAATTGTGTTGTTTTCTTATTAAGTAATTATGTGCATACTGTAGGAGATTTGCAACTTTCAGATTTATTTCATTCGAGGCGGAATTACTACGTTTCTCTATGTCCTCTAAATTTTTCAAATGCTTTTGAAATAGTTGACGACATCTTAAGCAATATGGAGTTAACTTCAATCCTCGTTGATACCCCATTGTCAAAGTAACTTCATAAGGAAATGTTGATTCAATATCAATCTCCTGAATCTCTTCAAATTTTTCTATAATTTCAGAAGGTTTCAGGAAAAATGCAGGTTGTTCCATTAACTTACTTGCTTCATTAAGATAGTTTTCGAAATCGAACTGAGGTTGAAAAACAGGGAATTTCATATCATTTAAGTCGAGTGAAAGTACACCACAGTAATCTTGGTTAGTATCTTCTGAAATCTCAATTCCTCCTCTAATTACTTCCATTAAATTCTTCAATTCTCCTGAATGTAATGCTTCGTCATATGTTTCAGGATAATTCCGATAAACACTGCGCAGGTTAAATGATGGAAGAATGAAAATATCCTGGCTTTTTAATTTAAAATGTTTAAAATACTCTATCTCAAAAACCCCCGTTGGTTTTGGGTTGAGCGCTTTCGCAATAATATACCAATCCATTAACACATATTTGTACCCTTGATCTACCAATGTGCCAGTAGATCTTTTATCCCAAACTCCAAAAGGTGGATAATATCCTTTAATATATTTAGCTGGAAAAATCTCGTTAAGAATCGTAGTTGCTTGGTTGATTTGGTTCTTAATAAAACGTTCTTCATAAGAATGATTCATAGGAATGAAATTGGAATACATTGAAGATGATAGCTCAATTTGATTTGCTAAGCACAATTTTGACAAATTCTTAAGAACGGTTTTATTTCCCCACATGTTTGATAATAAAAATAGTGAATTTGTTGATATTGTCCCTCTAGCGGATTTGTTAATCAAGAACCAATCAATGATTTTTGTATACTTATCATACTCGTCTCGTGTAACTGGAACTAAAGATCTAGATAAATTGAAATGAGTTGATATGTATACTGCCATTAGTCAAGTATTATGTTTAACTTTAAAATCTCTTTCGCTTAATTTTCATGATTTATTCGTTAATTAAAGTATTTTCTAGGTAAACTGTAAGAACTGCTGTTTAATTAATCCTTCTCTATACATATCAAATTGATGTATTATGGCGCTTCTAACGTCTTTTGATTGGTTAGCTTTATATATCCGATTGCGTATCGTATCATAGTGAGTATGATGAGTGAAGAACGTTGCCCCAACTGCAATTCAAATGAGATAGTTAGTGACTACTCTCGTGGTGAATCTATTTGTAGTAACTGTGGCGTTGTCCTCTCTAAGTTAATTGATACCACTCCAGAGTGGAGAAGTTTTACTGCTGAAGAGAGATCTAATAGAAGTAGAACTGGTGCTCCAATCTCTTCTTTGAAATCTGATTATGGAATTTCATCCCAGATTAGTTTTAGCAATATGGACATTTATGGAAGGAAGCTAGAGCCTACAGTTGTAGCAAAGATGAGAAGATTGCGATGGTTAAACAGACGCGATTCAAGATCTCATATTAGAAACCTTCGTATAGCTTTACGAGAGTTGCGAAGAATTGTAAGTCAACTCGAATTAAGTGACGAAATAGCTGAAGCTGCAGCAACAACTTACCGTAAAGCATTGAAAGCAGATTTAATCCGTGGAAGAAGCATTGAATCCATGGTAGCAGCTGCTGTATATATTGCGTCTCGACAGTATAATAATCCCACAACCCTAAAGGACATTGAAAAACACATCAATGCCGATAGAAAGGTTATTGCACGATGTTTCCGCATATATGTTCAAGAATTGAATATGAAGCCTACACCAATTGATCCTGCAGTATTGTTGGCTAAGTTATGTAACGAATTAGACTTGACCACTGCTACTCAAAATGAGGCTTTGAAAATTTTGGAGGAGAGTAGATCACGACGTTTAGATATGGGTAAAAACCCCTTAAGTGTCGCAGCAGCTGCAATTTATATTGCAAGCATTAGAACAGGAGAGAGAAGGACCCAACAACAAGTTGCGAAAGTTGCAAAAACTACACCAGTTACATTACGAAATCGTTTCAGAGAAATCGTTGATGCTCTAGATTTAGCAAATGTAATTGTTAAACGAGGTGCTGCAAGTGCCCCTGTTTATGTAAGAGACCCATGGAAGTTTTGAAACTCCTATTTCCTTTATTTCTTTATTTTATTTCTCTAGCTCGAAGTATTACCACCATGTTATTACTGTATTAATGTTGTTTTAAGAATAATAATAGCTTTTTTTGCATGGTGGAAACTATATGGGATTAAAACGATTAGTTACACGTAACTCCTCAGAAAA
>BPTM01000177.1 GCA_023705945.1 Candidatus Heimdallarchaeota archaeon
GGAAAGTGCTGATATATGGGTAGTGCTTGGCGAAAACTCGCCATATTTATGGTTCACAAGTGTTTGAACACTTGTCCCTCAGTTAATAAAGTTTGAACCATACAGCACGATGCGCAATGGCAGGAATGTTGTCGGAGTAAATGCGCACTCCCTTCATTCCTTCCCCAATCATGATCCTCATGATTCTTCCCCTCAACGCACGTGAGGGGACCCACTTAAACGACGGTTAGACCGCCTCTGGCAAGTTTAACCAAGTTTCATAACGTGCGTATAACTGAAGAATTTCGCGATCACTGTCACTAAGAAGAATGTGCTTGAGCATATATTTCTTGATGAACTTCATGTGACGTTCAGGAGAATCAGGACTGACACCAACAATAGTAGCATCTAGATTCTTGAAATCATCAATACTAGCGGCAAAATCACAAGCTTCATTTGTACAACCAGGAGTGTTATCTTTAGGATAAAAGTAAAGAACAACCCATTTACCTAGAAAATCTTTCAAACAGATGTTCTCGTTGGATTCATTAACTAAACAAAACTGAGGAGCTAGATCGCCTTCTCTTAACATAAAATCAACTCTAAGTAATATTAGTCTGAACTGTTTTAAAAGCTTCTTTCAGTCAAAAGTAAGTAGTAAAAACAAGACCATTACATAATAAAACTGCTTTTGAATAACAATAAGACATAAATACTAATTTGCTTTAAATTAATTTGTTAACTGATGTCCGGTGATGTTGGAAAAATATTCAAAATAGTTCTGATTGGTGACGGTGCTGTAGGGAAAACAAGTCTGAGAAGAAATTATATTGGAAAAAGTTTTAGAGAAAATTACCTTATGACCATCGGAGCAGATTTTTCTGTCAAACAAGTGATGTATGAAGATTATCAAATAAATCTGCAACTGTGGGATTTAGCGGGTCAGCCAATGTTCTCAGAAGTGCGAGGAGCTTATTATGCTGGAACTTTTGGAGCATTAGTTCTATTTGATATAACTAGACCAAACACATTTACCAACATTGATTACTGGATAAATGAGCTGATAAAATATAACGATCACAAACTTGTTCCCTTGATTATAGTAGGAAATAAATCAGATTTAAGAGCAACAACTCCAGCTGAAGTACAAGTGGATAAACTATCAGCAATGGCTTATGCCGATACGTTATCCCAATGGGGAGGTATAAGAGTAGATTATATAGAAACATCAGCACTATCAGGACAAAATGTAGATAATTCTTTTCAAAATTTGATAAGTAAAATTTACATGAGATTAGGTATATAAGAAAGAAAAAGAAGAAAGAGATTATCTCTTGATATTTATTATTCTCTTTTTTATCAGTACATAGATGGTAAGACCACCAATAACAATAACACCAAATACTGAACCACCAATTATTTGGTTGCGAATATTAGTAGCTAAGGGGTGAGATTCAGGATCTAAAGGATCTTTACCTTTACTAACTTCTTCACCATCGTAATAAGCATCACCATCCGTATCAGGGTCGTTAGGGTTAGTTCCGTGTTCATATTCCTCAAGATTCGACAATCCATCCTCGTCAGGATCACCTTCAGAATCATCGATAAGAGGATTAAGAGAATGTGCTACTTCCCACCCGTCGGGCATCAAATCATTGTCAGAATCCGTATTTAGAGGGTTTGTATTGTATATATTAACTTCAGCTCCGTCGCCTAAGTTGTCATTGTCAGTATCAAATACTATGGGGTCAGTTAAGTAAATATAAACTTCTTCACCGTCGTGTAAACCGTCATCGTCTGTATCAAAATCTATTGGATTAGAAAAGTAAGTGTGAACCTCCTCCCCATCAAAAAGTCCATCTGAATCAGTATCATTCAATTCAGGATTTGTATAATGCTCGAATTCACTTAAATTATCAAGACCATCATCGTCAGGATCACCTTCAGAATCATCGATAAGAGGATTAAGAGAATGTAATGCTTCCCACCCATCAGGCATTCCGTCATCATCACTGTCACTATCGAGAGGGTCAGTAAGATACACTACAACTTCATTTCCATCGTTCAAACCATCTGCATCTGTATCTGAAACTAGAGCGTTGGTATTATATATTAGAATCTCCTCTCCATCGGTTAGACCGTCAAAATCACTGTCTGCGTTTTTCGGATTCGTGGCATATACAAATAACTCGTCATAGTCATTTAATCCGTCACTATCAGTGTCATTGTCATTTACATCTGTGAAATAGACATACTCTTCTAGTAAATCATCTATATTGTCACCATCTGAATCTGGTGCACTTATCGGATACAAATCTAATGCATAGCTTCCATCAATTTCATAATAAGACAATGGCCCATTGTATTCTGACCAATAGTTTCCTACCATGGTTACTTCGTTATACCAGATACTATTTATTGACGTATCATATGCTTGAGCATCTGGGGAGTACCACCTTGGAACATCATTGAGATTGTTAATGAAAATATTGTGATAAAAAAGGTTATTTGCACTTGGTTCCTCTCCTGAACCGCCATATGTGTATATTCTTATTCCATAGTAATCGTTCATGTAAATGAAGTTATCAGTAAAAATATGGTTTCGAACTGAATATCCTTGTATTCCTATATAACCATCATCTAACAAATTATTACTATAATTTCCATAATTGCAGTTATCTATTAGAACAGCATATCCTTCTATACTTTTAATCGTATTATATTCAAAAACAGTGTAATTTGAATCACGGATTGAAATTCCCGAACCTGCAATATGTTTTATCGAATTATTTGCAATAATTGAATTTTCTCCTAGATCTATAGACATAGCCTCTGCGTTGAATTCAATAGAATTGTTTAGAATTCTGCAATTTGGAGTATTATACAAATATATACCAAAGTAGTTATTTATGAAATTATTTCCTTGAATAGTACAATTTTCGACATTGCCCATTATCAACCCATGCCCACCTTTAATATGGTTACAAGTGTTGTTATATAGAGCTACTCTCCCACCAAGCACATTTTGGATATAAATGCCTACATTGTAAGCATCAATTGTACAATTTCGAATTACAAAGTAGACACTGACATCTGTGATGAAAATTCCTCTGCTCTCCTCTGTATTAATAGATAAAAATTCAATCCTATACGGATCTCCTACTGTTCCTGAACCATTGAAATTATAACCAGTTGGACCAAAATCTAAGTTCTCATCAATATATATTGCATCAAACGGTGTGTATGTTAATCCGATAGTATAATCTTCATAAGTATCAACAAGAGCTGAATTTAATATTGAGGATGAAAGTAGGATTAAACTGACAATAACTGCTATTCCCACCTTACTGTAAACCTTACCTTCTTTTAACTTCATTAAAAATACCTATACCAGTTTGAACAAAACTCTATGTAGGAATTAATAAGCCTTATGCAATGTATTGAAAAAATAAAAAATAAAAAATAAAAAAAGAAGAGAGGGAGATTAATGCATTCCTACCATTTTAGCAAAACCATACATACGATCTGTTCTCAGAGCATATCTGAAGAGTTCAAACAGGAAACACAAACCCACAGTAAAGCCTAGTATATAGGCCCAATCTTCTAAACTTAGTAGATAATAAGTTAAACCATCTGCTTCTTTAAATCCTGTAAATACAGCTTGGAATGTGGGGATATAGACTACTCCAAGTAGTAGAATCCATGAAAGTACAACAGCACCAATCAAGTATTTGTTCTTAAATGGATGAGATTTGAGGAGGGACGTAGCATTGTCGTTCCGAGCAATAAATACGAACCATAATTCAAATGATAAAGTAGCTACAAAGGCTAATGTTTGAGCATAAGCTACCTTTGCTTCATGTAATTGCTCAGAAGTTAATGTTAAGCTGTTTGCAGATGCCCAGTTAGCAATAACTCTGTCACCTATTCCTAAGTATCCAACAAGGAACATCCCTAGAGAACCGATAAGTGCTATAACTCCGGCGAAGGAAGCAAAAGCATACATATCTCGAACAAATGAAGATTTTTTACCACGTGGAGGTCGTTTCATCAATTCTGGATCATAAGGATCAAAAGACAGAGATAAAGCTGGTAGAGCATCAGTGAGCAGATTGAGGAAAAGAATCTGAAGAGGTAGGAAAGGTAGTTCTTGGAATGCAGCATAAATTATTAAGACAGCAAAAATCTCATCGAAGTTACAACTCAAGAGATAACGAATGAACTTCTTCATGTTCTCGAAAATGTTACGACCTTCTTCTACAGCTGAGACAATTGTATTAAAAGCGTCGTCTGTTATGACCATTGCCGCGACTTCTTTAGAGACGTCTGTACCTGTTATCCCCATAGCTACACCGATATCTGCTTTCTTTAAAGCAGGTGCATCATTGACTCCATCTCCTGTCACAGCCACAACATGATCCTTTTCTTGTAAGGTTTCTACTACACGATATTTGTCTTTTGGACTCATCCTGCTGTAAACTCTTATCTTCTCTATCTCTACATTTAATTCTTCATTTGTCATAAGAGCGAATTTTTCACCGCTCACAACCAAATGCTCATCTGTTTGTATAATACCAATCTCTTTTGCGACTGCTACAGCTGTTGGTTCTTGATCCCCTGTTATCATTACAGTAGTAATTCCTGCCATTCTACATTCTTCTATAGCATCTTTTACTTCTGGTCTAGCTGGATCAATCATTCCTGTTAGCCCTAGAAATATCATATCATCTTCTATTTCATCATCTTTTGTCTTATCGTAATCTTTTGGTAATTCTTTATAAGCAACTGCTAGTACTCTTAGTGCTTTTTCTGCAAGACCGAGATTAGATTTCATGATTTCTTGCTCAAGAGCTTTAGTCATCTTGGTGTCTTTGCCTTTCTTCATTGCAGAATTGCATCTGGTAAGAACAACTGGAGGACTTCCTTTCATGAATGCGTATTTCTTTCCATTGTCATCATGAATTGTTGTCATTCTTTTTCTATCTGAATCAAAGAATATTTCATGTTCCTTTTTCAACAACATCTCTTTTGTAAACCCTGCTTTTTCTGCTACTACAAGCAAAGCTGCTTCAGTTGGGTCTCCTTTGATATTTATTCTATCGTCCTCTCTTAGAACAGCTGAGTTATTGCAATGATAACTTGTTTGTAGCACTGATTTCAAAGTTGGTATTTCCATTGGATTAACTTTCGTTTCATCTTTCACAAAATCTCCATCTAATAGGTAACCTGAACCTCCAACTGCATACAGTCCATCAATCGTCCATATTTCTTTAACTGTCATTTCGTTTCTGGTCAATGTACCTGTTTTGTCACTGCAGATATAATCCACCGAACCTAGTGTCTCAACAGCTGGTAATTTTGAGACGATTGTATTTCTCTTTGCCATCTTTGAAACACCAATTGCAAGAGTGATTACTATTGCAGCTGGTAATCCTTCTGGAACTGCTGAAATTGCTAGAGCTACTGCTGTCTCAAAACTTTCTAAGAAACTTTCATTTAGCAACAACCAGTCAATTCCCATAACAATTCCACAGAGTATTAAGATGATAATTCCTAAAACTTTCCCTAACTTATCTAACGCTTCTTGTAATGGGGTTAACTCTTCTTTTACTTGTGTTAACTCTGCAATTCTCCCCATTTCAGTTCTCATACCTGTATTTGCAACGATTGCTTCTCCTCTTCCATAAACACAAGTTGTTCCTGAATAAATCATATTCTTTCTATCATGAATTCTTGCTTCTTCTGGAACTGGATCAAGGTTTTTTGTTACTGAAGATGATTCTCCTGTTAAGGCTGCTTCATCTACTTTGAAGCTGCTAACCTCTAGTAATCTACAATCTGCGGGTATTTTTTCTCCAACCTCTAGTCTCACAATATCTCCTGGAACAAGATCAGCGCTGTGTACAATTTGTTCTTTTCCTTCCCTTAGCACCACTACATCCTGTTCGAAATATTCTTTTAGTTTCGCTAATGCTTGATTAGATCTATAATCTTGAACAAAACCTATTATCGCATTAATTATAACTATGGTAAATATCGCTATTGCATCGATTATTTCAGATGTACCTGCATCATCTCCTGCACCAACTAAACCCAGCACTAGGCTGATAGTTCCTGCGATAATCAACAATATTACTAAGAAACTAGTAAACTGCACCGAGATCATTTTTAGTATTTTGAAACGATCTGTAATTGTAATCTTATTGGGTCCAAACTCTTCTAGTCTATTAATAACTTCGTTATTGCTTAGACCTTGTTCGTTTGAATCTAATTTCTTAAGGACTTCTTTTGTCGAAAAACTGTGCCACGGGGTCACAATTTCGACTATTTCTGATTCCATTTCTTTTTTCTTCTTCTTAGGCATAACCGCACCTTTCTTCATTAAAATGAACGCTACAGAATAGGATTTTAGCTATGCCTTAAAAAATTTTTGTAGTAGAGATAAAATATAGGAAGGTAAAGTAATAGAAGTAGCCTTAACTGTGATATTGCTTAATAAGTTCAAGTAATCTATCTATATCTTCTTCTTTATTATAAAAATGTGGGCTTATTCTTATTCCACCATAGCGACTTGATACTATTATTTTCTTCTCTTTCAATTTCTTAACTATTTCAACATTATTTGGTATTCTAGCATTAACTATTCCTGATCGATTCTCTTTATTTCTAGAAGTTATCAATTCGATATTTTTCAGCTCATCTAGTTTCTCAAATAAGTAATCAGTTAGGTGCATTATCCTTTTCTCTATCTTATCTACACCATAGTCTAGAAGGATTTTCATCCCTGCATTTGCAACATAATATAACAGGTTTCCAGGATTAGTATCCATGAATTTATCTACTGAAGGTAAGAATTCCAATTTGTTTACATTCCAATAAGGTTCATCCCTAGAACCAAAATCTGTTCCATGGTATCCTGCAAAAGGAGGATAGAATTCATCGATAAGCTTTTTGTTGATATAAAATAAGCCTTTATGATTGGGGCCTATTAGCCACTTAGCAACCCCACAAGTTAGAAAATCGATATCCCAATCTTTTACATCATTGACTAAAGCACCTGTGGACTGAATGGAATCTACTAAAATGTATGCTCCATTTTCATGAGCAATTTTCGCTATTTCTTTCACATTTGATTTGTAACCTGAGAGCCATTGAACATGGGATAACAGAACTATTTTCGTGTTTTCATCTATTTTATCTGCAAATCCCTCAACTAGTATCTCATTTTTTTTATCTGGAACAGGACGGTATTCGACATTTTTCTTTTCTTTGAGGTATAATGCTTGGTAAACTTGTCCTGGATAGTCGTTCCAATAACAAACAATATTACTTTTCTTATCATATTCTAGCATATTCACTGCTATTTTTGTCCCATGAGTAACATCAGGAGTAAAAACAATTTCTTCAGCTGTAGCGTTTATCAATTGAGCAAATTGAGATTTAACTTCTTCACAGGCTACATATACTTCCTCAAAATTTGATTCAGCCCAATGAGTCGAGAATTTTTTCAATGCTTCTGCTGTCCTACCATGCAAAGGTCCTGTTGAAGCGTGATTAAGATAAATATGGCTCTGAAATGTTGGCGATTCATCTCTAATTTTCCTGATATAAGAGTCCATGAATTCTATATCAGAATCTACTCTAAATATTTTTCCTATTTTTGTCGATAGTTATGAGATATGAAGGTTGTTTAGAAAAATCCTCTTTTAGCACATCTAATAAAGGTAATTTTCTGTGTAAGTAGAGAACAACAACAACAATCAAACTTACTATACCGAATATCTCATTGAGATAAACAGAAGGCAACTGGAACATTTCCCAATATGAAAGTGTTCTCTCTGGAAATTCATAGCTTACGAATGGGAATAACCAAGGCATAAAACCGCCTGTATCCAAGATCATATGAATTTGCCATCCAACAATGAAACCTATCCAGATTCTTTTATTCTTCCAGAAAACTGCAAGAACAACCAGCGAAACTATAATATCAAACAATATAGAATGACCAATATATCTCCCATTTCCTGTAATTGGTAAAGATATAGCTTTGTCAATAATATCGGGGCCTAATGAGCCTAGTAACAGTGCGTAAAATGATACATATCTTATGCCCCAGTGAACTTTAACTAGATTCTTGCCGCTTAACTTTTTGAAAATATATATAAAAATAAAAACTAACTCTACAGCAAGAAATGTATAGCCTATATGAGCGAATAGATACATAACAACACTCTGTTATTTATTCTCAACATTATGTTTGATAATTGCTTTGATAAGCTTATCAAGAATGCCTAACAAGCCTTTAGCTTCTTTTGTTGACATTTCATAGAAGGAGCTTTCTATATCTTCTTTTGAAGCTGATCTATTTAATCTATAGATAAATTGTTGTGCATCAATAGGGTTCAATACTCTTTCACTAGAAAATCTTATATCAGTCTTATTACCTAGTAAAGCAATAGGCACCTTACCGAAACCATTGTAATTCATTAATTCTTCAATCCAAAACAATGCGTGTCTAAATGTATCAGGACGACTAATATCGAATAAAATCATAGCTCCTACAGTTTTTTGATATAATTTGGGTTTATTAGCAATGGATAATTCTTTAGCAGGGATATCACAAAGATGAACGGTATTATCTTGGCCCTCTATTCTTCTGGTTATTTCAAGTAATTTAACCTTTAAAGCAGGTTTTTCCTGGGCTTCTGGAGCATGAGTTTTGTAATAATTGTAAAGAGAGGTTTTTCCAACACCGTAATCCCCAAGTATAAGAATCTTGTAAGCCATTAGATATTACCCTATAAATCTACTAAATATTTTTCCTTTCAAAAACGTTCTTATCATTACAATGCTAAAATCTTGCTCGTATAGCTTCACCGAGCAACTCAAAAGCTGTTTCAATATTAAGCCCTGTTTTTGCGCTTGTTTCTAAAACATAATTAGTAAAACCATAACTGGCTGTGCCTTCATTTAGAATCTTCACAAACTTCTGTGCCTTCTTCATATCGACACTTTTGCGATTTCGTAAGTCAGATTTGTTAGCTAATAAAACAACAGGTATTGCTTCACTTCCTGAAAAACGATAAAGCTCCTTAACCCAAGTAAGGCAATTACGCAATGTCTGCTTATCAGTCACATCAAAAACCACAAGAGCACCCATACTACCTTTATAGAATCGAGCTCTGATTTCTTCGAATATTTTCTGTCCTGCAATGTCCCAAATCTGATAGGTCCAAATTTCACCTTTTCTGAATTCCTTATCAATCACACTGAAATCAGCTCCCAAAGTCATGAGGTGTGACTCTTTGAAACCATGACCCATGTAACGATGACGAATAGAAGTTTTACCTACAGCACCGTCACCAATAAGAGTGATTTTGAAAATGAATTCAGAGTTGGTCACATTTAAAAAATTGCATCATTTCTAAAAAACTTACTTATTACGAATTGAAAAATCATGGTTCTTACGAAAATTTTCTGCATTCAACAAGATAGAATTAATTTTGTAAAATATCCGTTGTGGTAAGAGGTATATTAAAGGAAAAAAAGAAAGAAGAGTTGTTATTTAAGCTATTTTTCTCTTTTTTCGAGAGATAACTATTGTGAGTAACAAAGGAAATACCAGTATTAGAAGAGTAAATAATGGAAGGGAGATATATTCTGCTATAATGGGTTGTATGGTAGGTTCATCAAGCGGATAGAGATCGATTGCTCCAGCTGAACCATCAATGGCATAAGAACCTGTTCCTGACCAATCTGACCAGTAGTTACCTTCAAGTGTTGAAGAGTCATACCAAGTATTAGTTATTCCATCATCATACGCTTGTGAGGCTTCTCCTAAATTATTATCAACAAAGGTATTATGGTGAATAAGATTATTGTTAGAACCGTAATATGTAGAGACTCCAGAACCTATATTTTCTTGTAGAAGATTGTAGGTAACGATACAATAACCAAAACCCAAAAGAAAGATGCCTTCCTCTAAGTTGCCTTTGCAAGTGTTGTTTGTAACGTTAGAATAACCAGTATCATCAAGAGAGATACCGTTATAGCCATTGTTGCTGCAAGAGTTGTTTGCAACAGTAGAATTACCAGAATCATTAAGAGAGATACCGTTATAGCCATTGTTGCTGCACGTGTTGTTTGCAACAGTAGAATTACCAGAATCTATAAGAAAGATGCCATCCAAGTCGTTGTTTGTGCAAGTGTTGTTGGCAACAGTAGAATAATCAGAATAATTCATAAGAAAGATACCATAGCCATCGTTGTTGTTGATGCAAGAGTTGTTGGCAACAGTTGAACTATCAGAAGAGGAAAGCACGATACCAAAGTCGTTATCTTTGCAAGTGTTGTTGGCAACAATAGAACTACCAGAAGAGAAAAGCACGATACCAAAGCCATTGTAGTTGCAAGTGTTGTTGGCAACAATAGAACTACCAGAAAAGGAAAGCACGATACCAATGTTGTTATTGTTATTGCACGTGTTGTTAATGACGGTTGCTGTTCCATCAGCTACACTACCGATAAAAATTCCATCGCTTGCGTCAATATAGCAGTTACTTATGGTGAAATATTTCGTTGTACCATTAACATAAATACCATTTATACTCGTTGTTGTAATATTATATCCTTCAATAACATAAGGATCTAATTCCGTTCCTGTTCCTGGGAAACCATAATCTGTGAAATTGCTATCAGAAGTAACGGATATAGGGTCATGTGGGATTAATGAGTAATAAGATGGTGAGTCATAAGAGACAGTTGTAGCATTTACTCTCATACTAAAGAAAATACTTATTCCAAAAATTAAAATAGAGACACATAAAAATCTTCTAATTGAAATTTTATTTTGTTTTGAATACTTATTCATAATTTCACCTACTAATATAGATGAATCATAAACTTTATCGCTTTAGGGAATATAATTCTTTCCTAGAAAAAGGTCACTTGTAAAACCATTGCTGTTATAAATATTTAAGCATTAAAAGTAGCTAAAACAAATCTCAACTCGTTACGATAAACTTTTTAACTAATTAAAATTTCAACCATTTAATGCCAGAAATCAAAAGCTCTAATCCCATATTGGCTCTTGTTGTTCTAATATTCGGGCACTTCTTAAATCATTTTTATGCATATGTTTTAGCAGCCGCTATGCTGGTTATAAGATTACCATCAGAAATGGATCTCACAGCTGGACAAGTAGGCATGCTTAGTATGTTGCAAATGTTAGTTTTTGCTGTTTTCTCTTTAGCTGTTGGTATAATAGGAGATAGATGGCTAAAAAGCAAGAAAGTTTTCATACCCATCGGGATAGTTCTCATGGCAGTTCATTTATTTATAGCAGCTTATGCACCAGAAGGAAGATGGGGTGTGACAGTGCTAATAGTTGCATCTATAACCGTGGGGATAGGAGCATCGTTTTATCATCCTGTTGCTTATGCTGCAATTGCTGATCTTTATGAAGACAAAAAAGGATTGACTATGGCTTTAAACGCTGGACTTGGGATGATTGGAACTTCTATCACTCCTGGTTTAGTTGTAACCTTCGACAGATTAGTTGGGTGGAGAACATTCTTTATTATTTTTGGCATTGTTGGACTTGTATTAGGCGTTCTAATGTACTTTGCCATGAACAAATTGATAGATTATAAGTTTACTAAGGAAGAAATTAAAGATCATGAAGAGAGTAAATCTTTGAATAACACTGATAAAGTTAGAAAATGGTTTAGAACTGACTTAGCTGTTATCATATCTTTTGCCGTAATAACTTGTTTATTCTACTCAGCTTTTAGATCAGGAATATTCAAAATCACTACTCAGTGGTTATCAATAATTTTCGTCGATCTCTATAGCATTCCAACTTTTGAAGCAGGATGGATAACTGTTATCCTTCTTGTAATTGGAGGTCTAACGGCAATTCTAGGTGGAATTTTTAGTGACAAATTCAAAACAAGCATGACAATGATAATTTCTATGGGAGGATCTGCTGTGATACTATTAATCATCTTCTTATTAGGATCAACAATATCTAGTTTCTGGATAATAACACTCTATTTTATTTTCATAGGTTTCTTATATTTCTCAGCTACAGCAGGAACCAAGTATGTAGCAGAAAACGTTCCTCAAAGTTCGAGAGCCACTGGTATAAGTTTACTCTTTGCTTTCCCAAGTCTTGTTGCAGCACTGTTTCCATGGATATTTGGATTAATATTGGATAATACTGAAATTATTTGGGGAATAGGGTTTCTATTTTTACTTGCAATAGCAGCGTTGATAACATCAATTATCTTGCTAACCAGGGATATGAGAAAAAGTAAATTAAGAACGAAAAGTGCAACCAAGGTGAACATTTACGAATAGAATGCTCCACTTTTATTCATCAGTCTAATAACATTAAGTAGAGGGAGTAAGTTTTAAATATAAATGGATTAATTTAAGCCCACTAAAAAATAAAAAAGTGTATATAATATGATTCCACTTATTATACTAATAGCTATAATAGCCGGTGTTATATCTATCGGAGCTGCGATATATTTCACAACTATGGTGATGAAAAAAGATCGTGGAAACGAGAAGATGATTGAAGTATCAGGCTACATTGAAACAGGAGCTAAACATTTCCTCAAGGTCCAATATTTGGTTCTAGGAGCGTTTGTTTTATTTCTGTTTATAGTACTTTTATTATTCTTACCATCAGAGATGACTAATCACGAAATTCCAGTTCTAGCTGGAAATCTAAATTGGCAACAAGCTTTAGCTTATCTTATTGGATCTGCAGCATCTATGTTTGCTGGATGGCTTGGTCTGATCGTAGGAGTTAAGACTAATACAAGAGCTGCACAAGGAGTAACAAAAAGCGTCAAGGAAGGATTTGATATTGCCTTCTTTGGAGGTTCAGTAATGGGCTTAGCTGTTGTTGGTGTAGCCTTATTAGGTGTTGGAGGTATTTATTGGATATTCGAACCACTTGTAGGTCTTATAGCTGCAACAAAAGTCGTATTAGGGTTCAGTTTCGGGGCTTCTACCATCGCTTTGTTCATGAAATGCGGAGGAGGTATATTTACTAAAACAGCTGATGTTGGAGCAGATTTAGTTGGTAAAGCTGAATATAATCTTCCAGAGGACGATGTACGAAATCCAGCAACAATTGCTGACAATGTTGGTGACAACGTCGGAGATATTGCGGGAATGGGAAGTGATTTACTCGATTCTTATGTGGCTTCAATTGTTGCAGCAATGATTCTGGGAACAACGTTTGGTGCTTTAGGCTTTGAAATTTACTTTGTGATTCTACCAATATTAATAGCAGGTGTAGGTTTGATTGCTTCGTTAATTGGTATTTTCCTCGTTAAATGGTTAGGTAGAGAAAATCCTGGAAAGGCTCTAAACTTGGGAACATATCTTGCAACATTAATGGTAGCTGCTTTTGCTGCAATATTAATTTGGATACTTACTACTCAAATCCCATCTGCTGCAACTCAACTATGGCGAGATTACTTCGCAATATTAATTGGGCTTGCTAGTGGAATTATTATTGGATGGACTAGTGATTATTTTACAAGAGAAGACAAACCACCAACAAAGAACATTGCTCTAGCAGCAGAAGAAGGTCATGCAGTAACAATACTTTCAGGGTTCTCATATGGTTTGATCAGTGTTGTTCCTCCAGCTATCGGTATAATTGTAGCTATGGCAGTAGCATACATGCTTGATGGAGTATTTGGTGTTGCACTAGCAGCAGTAGGTATGCTATCAATAGTTGGAACAATAGTTAGTAATGATGCATTTGGACCAATTGTTGACAATTCACGTGCAATAGCTGAACAAGGTGGGCTAGGAGAAGAAGCTATCAGAAAAGCAGATATGTTAGATGCTGCAGGAAATACTGCAAAAGCAATCACAAAAGGTTTTGCAATAGGTTCCGCAAACTTAACAGTTTTAGCTTTACTATTCTCATTTGCTGAAGAAGCGGGAATAACTGAAGGTATAAATCTATTAGATGTCAAGATTCTTATAGGTGCATTTATTGGTGTAGTTATTCCAGCAGTGTTCTCAGCTCTGTTAATTCTCTCTGTTCAAAAGAACGCAGCTAAGATGGTTCTAGAAATTAGAAGACAGTTTGAAACTACTCCAGGCATCTTAGAAGGAACAGAACCTGCTGACTTCAATAAGACCATTGATATCGCCACAAAAGGAGCTTTAATTGAACTTATTCTACCAAGTACAATCTCGTTCGCAATACCAGTTCTAGTAGGTGTTATCTTTGGTGTTGCAGCACTAGGTGCTTTTCTAGCAGGAGCAATTCTATCAGGATTCGTTTTCGCAATCATGATGTCTAATGCTGGTGGTGCTTGGGACAATGCAAAGAAATGGATTGAAGAAGGTAATCTAGGTGGAAAAGGAACCGAAACTCACAAAGCAGCAATCACTGGTGACACCGTTGGTGATCCTTTCAAAGACACCTCAGGTCCAAGCATTAACACTTTACTAGTTGTTATGTCCTTGACTTCCTCAGTCTTTATGGGTCTCATGCTAGCTATTGGCAAAGAAGGTTTAATTGGTGGATTACTCTCTGAAGACAAAATTGGTGATGTTGCTATCTGGATCATTATTGTTGCTCTTCTAGCTGTAGTTTTAGTTGGTATCCTTCTTTGGGCTATTATGAAAATTGTTAAACATCCTAAAGTAATGGAAAAGATTGCTAAGAAGAAAGATTAATCTTTCTTACACTTTTTCCTTTTTTTATTTTTCTTTTTTCTTTTATTAAAGTTCAATTAGGAAACAATCTGTTGACCTTAATCACTTTGTAATACAACCATTTAATTTTTTACATTCTGTTGGTGTGTCAATTTAATCCAAATTATTCATAATCTTTTACTGAATCTATCATTGCTTGCAATAAATCAGTCAATCTATCTATTCTAATATCAGAGTAACTTATTGGTTTTCCGAGCATTTCTATTGTGATTGTGATGTCTTTCCAAGTAAACGGTAATTCCTCAGACTTCTTACCATAAACATTAAGTCTAAAATCATGTGAAAAGCAATTTCGTATTGCCCATGCCACATTATACCAGTCTTGGTTTTGGAATTTTTCGGTTTGGTCAGTTTCACTACAATAGAATTTTATTAGTTCGAAAGCTCTTACTATTGGAATTTGTAAAGCCAAAATAAAAAACAACTGAATAACTTGTACCTTATCAGGACTTTCTAATATCTTGATAGCTGGGTCTAAATCAAAAGAATATCTTATTAATTTGTCAGAAGAATCTATATCGAACTTCTGTATTTTACGTAATAAATCTGTAATTTTAATTGGGTTCTTTAGTATTTTTCCATCAGCAAATAAAAAATTAATATCTACACTTTTTATGTTTAATAAGGCTAAATAAGCAATTAACAGATGACCTATTACTTTAGTGCTTTCAAGATATTTTAAAAATGTATTTCTATCCATAATTAATCTACCATTTTTTACTGTATAGTTTTAACAATAACCATTTTATCACTTTGAAGCGATTTGATAATCTAGTTCCTAGAAGTGAGCTGTATCTATATATAAATAGTTAGCTAAAAGTAATATCTGAGAAATCTTTTTATGCTTTTCAAAGAAGAATCTGGTGCCCTTATCTCTCTTCTTAACCCTTTTCGTGATCACTAACATCCTAAGTTGTTTCTGACTAACGATTAGATACATTAGTAGTAGTCTCTAACATACGACAATAGTACTAAAAGTTATTTTTACGCTCTCCAATTACTTGCTAGTTTTTTCTTCTATAGCGATTCTACAATTTAGTCGAATATTTTCTTCGACAAAAGAATCTCCATATATAACTATCTGTTGACCTTATACTGAAGTTCGATTATAGAAACAATCTGTTAAACAATAATGCATAATTCTTTTAATCTCAGTTCTTCAATTTAAATTTAGGATAATTCAAAGTAGGTGATAGTATTGAATGAAAAATCAGTTATAACACTACTACTTAATTCAACTGAACCTACAGTTAGATTGAAAACTTATTTGTGTCTCTTGGATCACGATTATGATACTTCAGAGGTAAAGAAACTAATAGTCAATTTAAAGAAGGAATCATCTCTAATATCTGGTTTATTTTCTTATTTACCAAAAGATGACACTAGTAAAACCTTTCATGTGTATACAAAATGGCAAGGTGTTCACTGGATTTTAGCACAGTTGGCAGATATAGGCTATCCCCCTGGTGATAAGGATCTAATCCCAAGTATAGCTAGAGAGATGAACTGGTTACTTAGTAGTAAACACTGGAAATCTAAACCTTTGATTAATGGTAGAAGACGTTTTTGTGCCTCCCAAGAAGGAAATGGTCTTTATGCTGCTGTTTCTCTGGGTTTTTTTGATGAAAAATGTAAACTATTAGCTGATAGGTTAATTCAACATCAATGGAGTGATGGCGGTTGGAATTGTGATCGAAAACCTTCAGCAAGCAAATCATCTTATCATGAGAGTCTCATACCTTTGAGAGCTCTTAATCGTTACTTAAAAGAAGAAAAAACCCCACAATTAATTAGCGCAATAGATAGAGCAGCAGAGTTATTTCATAAAAGGAATCTCTACAAAAGAATCAGCGATGGAGAGGTCATTAAAAAAAGATGGCTGTCACTTCATTATCCTGCTTATTGGCATTATGACATTCTCTCTGCTCTTAAGGTACTAGCAGAAGCAAACAAACTTCAAGATAACCGATGTCACGATGCATTAGATTTACTAGAATCTAAAAGATTAGTTGATGGTGGATTTCCTAAGGAAAAAAAATATTGTCAGTCCTCCAATCCAGAAACCAGTTATTTTACTCCAGCTGATTGGAAGTCAGTTAATAGGAGAAAGATGAATGAATGGGTGACAATTGATGCTCTTTTCATCCTTAAGGAAGCGAAAAGAATTGATTTAGACTATTAACACTTTTTCGTTGTCATTATAATTGAATGTTCTTCTTTCTCTCCCACAATATTTAAATTTCTGACACTTCATCTTCTCTTCTATGGAAGATGTAATTATTCTTAATCTAGGTTTTAACAAAATTCAGCTTCTTAAAGGAAAAAATGGTTACATACAGATGGATGCTGGGTATCGTTGGAATATCAAAAAATATCTTAAATTGTTGAAAAAAAATAATATTAAACCAGATGAAATTAAACTTATCATTGTTAACCATGCTCATGGTGATCATGCGGGTGGATTAAAAAAATTGAAAGATATCACTAGCGCTAAAATTCTTGTTCACGAAGAGGATGCTGATTATCTACGCAAAGGTGTCTCAACAAAAATTGCACCACGTACTTTTATTACTAAATTCTTGGTCTGGACAATGCCAGAATCATTTAAAAACTATGATTCTATTGAGCCAGATATTGTCATTAAAGATGAATACTCTCTGGAAGAATATGGTGTAAAAGCAAAAGTTATTCATACACCTGGACACACTGCAGGCACGATATCATTGATAACAGAAAAAGGTACAGCGTTTATTGGATGTTGTGCACAAGGTTTTCCCCTTAAATTATCTCCAGGATTACCTGCAATAGCTCAAGACATAAATCTTGTTTGTTCAAGTTGGCAACGAATAATTGATGAAGGAGTAACGGAAGCGTTCATTTCTCATGGAAAATCGATTAGTGTTCCTAAAATGAAGAAAATTCTAAAGAAAAGAAGAAGGGTAGCTGGTTGAACAACAAGGTTTGTTATCTTTCTTCCCTGTTACACCAAAATAACCGATCTATTGACGCTTATTCTTCTATTTTCTTTTTCTATTAATTAACAATGCAGCTATTAGGATTGCTGAACTTATCAACCCAATAGTAAAACCACTAGAATTACTTACTTCTTCTATTTCTCCAGCACTGAAGTAGAAATCTCCAGTAAGAGGTTCAACAATATTTTCCATACTTAGAAAATCTTGACTATCTGGAAGAATTATAAAAGTTTCATTCAAATAGAGTATTTGTATGTGATAACCAATTGTTGCATTTACTTCCTGGGTGAAAACATATTCTGCACTGAAAGTATTTCCCACTCGTTCCATCATGATTGGTGCGGGATCACATATGAATTCAGGAGCAAGTTCGCATACTAAAAGTCGTAGAGCATCTACTTTACTTGAATCGTAAAATTCTACTGTAACGGTCATATTTTGTTCAACTAGTAGAGGATTAGGAGAATGCTCTATACTTGTTATTCCATAATCCACTGAAGCGTAAGTCGGTTGAATACTTGATAAAATAAGTATTCCAAAAAGAAATATTAGAGTTATTATTGTTGTTTTTTTCATTTTATACAATTCCTAAAATAAATTCGATTATTAAGTATATTCCTACAATTATCATTATCACTCCACTTGCTCTTTTGATGGTGTTTGCTTATCTAGCATTTGCACTTCCGATTATTCTATTAATGGTAGGTTTTACTCTACTGTTTATATTTTCAAAAGATTCTATTGTGCAGAAAATGCAGTCAGCTACAAAAATCAACAACATAGCAAGTGAAGTG
>BPTM01000178.1 GCA_023705945.1 Candidatus Heimdallarchaeota archaeon
ATCAAAAAAGCGCCAATATTTACTACTAATCCCGTCACATTTCTATCAGCATAAAGTGACATCAACTCCTTTATTGTGAAATATATCTTGGAGATATTAAATTGATCAAATAGAACTCGAGCAATTTTCCTTCTAATAACCTTTGTTTGTTCGTACACTCCAACATATTCAAGAAATTTTTCTTCACGAAGAATTTTCTTTGCTTTTTCCGGTAAAGTAGAATTGTTTATCACATCTTTTCTTCCTTTAAGGAAATCAACATAATTGTCCCTCTGTGGTCTTTCAAGAATTAACATTGCTATTTTCGTTGGGTCTACTTTCATTTTTTCGAAGATGTGATTAAAAAAAATCTCAAGGTGTTTGAGATCTATTTTCTCCTCAATGTTATCTGTTTCAAAATAAATAGGCGCTTTTTTGATTGTCTTCTTCTTAGCAATGATATCTGAACTTTGAATAAATGTATCTCCTTCAGTAGAATAAAAAATTGCAGATTCAAAAACATGTCTTGGTTGATTTTCCCCTGCAAAACCCACTTTTGTAAAACTTGATCCTAAGTCAATTACCATTGCTGTAGGATTTTTCACTCTTTCAACCAATTTGACCTCTTCAATTTGATTTTTAAGAACACCTTGGGATTTCATAAGATCGATATTTTTCAAAAACTTAGAGCAGTGCTCACAATAATAACCAATTGTGATCCATTTGCGTTGCTCAGTTCCCTTCCTTATATAGACTCTCTGCATAGCTTTTCCGCAATGTTTTGGTTTGGTTTTTTGCAGTTTTTCAGTCATATTTTCACCCTATGTTGTAATTAATTAATTATCTACAGTTATTAAAGATTCTCTAGGGTATATCATATTAACGATATATCGTCATATAATGGTATATCATTCTATGTTTACCTTATCTATGCTAAAAGAGAATAGAAAATGTCAGATTTTATCATGCTGATTTACTATAGGCCGAGGAAAAAATTAAAAAAGAGCAAATAATGAAACAGCTTGATAAGAATGGTTGATATCAAACCCTTTCGAGCAATAAGGTATACAGAAAAGGCGGGGGACATAGAAAAACTAATTGTTCAGCCTTATGATAAAATAGATGAAGAAATGCAAGGATCATATTATGCTCAATCAGAGTATAATTACAGTAGATTAACACTTCCAAGTGAAGAGAACCGTTATGAAATATCCCGTCAAAGATTAGAAAAATGGTTAGCAGAAGGGATACTAGCAAAAGATGAAGTTCCTGGAATATATGTTTACTATCAAACGTATGAACTTTTTGGGAAAGAATACATAAGAAAAGGATTCATAGGAGCTTTAAAATTACATCCTTTTGATGATAATATTGTTTTACCTCATGAAAAAACTCACAAAGGACCGAAGATTGATCGTCTTAATATGTTGAAAACAACCAGACACACTCTTGAAACAGGATTTATTCTCTATTCAGATCCAGAGAAAAAAACTATCAGTCTTTTCGATGAAATTGCTCAAGGGGTACCATTAATTGATGCAAAAGATGATCTAGGTGTTCAAAATAAAATATGGAAAATAACCGATACAGAGCATATAAGAATAGTCCAAGATGTTTTTAAAGAACAACAGTTAGTTATAGCGGATGGTCATCATCGATATGAAACAGCTATAACCTATCGAGAAATGCGTAGAAAAGATGCTGGTGCTTTAAGGGATTATGATGCTTATGAATATCGCATGACTTATTTGGTTCCTGTTGAAGATGAAGGTTTGATAATTTTAGCTACTCATCGCTGTTTGGCAAAAGAATCTGTTTCCGAAGAAAAAATGTCTGAGCTAAAAATGTTCTTTGAAATGAATGAAATCATGAAAACAGAGATTCCCAAATTCTTGGAAGAAAACAGAGATAAACACGTTTTTGTCATGTATCAAGATGGAAGAGCTATATCTTTAATCATGAAAGATCCTTCAGCAATTAACAGATATGTGAGTGATGCTAGTGATGACTTCAAGACTCTAGATGTTGTAATCTTACGAGATATGATTTTCCATGGTATTATGGAACTTAAAGAACTCCACATTGATGATGATATCTTCTATGAGAGATGGTGGAATGAAGCTGTTGAAGAGGTAGATGCTGGAAAATACAAAGTAGCTTTTATTCTAAATCCTACTAGTGCAGATGAAGTTCTCAAAGTTGCAAAGAATCATGAAAGGATGCCTCAAAAAGCAACTGATTTTTATCCTAAGATGATCAGTGGTTTTACAATGCTTAGCTTAGAAGATGGAGAAAAACTTCTCTAATCTTTCATTTCTATTTTTATATAAAAAAGATTGTACTAGTCTTTAGAGATTAGCCCCACAATTTATGCAATACTTTGCTTCTATTTCATTTTTCCCACCACAATGAGAACAAAACCTATTGTTTTCTGCTTGAGTACCATTTTGTTCTGTATTGAGTGGTTGGTAGTGAATAGGTTGTTAACCAGTACTAGGTTGATGTCCTGTATATGTTATAGTTGCAGTTTGACTAGGTACTCGTCTTCTACGTCTAATGATGTCTACCACTAGTATTATCGAAAATACAACCCCAACTGCAAGCATAGCTCCTCCGATTTCTAGATTAAAGAAAAGATAAATTATCCCAAAAATAATTAATGAAGGTGCAACAAAAATTATCCTTCGAAAGAAATAACGATTATATCGACGAGGCATGTATGACCGTAGTCAACTGAAGAGTAAGAACTTACCCAATCTTGTTATGAAGGAAAATGA
>BPTM01000179.1 GCA_023705945.1 Candidatus Heimdallarchaeota archaeon
AGAAAGAGTTACCTGAACCTCCAGAGGAGAAGAAAGAGTTATCAGAACCTCCAGAAGAAAAGAAAGAGTTACCTGAGCCTCCAGAAGAAAAAAGTGAATTATTTGATCCTTCAGAAGAGGAAAAAGAGGAAAAAAATGAAGAAAACGAAGAATAGTTTTCTTTATGCCTTTTTATATGCTTCTAGTACTTTCTCTACAAAATTGTCTTCTGGAAATGCTCCCTCGAATTGAATTGTACCTTCGTCAATTACTGTTTTTGGAACACCCATTACATAGAACTTTTGAGATAATTCTGGGAATTCAGTAGCTTCAATCATTTCACCAGTGATATTTGGGTTTGCCATGGCTAATTTGTGAGCCATTCTAACTGCTGCAGGGCAGTAAGGACATGTTGGAGTCACAAACACTTGAATCTTCATTGGTTTATCGATTTTAGCGATTTTCTCAATATTTTCTTGTTTGAGAGTAACTTTGCGTGCAGATATATCAAGAATGTCTTCAACTATTGTACCAAATTCATAACCACTTGGAATTCCGCTAAAAATCACCTTGTGTTCTTTCTCACCATGAAGAATGATAGTTGGGTATCTTTCAATATTATACTTTTCAGCTTCAGGAGGATTATCTTCTCGATTGAACTCCTCTATAATAATCATATTTTCAGGAGCTAATTCAGCTAAAAGCTCCAAAAGCTCTTTTGTTTGAGCACATGTCAAACAGCGATCTTTATCAACAAATAGCTTTGCTATAACTTTATTTTCCATGTGTTGGAAAATCTCTTTCACTTGTCTTTTGATATTGTCATCAACTTCTAAGGACATTGTTTATCACCAGTGTGTATTATTTACGCACACAGGTAAACTAAACCGCGTTTTCTTTTAAATCTTTTGCTTGAACGAATAAAAAAAGATGACAAATGGGTATCTTTTACCCAGTTCTTTTAATTATATGATAACCGAATTCAGTTTTCACAACGTTTGATAATTCTCCTTTTGCGAGTGAAAATGCTGCTTTCTCGAATTCTTTAACCATTTTACCACGTGTAAAGAATCCTAAACTTCCACCTTTTTTACCAGATGAGCAAAGTGAGTGTTTCTTAGCTAATTCTGCAAAATCTGTACCACTTTGGATTTCCTTTAGTAATCTATCAGCCTCTGATCTTTTCTTAACGAGGATGTGACTTGCTTTTATTTTTGACATATAAACACCAATTTTCTTTTCCTCAAGATATTAAAAAAGTATTTGATTAGCAATCAATCAGGATTCTTATTGTTCTAGAATTATTCGAGCGTCAATTGCTCGTAACCCGTTTTCTGTTGCAACTACTGGATTCAAATCCATTTCGAAAATAATTGGATAATCCTCGATTAATTTAGATATGGTAAGAATCAATGAAGTTAATTCATCCAAGTTTACCTTGGGTAACCCTCTAAAGCCATCAAACATCGCTTTTCCTTTAATTTCATCAATCATGTCCTTAACATCTTTTGAAGAAACTGGAATTAATCGAAATGAAACATCTTTGTAAACTTCTACAAAAATTCCTCCAATTCCGAGTGCAATCATTTTTCCAAACTGTGCATCTGTGTTTGTACCGATTAACAGTTCTACACCCCCCACCATTTCCTCCACACTTACTCCTTCAATTTTAGCATCAGGATAAAAAGAAAGAACGTTTTCCATCATCTCATGATAGGATTTAGATAGTTCATTATCAGATTTTATTCCTACTTCAACACCGCCTGAATCAGATTTGTGAATAACATCTTCAGAAATAACTTTGAGTACAATAGGATAACCCACTTCATTTGCTCGCTGAATACTTTCTTCTAAATCTTTAGCAACTTTCATTTTATTCAAAGGAATCCCAGCAAGTTCCATCACTCTTCTTGATTCTTCGTAGTTAAGGACAGTTCTTTTATGATTTCTTACGTCTTCAAAAATCGATTCAATTCTATTCATTTGAGGTACCACTAGCAGATCTATTAAGTTTTAGATGAATTTATCAGTTCATACCTAAATTAAAATCTTCTGAAAGTAAATAAAAAAAAGACGGTTTCTACTTTTTAATATTTGTTCGGAGGTAGAACAGTACTAAGAATTTAAAAGAAAAATGAATGAGAATTTAATTTAATTCCAATTCTATTTTTTCAAGTGGTTCAAACAGATCTATATCTGTTCTTTCCTTTACGAGCGCAATTATGTGTTGATACAACTTTTTGTAGTCAAACTCTTTCACACTATTTCTTCCAGGAATAACTAGATTGTGTTTTTCACCAATTTCAATTGCTTTCTCATAACCAGCAGTAGCATGACGCAGAATTGCACTCAATGGATCCCAAGTAAGAACTCTAAAGAGTCTCTCTTGTGAAAGCTGAGTTCCATCAGCTAATATAACTTGACCCGAATGAAGAGAATAGCCTACACCAACTCCTCCTCCACCATGGTAAGATACCCATGTTGCGCCACTCAAGGCATTTCCTAGGAGATTGATTACAGGATAATCACCAATTGCATCGCTACCATCTATCATTCCTTCAGTTTCTCTATTTGGAGATGCAACACTTCCTCCATCAAGATGATCTCGACCAATCACAACTGGTGCCTTTAGTATACCATCTACAACAAGTTTGTTCATCAACATTCCAAAAGCAGCTCTACCAATAAAACCGGCCCAGAACACTCTAGCAGGTAAACCTTTCTCAAAAGGTATATATTTGTCTGCTAATTCAAGCCAGGTTACTAATTGTGGATCATCATAGAAGAGCTTCTTAGCATACTTATCTGTTATTCGAATATCTTCAGGGTCATTACTTAAAGCCATCCAACGGAATGGTCCTTTTCCTTCGCAGAAAAGTGGTCTAACATATTCCAGAACAAACCCACCATAATCAAAAGCATCTTTTACTCCAAGTTCATATGCTTGTTGACGGATATTATTACCATAATCAAAGGTTTCTGAACCCCTTTTATGAAGCTCTACCATTAAATTTACATGTTTAATAACTGTTCTTCGTGATCGCTCCAAGTATTCTTCTGGACTTTCCACTCTTAAAATGTCAGCTTCATCATATGTGATTCCAGCTGGATAATATCCATTAAGTAAATCATGAGCAGAGGTTTGATCTGTTAGAATTAGAGGTGTAATATCATTATCAATTAGATATTGCAATAGCTCGGTAGCATTGCAGAGAACGCCTATTGACACTACTTCATCTTTTTCAGTAGCTTCTTTAGCAATCGAAATTGCTTCCTCAATTGATTCAGTTTTGTAATCTAAATACGGAGCTCCCTGTTTTCTCCCTGTATTGTAAATTCTATCAATAAGATTTGGGTTAACTTCTGCAATGATAGATGTTTTTCCGCACATTTTGAAAGAAAGAGGTTGAGCTCCACTCATCAAGCCCAATCCAGCACTTACTGTTAGTTTTTTCTCAAACCCTGAAAGTTGCTGATATTTTGGTTTTTTCTCTGCGGTTTTAATTGCAGCAGCTATTGTTTCATAGGTTCCTTGGATAATTCCTTGTAGACCTATAAAAATGAATGAACCAGCTGTCATCTGCCCGTAAACGGTTAACCCTGCTCCAACAAATTCCTCAAAATTTGGTGTCCAATGAGGAACAATCACACTATTTGTTATGACACATCTAGGTGCCCAACGAGTGGTTTGCATTTTACCATATGGAGTTCCTGACTGTAAGAACAATGTTTCATTAGGTTCTAGGCTTTTCAACAAGTCAACTGTTTCAAAAAAAGATTTCCAATCTCTTGCTACTTTACCGGATCCTCCGTAGATGTACAATGATTCCCAATCCCTCCCATTATGGAGATTTGAAATCATTGCACGAATTATCGCTTCAGTCTCCCATCCTGCTTTAGTATTGGGGGTTAAAGCGTCATTTCCTTTTGGAAGAGGAGGGATTTCGTCAGGTTTATCTTTCAGTTTTAATCTGTCTTCTTCTGATAGTCGATGTTTTCCAGCCATTACTTCTTCCATTTTATTTCTGAACTTCATAAAATAACCTCATTGTATTACTTATCAGAGACAGAAACACCTAAATCAAAAGTTTTACTCTTCGACAGATTGAAATAAAAAGGAAAAAAGAAAATGAGCCTAGTTTCTTTCAAACAAGGCAATCATTTCTTCATTAGAAGTAATTATGCTTTCTACTAGTTCATTACTTTCCCAATCAACTACATTTTTTCTCAAAGCTCGGACAGGATTCTTTGTTACAGGTATGGTTGAACTTTTAAAGTAAGAATAATCTTCATCTAAGGAGAAAAAAACATCAACGGAATAGTGATCAGAACCAAGATTTGCAGAAGGAGTGTCTCCAACAGTTGCATTAATCATCCGATCAGCCCAAAAATCATTAACTAAAATGAAATCTATTCTACCCCAGTATTGTGGTTCATAATAACCAAAAGTATGTCCAGGGTCGTCAGGATATAATTCCCTGTAAACATCAGTGAAATTGTGTACCTTAGGGGAGAGATGACCATAACTTGGATCATCTGGGCGAAGCCACATCCTTAACGGTCCATCTCCAAGCCACCCTAGAGGTGCTAAAGCACCAACATCATCGGGAGAGTGAGAGTTAAAATCACCTAAAACCATAACTGGAACATCACCTAAATCATCTACATAATTAATCATTAATTCTGCTTCAGTTTCTCTCATTTCAGTGGAATTAGTATAAACTGTTGGTTGACAACATTTTCCATGATAACCAAGGATATGAGTTACAACACCATTGATATCAATAACAGCGTCAAAAAAATCACGATAAAGTGTGACAATAGGACCAGCATCTGTTCTCCATGTATCTATTTGGAAGAAATCTAAAATTGGATAACGACTTATGATACCCTCTCCATCAGTATAAGCAGATACGTTCTGATCTGTTCTGCCTACAAACGGTGCTTGTTCATAGTAATAACCACCAACTCTATTGCAAATTACTTTTAGTTGACGGTCATTATTATCATCTAGTCCCCCTGTTTCAACAAGAACAGCTATATCAGGATTTTCTTCAATAATAACATCTAGATGTTCGCTCGTTTTACCGCTTTCCCAGATATTATAGTTTAAAACCTTGAAAACATCTGTTGGAGGAGGATCAATAGTGTTATCAACTGTAACAGTAAATTTTATTTCATCTACATTTCTTTTTTTATCATAAACTTTAAGGTAAATCGTATGGATCGACCCATCATCGTATTGAGTAGTATCCCAATCATAGGTGCTTTCCTTTGTGACGAGAACGTCATCAATGTAGATTCTATATGAACCTATACCCGAAGGATTTTCACCAAAATCCGTCGCTTCAATTGAAATTTCAGTTACTCCTGAAACGATTTCATAAGAAACGGGTGTTATTTTAGTTATAGTTGGAGGTTCAGATTCTCCAGAAAATATGATTACAAGAGGGATTGTAGTTACTAGAACAATGAATGCAGCTCCACTAAGTATAATAATTAATTTTCTATTCATATGTATCACTCGAAAGGATTTATTACTTTTATACTTTAATTAAATTATATTAATCCTCTAAATAAAAAGAGAAATGAACTATTTATGACTTTTGCATAAATGTTATTTCGCATTGTAAAATAAGAGAAAAAAATGAAATCGTAAGAAGCTTTCTTCTATTGCTTTAGTAACTTTAATAAATCAATATCATTTCACTTCGTTCATGAAAGTAATAATCATAGGTCATGGTCCAGGTGGTATGACTGCTTCAGGTACTCTTAGAATTTGGGATAGAAATGCAGAAATCACCAATATAGACACAAAGGACTTTGATTTATATCATCCATGTGCAACTCCATACGTCATAGGAGGCAAATTCCAAGAGTTAGGTAACGGGGATGCAATACGTGAGGACATTCCTTACAAAAAAATGAAAATCAAACATTTACATAGACATCTAGTAGAAAAGATAGACCGCACAGCAAAAAAAGTGCAAGTTAGAAATCTAAATACTGATGAAAGATTTGAATTGGAATACGATAAAATTATCCTTGCTACAGGTTCATATAATACCAGTCCTCCCATCCCAGGAGTAAAAGAAGGTAAAAATGTCTTTTCACTCAAATGGTTAGAAGAAGCAGAAGAAATACGCTTAGCTGCTGAGAAAGCAAAGAAAGTTGTTGTTATAGGTGCGTCAGCAATTGCTCTAGAAGTTGGATGTGAACTAGCTGAAAGAGGACTAGATGTCACAATATTTGTAAGATCCAGAGTCCTAAGACAAGCTGTAGATCCAGATTATAGTAAACTCATTGTTAATCTTTTAACTGCTAAATTTCCAGATAATCTAACAATAAAAGTTGGAGAAAATGTTAAAGAGGTTATTCTAGATGAAAACGGAATGGCATACAAAGTGATCACAACAAATGACGAGGAACTGGAAACAGATTTTGTATTTGCTGCAGCCGGAGTAAAAGCAGAAACAACATTAGCTAAGGACGCAGGATTAGAAATCGGTGTAACTGGTGGTCTTAAAATTGATAAGTTTCTACAAACTTCAGATCCAGACATTATAGGTGTAGGAGATTGTACTGAGACAGTTGATTTAGTCAGAGGTGATCCACTTTCATCAATGTTGGCTACATGTGCTGTTCATATGGGAAGAATAGCAGCATATACAATAGCAAAACCTGGTGAATTAGAGTTCCCTGGAACATTAAACAATTTCATCGTACCTTTCTCAGATTTGCATGTAGGTTCCGTAGGATACAATATTGTCACAGCTGAAGAAAAATATGGTGAAGGGAATGTGTTATCGGTTAAAATTAAAACAACAGATTTGCCTCACTTTATGCCAAGAGCAAGAGAAATTTATTTCAAAGTTTTAGTAGTTAAAGAAACAGGAAAAATAATTGGTGCACAAGGTATAGGTTACAATCTTGTTACAGACAATTTGAATATAATATCAGTAGCTATTCAAGCAAACATGACTTATAAGCAACTCTTAGAAGCTGATCTTTGCTATGCTCCAGCAATAAACGAAACAATCTACCCAGTTACTCAAGCACTAGAAATGGTAGCTAGAAGATTGCTAAGAAAGAGATAAAATGGGAGCGAAAGCTCTTTGACTCTATTTTTTAAAAAAATATTTGAAATTCTAAAATTATTTGTTCTAAATTATTCTTATATTCCTTTTTTCAAGCTTTGAGAAATTAATCATTTCTGATGAATCACAATTGTTTTTAATTCACAACTCATTTTTACAATATGTCTAAGAAGATTGTGCTTAAGCAAAACCTTCATTTAATTGACAACTGGCTTGATTATCAAACTTACATAAAAGAAATCCCAGGAGTTGCGATTGGTATTTTTGTTGAAGATGAGATCATATTCCAAAAAGAATACGGTTATGCAAATTTAAAGGATAAAACAAAATTAACAGATCAGCATTTATTCAGAATTGCTTCGCATTCTAAACTATTTACAGCAACTGCTATCATGAAACTTTACCATGAAGAAAAATTATCAATCGATGACAAAGTTTCAAAACACCTCCCTTGGTTTACCTCTGAAAAGGATAAGAACATGGAACAAGTTCGTATCCGTCATTTGCTTACACACTCAAGTGGGATGTCACGAGATGGAAATACCGCTCATTGGTATAATCACAAGTTTCCTGGAATCGAAGAGATTAAAGCACAAATAAAAGAGGGAATTAGTTTCTTTGAGACAAGTGAGATCTTAAAATACTCTAACTTTGGTTATACACTCTTAGGACAGATTATAGAAGCTGTATCAGGACTAAGTTACTCTGAACATATTCAGAAAGAAATTCTTGATCCCTTAGAAATGAAAAATACTGTTTTAGACATTAATGAAACAAATCTTGCTAAACACGCGACTGGACACAAAAGAAAACTCCCCAAAGAAGAGAGGGAGATTTTCGAGCACGTCCCTGCAAAAATAATGCACGCAGCAACAGGATTGAGCAGTACAGTTGAAGACCTTATTAAATTCTATAAAGCTCACATATTAGGGAATAATATATTATTTCCCGATTATATTAAACGTGAAATGCAGAGAATACAATTCAAGGCTAAAACAGCGGATTGGGGGTTAGGATTTAGCATTACTGCTTTACCAGAGGTAAAGATTGTTGGACATGGAGGAGGATATCCTGGATTTATAACCCGAACAGGGTTGATTCAAGAGCAAAAAATAATCATTGTTGTACTTACAAATGCTATTGATGGTCCAGCTTTAACTTTATTCAACGGTATAAAGAACATTTTAGGTCAGCTAGAGAAAAAGAAGAAGGAATTAGAAGAAAAAACAAAAGAAGCAGTTCCAGATTTCAAAGACATAATAGGCTTCTTTGCAGGAGAGTGGGGAGTAACATTATTCAGTCAAATTGGGCACAAATTTGTTGCTATAAGCCCTGCTGCTGACGATCCAGTTGAAATCTTTGAAATATACAAACATGAAGAAGGAAAGAAATTCACACTCTCAAAAGAATATCCATTTGGTTCTCCAGGGCAGAAAATTGATTTTGTTGATGGACCCGATGGCGAGAAAATATTCATTGACAGCCATGGTGGAAAAAGTAAAAGATTCAATTACAAATACTAATCAGTGAAATAAGAAAGAAGATTACCCAGATTGGTGCTTGATAATCTATTATCCATCCTTTTTTCTCTGTTTAATAATAATAATTTATAATGTATTGCAGTTTTTGTTATATATCCTATAAGATAGATAGCTTTCAAAGAGGAAGTAATAAAATGAATAATTATAAGCCAACAGATCCAATTAAATCTCCAAGATTCTCAGGAATTAAAACATTTATGCGATTACCACACTTAAAAACAACTGAAGGTGTCGATTTTGTAATTATTGGTGTTCCCTCTGACGCAGGAGCATCATTTAGAACAGGGCAAAGAGAAGGTCCAGCTGCGATAAGAAAAGTATCTGCTCTACTGAGGGGTCACAATCCTATCTTAAACATAAGTCCATTTGATCATGTTTCAGGTATTGATTATGGGGACTTACCGGTTGTTCCAGGTTACATAGAAGATACTTACAAGAGAATAGAGGAAGAGCTTTCATTAATAGTAGATACTGATGTTATTCCGATTTTACTCGGAGGAGATCATGCAGTAACATTGCCAGAGCTAAGAGCAATAAAGAAAAAACATGGCCCCGTGGCATTAGTTCATTTTGATGCTCATAGTGACACAATTGATGATTATTTTGGTAAACCATACAATCATGGAACTCCATTCAAAAGAGCTGTTGAAGAAAATCTTTTGCTTGTTGACAATTCAATACAAGTTGGATTAAGAGGTTCCATCTATTCTGAAGATCATTTGAAAATTCCAAAAGATTTAGGCTTTGAAGTAATAACAGCTGACGAAATAAGAAAAATAGGTCTAGTAGAGTTAGTAAAAAGAATAAAAAATAGAGTAGGGGATGCAAAAGTATTCTTCACATTTGATATAGATTTCGTTGACCCAGCATACGCGCCAGGAACAGGAACTCCAGAAGTAGGAGGATTTACTAGTGGAGAGGCATTGAATTTAATAAGGGAATTAAAAGACTTAAATTATGTTGGATTTGATATTGTAGAGGTTCTGCCATCCTTTGATCCAGCAGAAATAACTGCTCTTTTAGCGGCAAATATTGTTTACGAGTTTATATCAATAATTGCTCATAAAAAATCAAAAGAGATTAGCGAATAAGGAAGTGTGTTTTAATAAAAAATTATTTTTCTTTCTTTTGCCTTTTCCTTTATTGGTTTTTCTTCGTTTCTTTTTATTTGCTTTTATCACTATATATGTCAGTATAACAATAGCACCCCCTCCAATGAAGACAGCATAGTAGATTAGATTGTTATTCCCATTATCAAATGTAACAAAAATTGAAGTTTGATTTGTTAACCCCTCGTGATCGATTGCCATAGCAGTAATATTATGACTCCCATCTTCATATTGACTAGTATTGTACATAGTGGAAAACAAAGAAGATTCAAGTATAACTACTAATAACGATTTACTTCTTTCATTATCTTTTTTTTCCAAAAATTGAGAAAAGGATCTTAAAGTGGTACTTGCTCAAATTTTGATTGAAAGAATCGTAGATACTGAGGTTCATAGACCATTTTTAATCCGGGTATGGTATCTCTTTTTTCATACAGATTGATTATTGAGTTAGCAGTATATTCCATATGTGTGTTTGTATAGACTCTCCTTGGTATTGTAAGTCTCACAAGCTCTAAAGGCGGGAAGATATTCTCTCCTGTTTCTTTATCTCTACCTTTTGAAACAGCACCTCTTTCCATAGATCTGACTGCTGAACTCTCGTATATTGCACCGGCCAAAGTCTGAGCAATCCATTGTTCTCGTTCAAGGTGAGGAAGGAATTCTAAAGCATTGAGAAAGACAGCATGACCTCCAACAGGTTTCACAATCGGAACATTGGCTTTCATTAACAACTCCCCTAAATATCGAACTTGATTTACTCGATACTTCAGATATTTATATTCAGTTCCTTCTCGCAATCCTCTAGCTAAAGCTTCCATATCACGACCAGCCATTCCACCATAGGTGTGAAGACCTTCATAAACTACAACCATGTTTCGAGTTCCTTCAAATATCTCTTTATCATTAGTAGCAAGGAAACCACCGATGTTAACTAAACAATCTTTTTTCGAACTATGGATACAACCATCAGCATAACTCATCATTTCTCTTAGTATGTCAATTATTGGTGTATTTTCGTAACCTTTTTCTCTTTCTCGTATAAAGTAAGCATTTTCGCTAGAACGAGTAGCATCATAGATAATCTTGAGATGATACTCATTACAGAATTCTCTTAGTTTGCGAAGATTTTCCATAGAAACAGGTTGTCCGCCAGCCATGTTGACATTCATTTCCACATTAACACAAGCAATTTTTTCAGGTCCATAGTCATCGACATATTCTTGTAACTTATTTAAATCCATATTACCTTTGAAAGGATGTAGATTTTCTGGATCATGAGCTTCATCAATAATAGTATCTACCATTTTCCCTCCAGGAATCTCTACATGCAATTTTGAAGTTGTAAAATACATGTTTCTTGGAACAATTTGACCAGGTTTCACAAGATGTTGATACATTAAATGCTCCGCTCCTCTTCCTTGGTGAGTTGGAACTATATATTTGTATCCAAGAACATCTTGTACTGCTTGTTCAAGATGATAAAAGTTCTTACTTCCTGCATATGCTTCGTCTCCTAACATCATTCCTGCCCACTGATTATCAGACATTGCAGATGTTCCTGAATCTGTCAGTAAATCAATATAAACATCTTCGGACAAAAGCAAAAATGTATTAAATCCTGCCTCTCTAATCGCTTCCTTTCTTCTCTGTTCAGAAGGAATGGTGACTGGTTCAATAACTTTAATCTTAAAAGGTTCAACTGGTGGTTTCATAATTTCAATTCCTAAAGTTTATTCACTTTACTCAATAAGTATGATTGTGTTAAAAATATTTCGTGGACTAATAATCTTAATTCTCACAAAATCAAAAAATAGGAAGAACAAAGTTTTTTTAATTTATCAGCAAGAATTGGTTGATAGGTCTATAAAGAAAAATTATCTACAATGGATAACATTTTTATCTGGAAAGAAAAATTCGATTCCAGATACTAAAATAAAATTAGTAGGTTATTATTATGGGATTAGTAAAAACTCCAATGTGGAAAGTCCATGAAGAAGCTGGAGCAAGAATGATTGATTTTGCAGGCTATTACCTCCCAGTTTCATATACTGGTATTG
>BPTM01000180.1 GCA_023705945.1 Candidatus Heimdallarchaeota archaeon
CGACCACCGAGATCTACACTCTTTCCCTACACGACGCTCTTCCGATCTAATTATAGAGCCATTGATAGGAAGACAGTAACAAATGCTGATATTGTGGTTAACGCTGAACCCGGGATTCCCATAGATATACCTGCTACATCTGAGAACATCCAGATTACTATGCAGATGTCTACTTCTTTGGCAGGCGATGCCACCATCTATTATTCTGTTGTGAAGGAACACCTGGAGTAGCAAATGGCTGATGTAGTGATTGAAGATGCTGCCAGTAGTTTTGTTTATGCCTTGGCAAAGAGGTCTGGGATATTCTGGACTTCACTTACAGTTGGCTATGTTATCTATAGTGATTCCCTCTTTGACCTGACATACAGGAAAACAGTGGATGGTGGAGCTACTTGGGGCGGTGCAGTTAATATCAGGACAGGTCGTGTAATAAAGTATGATTGTTGGGCAGATTGGCAAACAGTAAGCGATGCAGGAACTAAGATACATATAGCATATCTGGATACCGATACTGATGATATCCGTTATGTGTATCTGGATACGAGTGATGACTCAATCGGTGGAGATGTCCTGATAGAGGCATGTCAAGGAACTGGTGCATTTGATGTTAGCTATGGGGTGTCTTACCACGGTTTATCCATAACTAAAACCAGAGGTGGCAATCTGGCAGTTGCTCTTAGATATACAGATGATGGCGCCGCAGTTTTCTATGGATTTTACACCTCACCAGATGCTACCACATGGACTAGCAAAACAGCACCTTGGGAAGCCGATGCCGATTATATCCTACTATTCCCAGGCAACGAGGCGGATAATCAGGATATATGGGCAACCTTCTGGGATGTGGATGCCCAGGAAATCTCACTCAAGACCTATGATGATTCTGGGAATAGCTGGTCGGAACAGTTAATATCAGCTAGTATGTCATCTGCCGTCTATCTACAAATGGGTGGAGCTATTCGCCTGAGTGATGGACACCTTATCTTTGCTGCGTGGAATATTTATAGTGCTGCTACTGCCGACTTAATGACCTGGGATATAAACGGGGCAGGGAGCATCACTGCAAAGACCAATGTAATTACCGATACAAATGAGTATTTCCTAGTTTCGGTGTTTATCAATCAGGTTAATGACGACATTTATGTTGCCTACACTGGTGGCACGGATACAACTTCTCTTGTAGCAGCTTTCTACCAAAAGAGTGTTGATGGTGGTGCTAGCTGGGGTGGACAAGCAGCACTACAGGCTGATGTGGAAGATGATGAGAGGTGGATTAGTGCTGGAGCTATGAAGGCGAGTTGGGGTGGCAAGTTCCAACCATTCTGGTTTAACGATGACCTTAACGACCTGTTCACGAATACTGATAACGGTGTCCTAATATGGGCAGTATCACTCCCAGTAGCGGATGGAGACTTGATAGGAATAGGGATTATAAGGAAGAGTTAAGAGGATACGCAGTCTTTAGGGGACTAGCCTTTCAGCGGTATGATACTGTTTGAAGCTGGGGTGATAATTGATGAGTATGAT
>BPTM01000181.1 GCA_023705945.1 Candidatus Heimdallarchaeota archaeon
AGGCTTACTTTCATCCGGTTGATGAATATGGAAATACATTTTGGAGTCATGTAAGACCTAGATAAGGAGGTAGATGGCTGAATGAAAATTAAAGGAAAAGACATTGATTACATCCTACTCATTGCCGTGGGTGTAGGTCTTGTTTTGTGCCTACACGCGTCTTTCACTATTCCAGAGGCTTCTCTAGATGTTCGCGTCGTTATGATTCTCATTTTTGTCATATATGTTATGTCTTTTCCGAGGCACATTAGGCAAATTCAGAGTTATGATCAAGGTAAGGAGGCTAAGGACTGATGGTTCAATTCGAGGAACTAGGCATCCCCGAAAGGGCACTACTTCTCAGAGCCTTTGACTACGACATTGACGAGGAAGGATTTATTCTAGATCCCAAAGGCTCCAAAATACGCTCAGATGAAGATCCTAAAAAGTATCTGACCGTAGAAGAAGCCATGATAGTTTCTTACACAGGTATCGATATTGTTGATGCTCGTAGAACTCTTGAGGTACTAGATGGGACACCCACTTCTGTCTCAAAATTTTTGCGAAGAGTTGAGGAAGCCGAAGATGAAAAGGATGCGCTTGAATCACAACTTTTGAGAGAAAGAAAGAGGATGAAATTGATGATGGGTTATCCCGCATTTTTACTGATCCTTGAAACAAGCCCAGGAGGAAGAATGAGAAAGGACTTCAAAGCTGTGAACCTCAACGACGCAAAGAAGAAAGCAAGAGAATTTCTACGTACCATAGTGCTTCCAACCGACAGGCCCGGAGTCTCTGTGAGATGGGCTTACTTGGAGCATTTGGAAGAAAAGATCTGGCTAGTTCAGGAGGTTGAATAAATGGAATATGAAGAGTATATAAAAGGAATCAAAGATAAGAAACATGAAGAGTACATCGCTGCTAGTTCAGCACGATGTTTCTTTCCCTTTACACAGAGATGCCCGCAGTATAACAAGACCTGTCTAGGGGAGAGCTGCGATACATTCAAGGATGGCCAGTGCCTCCACTTTGAAGTAAACCGTCTGATGTACAGAGCCTTTGGCAGATGTGGTGGATGGCTATCCTTTAATATCGATACGGAAGACGGTTGGTTCCACTGGATAATCAGTGAAGGGAGATTTTATCCGGAGAAGAAGGGAGAAAAACACCGGATTGGATTCTCGGTAGGAACAGAAAATCGTGCAATCACTTTGAAGGTGTTAAATGAAGTCAATCTCGGTGAATACTTTAAAGAGAATTACCGCGCAACTGTTTTCTTCCCTGAAGAGTTTGAAAGTCTGCCGAAGATACAAAAGTTCTTGGAACTCCTAAAGGAGAAGTCTGGTGAACTAGAGAAGCTATTCATAGCCTACCATACTTGTGTAAGGTGCCACACTGTAGATGAATGTACTAATTTCTATGATCCATTTGCAGTGTGCGATGAGTGTAGAGATAAGATAACAGAAGAGTGGCTAGAGGAGCATAACCCAAAGGAGATGTAAGAATAATGATATGGGAAGATAAAGTAAAGTTCAGAGGCAAAGAATGCCCATGTCCTACCTACTGTCCAGAATGTGTAAAAGATCATTACGGGCATAATGAGGATGCACATCTCGAGTTCTACCTCTTTGTGAGGCCGACGCAACCGGGCATTGCTGAGGCAGTGTGCACTCGGTGCGGGTGTATAATTCCTATAAGAACTAGGGGTCAGGAGTTGTCATAGAATGCGAGGTTCAGGGAGGTGAAGTGATTGATCAAATCGAGTATATGTGACGACTGTGCTAAGTCCTGTAAATCAACAGGAGCTCCCATGACTGCCTGTTGTAACTTTAGTCTTAGGGAGGAAGGAGATAGAGAGATGACAGACATATATATCGTAGTTAAATGTGGACACGAAGGAGTTGAAAGCATCCTTCGAGGCTTCACAGATTCAGAGGGCGCAATTAAACTAATCAATAAAGAACGAGCTAGATATGATAATCCCCCCTCGGAAGATGATGTTAATTCCTCATATTATTTCTATTTGCTAGATAAGCACGATGGCAAAAAAGAGGCAGATGAATATCTCGAACGAGAGAAGCGTTCTTATTGCATACAGAGAGATTCTGGAGACGGATTCAAGTGTGTCTGT
>BPTM01000182.1 GCA_023705945.1 Candidatus Heimdallarchaeota archaeon
TTTTCTGTATTTTTTCACATCTGATCGGTGCTGCAAAGGCAAAATTTTATCTTTGGAAAATCTTACCACATAAATAGAATTGAATGTGGTAAGATATGTCCTGTTTTTTTCTTGGGGGTTCGAACAATCACTCTATCAATTCATTAAAATTTATAAATCGCTTCAATACTCTTTGTATGATTATAATGAACGATATATTTCCTGAAGCAATACGAAAATTACCTGAAGCGGATATTCCAATATCTGGGTTAACAGCTTATTTATCTCAAGATAAGAACCACCAACTTGTTTTTATGCACTTCAGTCAAGATGCAGAAGTTCCCGCACATTCTCATTTAGCACAATGGGGTATAGTCCTAGAAGGGAAAATCGATCTAACAGTCGAAGGAGAAGAGTTTACATACACTAAAGGGGATCGTTTCTACATACTTGCAGGAGAATGTCATTCTGCAAAAATACATGCTGGATATGCTAGCATGGAATTTTTTTGAAGATAAAGACAGATACATAGTTAAGAAATAGAGAAGGAAAAGAACCTCTCTGATAATCTATTCTTTTTATTATCAGGTTCCAATGGAAATAGACCCGGGGTCAAATAAATATTTTCTATGTTTTTTTCATTATGTCTCTCTGCTGCATTTTCAAGTAATCTAGTAACTTGTCTTCCAATCTAGAGAAACCATACTGTCTGCATTTTTTAATAGCCATATACTGTAAAGCTGGACCAAGAGGATCACCATTTTTAAACGCTCCAACTTGAATAAACGCTTCCATAAAGATACGCAACTCAAGAACTTCAATTCTATATAACCGTTTTTCATATCTCTTCAGGAGAGGGGCAATTTCTGCAAAACGTTTAATGCTATAATATTCTCTAGCTGCAAGTAGATCCGCAAAAGCTCTTTCAGTATAAGTCATTCTTTCTTCTACAGGTCTTTTCTTTAGTTTTGTAATGCTTCTCAATATTTGCTGTTCCTCCGATTGAATTGTTCTAGCAATTAAGAAATTTATAACATGCTCTACTCTTTTAGTGCTTGGGTTGTTTAGTTCTTTGATTTTTATCAACTGTTCTTCACTAGGATTCGAACTTAGAAGAAATTCACTAAAAAATATAGCATTACTGTGAAACCTATCAATATTATGAGAAATTTCTTGAATCAATTCTTCTGAATCTTCAGCTTTAAAGTCAAGAAATCTTGATTTTATGTAAAATGTTACTAGATTGAACGAATGAATTATTTGTTTTTTACTAAATGAATCAAGATTTTTAGTTACAATTCCTTCATCTATTAATTGTTCAACCTCTTTCATCTGTTTGTATGCTAAGTCTATTTTACCTTGCAGAGCATATACTGCAGTTAATTGAGAGAGAGTTATTAGATAATATCCAGAGTAAATACTTTTTCGGTAAATGGTTTTTAGAATATTTTGTGCATCTGTTAAGTGCTTTTCTGCTTCCTTAAGATTGAAATTTAATCCATGACTAAAACCAATGAAAAATTGAATGATTGATTGGATTTCTGTTGGCATTTTACTTAAAACATCTGTATTGTATATGTTTCTCTCTAGCAATTTCATTGAATCTTTTTTGCTTTGGGTTTGTTGGAAAATTATTGCAAGAATACCCAATGACATTGCTGAACCATGATAGAAACCATTTGTGGAAAAGTAGTTAAAGCAATTTTCGAGAATTTTTGCAGATTCTAATTCTCTATGTTCTAACCATTTTTCTACCGCATATATATAATTACAGACATTGAAAATGAACTCATCTTTAGTTGGGAAATCATTCAAAATACTAATAGATCGTTCAATTGCTTCTGTTGCTTGATGTTTATTTCCTTTCGATTTAGCTATATACCATTTATGGGCATAGTATAAGGCTAAACCATCTTTATACTGGTATCTCTCTGAAAGTGTTCGTATTTTTTCTGAAATTTCTGTAATACTTTCTAAATTCTTCTTTTTATGTTGCAAATGTGTGATTTCTAGACTATGTAAGTTAATCAACGAGGTTGTGTCATCAAGGAATAAGCTTTTTAGAATTGTTCTCTTAACTATATCAAATACTATGCTATTTCCTCTATAATTGTAAGATAAAACTTGAAGTTTTTTGACAAATACTTTAAGCTCATCTTTTGACGAAATCTGTTTAAGCTTAGTTTGAAATTCACCAAAATTACTCATCATCAAGCTTTAATCCGCAAATTCATTTATAAACTGGGATAATACAGCTGACAGTAGGAAAAAATAAAAATGAAAGGAAGTGTTTATGGCCACCAAGCTGGCGGTAAAATTCCTTCGTCTCCTTCATCAGGGTCATATGTTGGTTTTTTCATTGTAGCATCTACTCATTTGTTATACTTAGAAGTGCTAGAAAATACTATAAGACACCAAGAAAGAAACTGTCAGAACTATGGATTTACTAGAAATAATCTCAACGAAAGGAAAAAAGGAAAGGATAATTAACCAGGAGACCACAATGGAGGAAGAATATTAATTTGGTGTCCACACAGGTGGTAATATATCTTCGTCTCCTTCGTCAGGATCATATTTACTTTTCATTTTTGCATCACTCTTTTACGTTATACTTAGAAGAGCAAAAACATACTAAAAAACAACAAGAAAGAAACTGACAATAAGGCTGTTTTACTAGTAAATATATCAATAAAACAGGTATTTTCAAAAGAAGGTAGCCATTTAAGACCGCCAAAGTGGAGGTAGAATAGAATCATCCCCGTCTTCCGGGTCGTATTTTTGCTTCATCATTGTTCATCACTTGTTTATGTTATTATAGAAATGACTTGTAACTTTTAAAACCCATAAAAAGAGAAATGCCAGTTTCTAACCTATGTCTTCCATTTTTCATAGAAGTAACAATTTTGCTGTGCTTTTATAGTTCGAAGTAGTACAACTTTTGTATAAAATCAGACTTCTATCACCCCTAAGAGGAGAGTTCATGAATAAAAAGAATAATCTCCATTACGAAAAAAAATACAGATATCAATCAAAAAAATACTCTAACAGAGTACTGAAGAGTATACTTTCCGTTATTTCTGTTGTATCAGTAGGTATTATCTCTCTATTTTTCCTCTTCCCTGAGATTACTGTATTAATTCCTTCGACCTTTATTCAATCATTTTCTATCTTCTGTGAGAGAGTAGGTACTTTTATAGTTGTGTTCTTCACGTCTATATTAACAAACAAATACTTTCTCATTTCACTTTTTTGTATATTAATCTGTTTAGCAATCATCCTCTTTCTCCCATATAGACCCGTTGAAAGTAAGAAACAATATACACTGAAAAAAATAGGCTTACCTCTCTATCGGGCTGTTAGTATGGTTGTAATTTATTCCTCTTCTCGTGATAATCCCAAAAATTTCCGATTCAATGCTTATGCAAATAAGACTCATTCTGCTTTTCTAAGTAGTTTACTGATGAAGTTCAATCTTCTTTCTTTGGTCTTTTACAAAAACAATGAAAACCTTAACATGCTCTTTCCTATAGTTTCGAAAGGTTTTAGTTTGAAAAATATTCAGAATAAAATGAGTAGGCAAATTGATTTTGTTGCTAGTTCCCTCGATACTCATTATGGTAGCAGGATAAAAGAACTATCAGCTGAACAGGTCGATAAATTTCTAATTTCTTTAGAAAAAATGGAATCAAGAACAAAAGTGAATCTTGCTTCTGATTTAATTAGTAATTTCAATCTTACAGACCAATTATACAATACTCTCCTGAGAACTGATACTGGTTGCACATGCTTATTGATAAAAGCAGAGAAAAAATCCAATGATGAGAGTCATTTGGCTTCAGATATGAGCATATTCTCTGAGAATCAACAAATAGAATCTCAGGTTTTGAACTCTTGTGCATTAAAAAAGAAGAAAACATTGAATTTGTTTAGTAGGAGAATGAAATTTATCAATTTGCTGTTCTCTTCACTTCGGAAAAGAAACCTTTCAGACATTGAGGGTTTGTCAACATTGTTCCATATTCCTCTCAATTATAAGGGAGGACCAATTTCAATAAGATCTTCTCCTACTTCTACAAGTCTCTCTTCCACACTTAAGGATCAGAATTTAATGATAGTGGGTCAGACTGTAGAAGGTGATGAAATAGGGAAAGATATCACAATAAAAGTTAAAGACCTTCTTCTAAACGTAGAAATATTTGGGATGATTGGAAGAGGGAAGACGAAACTGGTATCTTCTTTGTTAAAGCAGATTCTAGATTATAATGTTAGTACCCTCGTTTTTGACATTAAAGGAGAATATGCTAGAGCTTTTATAGACGATCCTCGCGTGGAAATTTTTACAATAGGAAAACCTAGACCACTATGTTTGAATTTATTTGAAACAATTGATAGCGAAGACGTACATAATACACTGTTAATTATTGAAGAGATGATGATGTCATCAAATTTGGAATTTACTCCATCAATGAAGAACTTGTTCGAAACTGCTTTATTTCAAACACATCGTTCTTCAAAAAGGAATCTACAAACCTTTGTAGAAAATGTGTATAAAACAGCTGAGGATATTCGATCTACCACAAATAACTCTTATATTCAGCAAACTATTGATGCTGTTTTAAACAGATTAAATTTCATCTTCAATCCAATTAATTATGAGATATTAGGTGCGATAAGAACAACTCTGGATTTATCTCTTCTGGATAATAACAAAAGCATAATCTTGGATCTGAGCCAGTTTCAGAAACGAGCAGCTAGGCCTTCAGATATTTTCTTAATCTGTAATCTTATTTTGAAAAAGTTTTATCGCCACGCTTCTGCAAAAGAAATTACAAACAATCTAAGATATGTTGTTGTCTTGGAAGAAGCTATAAACATTATACCAAATTTTTATCGTTCGGAGAGTTCTGCATCCCTCATAACATCAGAGAACAATTTCCTGTTGGGACGAAGCTTGGGCATCGGACACATAACCATCTCACAGCTGTGGTCCAGCGTTAGCAATATTGTTCACGGTAATTCCGCTACTAAAATTATCTTTCGTTCAAGTGAAAAAGCCGATATTATTGGTAAATCTATCAATTTATCTGAAGATGAGATAAGCAAAATTCAAAGTCTACCAACTCAACATTGCTTTATTTTCTTTGATGGATCAGAAATGCCTCTTAAAATTAGAACATTTGACTTACTAAGTGACCCTATTAGTTTTGCTGAATACCGCTCTAAAATCATTAAACGATACGGAAGAAGTGTCCTTCCCTTACTTTACAATAATTTTATAGAAATGAGAACTTCACTTTACCAGAAATACAATCTGAGTGCTAAAAAGAAATTTGGTTCAACAAACCAGAGACGGAGTTCAAGTAGTGCTCAATCAAGGTTAGGGAATTTTCCATCCCAAGCAAAGATTGAGGACACAGAGAAAAAGGGTATTGATGATTCTATAACCGAAAAAGAAACAATGGATTTTGTAAATTCAGCTGAGTTCTTACCTGAAAACTTGTTATGTGAACAATTATGTCCAGAGAAAAATCATGGAAGAGATTGTATTAAGTATAACATTGGAGCAAAAATAATCAAGACCATTATTACTAAAAACAGTTCTTCGAAAGAGCTAGCTTTCCTGTTAGATAATCCTGCTCAATTGTTATCTATAGTCAAAGATTATGCTGAAAAGAGAAATCTAGTATATGATTCGTTTTTAGCATTCTGTACTGTAAAGAGTCTTACGTTAGATTTAGTTTCAGGCGGGATTTTAACCTTCCAAGAAGCTTATGAGTTTCTTAAGAAATTCTCTCCCCAAACTCAAACAACAATGACATAAGCTGTTTCATTTAATACTCTCAATTAATAAAACTTAAAAGTGACCAAATTTTGCTTGTATCAAGTTCTGATCACGTTGACCGTTGATTAGCTTAACAACGGAAGTGGTAGAGGATGATAATATGGTAGATAAAGAACTTAATACCACTATTGAGAAGATGAAAGAGCAATCACCATCTCGTAAATTCGTTGAATCTATAGACATAGCTATAAATCTTAAAGATATTAATCTTCAAGATCCAGCAAAAAGATTTCAAATGGATATACGACTTCCACACCCGTTACCAAAAGATGTAAAGGTGTGCGTAGTAGCTGAAGGTACTCAATTTGTTGATGCAGAATCAGCTGGAACAGCAAGAGTGATTGGTAAAGAAGAATTAGAGAACATTAGCAGAGATCCAAAAATAGCAAAGAAAATATCTAAACAGTATGATTTCTTTCTAGCAAGCGCTCCATTAATGCCTCTAATTGGACGAAATCTAGGTAAGTTTCTCGGACCACGAGGAAAGATGCCTAAACCTGTTCCTCCAAACGCTCCTATTGTGCCTCTAATCGAAAATTATAAATCTACTATTCAAGTTCGTTTACGCCAATCACCAGTAATTCACGCTAGGATTGGAACAGCTGACATGAGTAGTGATGCTATCGCTGAAAATGTTCTTTCAGTTCTAAGAAACATAGAGAGTAAGCTGGAAAAAGGTGGGAATAACATTAAGTCTATTTATATCAAGACTACAATGGGTCCTGCCATAAAAGTAAAGTAGGTGACACAATGTCAACAGTAATTTCAGATAAAAAAAAGGAGATAGTTAATAATCTCAAAAAAGAATTGCTATCCTACCCTATTATTGGCTTAGTTAAAATTGACAATATCAATGCAAGAGTTGTACAAAACATTCGCAAAGATTTACATAGAGAAGCTAAGATTGTCATGGCTAAGAATAGTTTAATGAAACTAGCCTTAGCTGAAGTTAAAAAAGATATCAAAGGAATTGAAAAATTGACAGAGCATATAGTCGGTTCCTGTGCTTTCTTACTAACTAATACTAATCCCTATAAATTAGCTTCTTACATGGATGATAATAAAGTTCAAGCACCTGCAAAAGCAGGACAAGTGGCACCGAACGATGTTATAATTAGACCAATGAATACTGGTATTCCTCCAGGCCCTGTTATAGCTGAACTCCAATCTTTAGGCTTGAAAACTAGGATTGAAGGTGGTCAAATCAGAATCTCTGAAGAAGCTGTAGTGACCAAAGAAGGTGAACGAGTTAATAGAACAGTTGCGCTCCTTCTAAGAAGACTAAACATTGAACCCTTTCAAGCAGGATTGAATTTTGTTGTAGCTTTTGAGGATGGAGCTCTAATTGCAGGTAAAGACTTAATCATTAACTATAGTATGTATGAACAGAATCTCAAATGGGCTTACTCTTCAGCGTTAAATCTTGCAATTAATGTTGGAATTATTACAAAACAAAGCGTTGCACCAATTATTGCTAATGCTAATCGATTTGCCCTTAACCTTTCTGTAAATGCTGGTATAATTAATAGTAAATCATTACCTCTTATTTTATCAAAAGCTGTTCAAGGATCTTTGTCTGTTGCATCTAAAATAGCAGAACAAGATTCAAATGCAATATCTGATAAAATACAAGAAAAACTAGTATCTACACCAAAAGCTCAGCCTGTTGAAACAGTTAAAACTGAATCAAAAGAGGAAGTTAAGAAGGAAGTAGAAGAAGAACCTGAGGAAGACTTAGGGTTAGGATCACTATTTGGATAGGTGAACAATATGGAATATGTATATGCCGCACTAGTACTACATGAATTAGGAGAAAAAATTACACAAGCAAAAGTAAAAGGAATTCTTGAAGCTGCTGGCACAACAGCAGATGATTTTCGTATCAAAGCTTTAGTAGCTGCTTTGAAAGAAGTCGATATTGAAGAAGCATTGAAAACAGCTGTTATGTCCGCTGCAGCTGCACCAGCCGCAGCTCCTGCAGGAGCTGCAAAGAAGGCAGCTGCACCAGCAAAAAAAGAAGAAGTTAAAGAAGAACCTGAAGAAGATACCGACTTAGGCTTAAGCGCTTTATTCGGATAATTCTTTCTTTTCTTATTTTTTCAAAAATTACACTTTTAAAATTTTTAAATCTTTATTCTTCTTTCTAAGTTTTCTTTAGAAAATCGTTGAATGCTTCAACTATATCATTATATTCTTCTAATATTTGATAATCCCCCAAAGATTCAACGTCCTTTTCTATAGTTAAATCAGAGCTAAGAGATGCAATCCTTGATCTTCTAACCTGCCCTCGACCATCAATTGATATGATTAATGTATGATCCTCTGCATGCATCAGAACGAAATTAAACAGCTGACTATCTCTTAATTCCTCAATTTGCTTTTTATCAATTCTACATTCCAGCATTCTACCACATTTTTCACAGTTAAATGCCTTTATTATGAATTGGTTTTCCATTTCCATTCTAGATCACTTTTTGGTATTTCTAAACATTAGAGTATTTTGACAGTAGTTCTTCTGCTAAATTATCCTCTTTATTCACAATTTGATTAACCATATATTCAAATGGCTCAGAAACATTAGCTGAAAAGAGACCACTGACTAAGAAATGTTTGCGTATGTCATGAGTTTTCATAAAACCATGGATGTCTTCAACCGTTACTTCAACATTATCCAGATCTAATTTATTTCCAACTAAAATTTCAGGAACTTTAGGATAATAATGGTTTTTAAGATAATTTCTGGTAAGTTCAACAAATTCACCAAGATCAAGCAGGGTTTCAATGTCGGTTACATCGTAAACATACATCACACCTTTGACTCCTCGTAGAAACACATCTATCATAAATCTGAACTGCCTTTGACCAGCAAAGTCCCATATCTGCAGAGTTACAGCTTTATCAAATTGTGCTATTCTCTTTATGGTAATATCAACTCCTTTAGTCATAGAAATTTCATTAGGATCAGTCATTTCTCCTGTGTAACCTTTGGATATTGTCGTTTTACCAACAGATCCTAAACCAAGCACAGCAACTTTCAATATGTTCCCTTGGTTAGTGTTATGTGGTTGTCTAGCTATCATTATATATCATATCCTAATAAATATTTAAAACACCACATTTTTTGTGGTACCTGTATTTTCACCAGCAACCATCCCATGTAAAGAAACAGCTGAAAATACTGGTTTGTTCTTTATTACAGAAAATTCTCCTCCAGAATATAACGTTATAAAAGGTACATCATTTCCAATCGCTTCTCTAATCATAACATTTTCTTTTTCAATCTTATCTCCTGCAATTAGCAATCTATTACTACAATTTACAAACATACCAAAAAGTGGTTTTTCTATGTTCCGAGATGCTTTCATAGCACACTCAAACGCTGATTTTTGGATACCTGTACCAGATTGTGTGAAGAAATCTGCATTAACATTCTTCCTTTTTAACATCCTTTCTGGTATTGTGGTGACAACTCCATTCAAAATTGATTGACATATTGAAACATAGGGTATATGTTCTTCATCCTCTGAATTGAGTGCTGCTAAGTATAACAACGAAGCATTAGCATATCGTGCAAATGATTCATTATACAGTTCCTCCGATATTCCAATAAGATCAAGAAATGCTTGACGAGCAGGCTTTTCGTTAATTTTTTGTATATATCCACTTGTAAGAAATTCTGAAACATCAAAATCATTCAATTTTTGCGATTTGTCAAAAGTCCAGTCAATGTCAAATTGCAATTTATCCGATGAAAAAAACGTTCCAATCATTGCATCTTTTAATACATTTGTTCCTTCAAACTGAAAACTTGTTCTCATATCTAAGTCAATGGTGGCCCCTCCAATTACATTGCTGATATTATTTTTTGCAAGAATAAATAGAATCTCATCCGCATAATTTGCTGTACCAAATCCATTCTTACCCATGTTTTTATTTATGATTTTTCCAATTATATTGAACATTCCTTTAAATTTATGTGCAAAGAAAGTATCCAAAATTTTCATTTGTTCATATGCATCTGGTTCAAAGAAGGGACCAGCGGTTAGAAAAAGTCCCATTTTATTCTTTTGTTCGATTTTTTTATGACAATCCAGAATGACTTTAGCACCCTTCTTTGGATTTGTTCTAATGTTAGAGTAGGAGAAAGGGTTATGAAACTGAATATCACTGGATTTTATTGCCAAAACAGCGCATCCTTGTGTTGTTGGATATCCATTTGAGGTAGCAACTCCTGGAAATGTACCACCAACTATGTTTGATGTTCCACTTTCTTCACTTAATTTTGTGAGTGCTTCTTTGTAGGCTTGTTTACTTCTGTAGTTTGGTGTAAAACCCACTAATAAGAAATCAGAAGTACCATTCATATCACCAATTACATCCTTTATTATGTTTTTAGTTACTTGATGTATGGATCTGTGGCTTGCGGTTCCTGTAGCTATTTTCATATAAACTCCTCACAAATTTACTGAGATCAACATTGATTTTCTTTTAGTTTCTATAGATAGAAGGCTTAAATTAGCTGTTCCAATTGCTAATGTTGTTAGGATTGTAACATTATTAACAACAGAAAACAGAACACAGAAATTGTTCAACTCATAGGTTACTTTAGCCAAGTTGTTGGTTTTCATTTCAAGTGACACTTTTTCCACATTAGCTTTGCACCATTGAATTGTTCTGAGAATCTCATTGGAATGTTGTTCCTTAAACGCTGAATTAATCACGTTCCCATCTATTCGAAAAAGTATGACTGCCTCAACATCATCTAAATGTATCAAATCAGACAACTCTGAGGATATTCCGGTGCTATCATTCATTTTTTAACCTCTTGAAGCATTTGAGGATTGGTTAATGCATCTACAAGCTCAATTTTGTCTCCCTTTTCTTGTCTATCATTTAGCAGATTTTTAGCTATCTGGGCAATAATTCTCTTTTTTGGGTCCTTATCCTTTGACATTTGTTTAACTTTCTTCATTAATTCATTATATCTAGTATCATAAACCAATGGTTCGTTATTATCTATCTGAATTGAACTTGTATCAATAGCAATACCTGGACCATGAGTAAAATGCATTGGGAAAATGCCTTCATGATGGGCTGTTCTTCTAGACTTAATAATTTTACATGTTCTATTATATTTGCCTCCCAATCCAAGATTTTGAATGTGGACTACTGTATCTGATAGATAAATTGGAACTCTTGTTTCCATAGCTCCAATATCTGTTTGTCCAAACGCATTAGGTTCTTCAACTGTTTGTAGAACAGTACCTAACGAACTTAGGTGCTGATAGATTTTTGTTAAAACCTTTCTTTGTTCTTTTTCAGATGGGAATTCCCATAAAATTGGAGTAAGTGGGTCTAAAATTATTCTTGTGTGCCTAACATTTTTATGCTTAAGTTTTTGAGCTAAAGCAGGAAGTATGTTAGTCATAAATTCAACAATTTTCTCGCTCTCCACAAGGTGTATAAGATCTGTAAAATTCTGTGACACTTCCCTAATTTTCATTCCTAAAGCTTCTGCTCCTGCTATAAGTTTAGATGGTGTCTCTTCGAAAGACAGGTAAAGCGTATGATCTCCTTCAAGTAACCCTTGGTAAATATAGGCTAGAGCGAAAGTTGTTTTCCCTGTACCGCTGCTTCCTACGATGGAATTTATTGAATTTTTAATTATTCCACCTTGCAACAATACATCTAATCCTTCAATGCCTGAAGAAATTCTTTCAGTAATTGACATATTCATCTATATTTTTACATGAACAAGCTAAATAAACTCCACAATTTCTTTTTAAAATTAAATTGGGCTTATTATCGAATTAAACGCAATATTTTATAAAGAAATAGAAATAGATATTCTCGAGTATCATGACATCTCTCTTAGTTAAAATTAAAGAGCTATTTATCTCCAAAGAGAAAAAATTTGTTATTGCTCTTCATGAGAAGCTAGAAAATAAGAACTTTGTTAATCTAAAGAAAATCTCTTCTAAATTATCATTTCAGCAAAGATATAAGGTTGTCAATAAGCTCCAATCATCCAAAGAATTGCATGGTGTATTGCTTAGCGAACGAATGCTGTTTCTGTCTATTGATGAAGACAACTTAGATGATTTGAAGGACAAAATAAAGAACATTGGAACAATTGAATTACTTGAACTAAAAGAACGATGGAAATTGAAAGATAATATTTTAGATAACCTTCTACAACACATTGAAAAAGGTATAATTGGCAAAAAGGCCTTCTATACTCACAGATATCTTCAACATCATTTTATTGCTAATTTAACAAAAGGCGATGAACATGACCTTATACAGATGAGCTCAAAACTTGGGTTAGAAACGTCTATTATACTGCTTTTTATTCAAAAAATGATAGACGAAGGAGTAATTTCTGGTGTGATAAAGCAACAACAGTTTTTTGTAGATTCTGAATCCTTTGAAACTTCATTTTCTGAGTATCTTGAGGAAATAGATGAGGATACATTAGAAAAAGAGTTCAGTGAGATAGCTCTAAAATTAGGCGTTTCATCTTTTGTGGTTGAAAAATATCTAATGAAATACGTTGAAAGATCACCTGGTCGCTTTGTTATATATCCTCTTGAAAAGAAAGTAAGAATAAAGAGATGAAGCATTTTAAGTGCGCTCTCTTTGGTCTTTTTTTATTCACATTAGAAATTATACGCTTACATGTCACTTTCTACAATATATTTTTTTGGTCTATTGTCTGTCGAAATCTTTAAAATAGTGTGTTGTTTTCGAACGATAGATAAAAATGGCAAAGAAGCTACCGTGGATTTTTCCCGGAATTAGACGACCAAATTTCAGTTTGCATCAAATTTCAATTCGAATACCAACACGAATCCCTCGTAGTGTTCTCTACATATTGGTCTATGCGGTTGTTTTCTATATTTTTGCTGGTGGAGCATATGACATTGTAAATAGTGAGACCCTCATTAGTATAGGATCAGACGGGAATTCACCGATATTTATTGCCCCTAATCAACATGCACAGTATCTAATAGAGGGTATTGTAGCAGGATTCGTTTTCTCATTTGCTGCAGCAAGTTTATACCTTTTTGAACATGCAACAAAATATGCTTTTGATGTCAATACAGCTCAAAAAGTTGAATTAATTGCATCAGTGTTAATAATTGTTTGGTTTGTTGTTATCCTTCTACTATTTAATGCAAAAAGTTAGAACTTCTTTCCATATTTTTTATATTTTATAATTGGAGCTTCCCAATATGTCCTTTTGTTGTCTCTTGATTTAAAAATAAAACAAACAAAGATACTGGCATTACACTTTCATCTCCATCTTCAGGATCAAGTATGTAAGCATTCTTGCGAGGAGATGTGAACAATGTAGGGGGTGATGGGGCGTCCCTGTGATGTGTCCCAGGGGCTTTCAAAGAGTTTGGTACAAGATTCATGTCATAAGTTCAATGCCTTGAGATGATAGAGTATAAAACATCTCTTGATTCTCATACTTTGCTTTCCATAGTTTCTTATTAACATGTTCAAGCATGATGTTGTTATCTGAGTAATTTGTTATAATGGAATTAGCGAAAGGACGTACTATTTTCAGATTATTTTCTCTGAACACACTAACTTGATTTGTTAATACCACAGGTATGCTAAGTTTTCTACTAACCATTTGTAAATAAGCCATTTGGAGAGATAATGATTTGTTCCATTTCGTTTCATTTGCATTTAAAGAGCTGAATCTGAAATGATTTGTAAACCCATTTATTCCAACAAAAAGGGGTTTTTCTTTCTTAAAGAAACTGTGTAATTTCATTAGAATTCTTATTTGATTCGCTTTATCTAATGCTCTTAAAAGTATTATATTTTTAAAATCAATATCTTTTCCTAGAGTTATTTCACGAAGCCTTCTAGCGCTAAAATTTATTTCACAATCTAGAATTAGCGCCTTTTTCCTTTTTTTCAGCCCTTTGCAAAGATGATAGAGAATTGTTGTTTTTCCAGAATTTGGCGGACCTGCTATATGTGTAATGCCATCTGATACTGTTGATTTTTCAAGAAATTTTGAAAGCATAACTTGATCACATATTTTTCTGTTTATACAAGATTAGTGCTGTTTTATCTATATTAAACCTTTTACTAAAAATTTTTCATTTAATAAACACGTGTTTTTGCTTTTATAGTGAATAAAAACATGAAAAATTTGATTTACATAACTAAAATGTACAGAATCAATGAGAAAAGTATAAGACCCAACCCCTTACTAATAGCAATCCCATTCCATCTTCTTTCCTTATAGAGAATAGCTTTACTGGCTTTTTCGGTTGAAATCATAATACCTATCAACATTCCTAGTTTTGCAATGTAGACTAATACAGTGTTAAGAATTGAAAGAAGGTTTTGGATAATATCGTTGCTAATGTCAGTAACCATTAAAATCAATATGATATTTACATGAAACATTATATACTCCTCAAAAAATCATATTATAATATACCCTCAAATTCTCCATTTATTTGTGGTTACTTTCTGGTTATTGAGAGTGTTTTTGGCATTCTTCTCTTATGATGGCTACTTGAGATAAGTTGTTTAATACGAGCGATTTGTTCTTCGTTTAACTGTAATTTCTTAGCGAGAAATTCTTCTTTTCTATTGTTTTCTAATCCAATTAGAAACTTGTCAAGTTTTTCATAAGATACTCCAATTTCCTTTTCATCAGTTTGCCCCTTCCATAAACCTGCTGTTGGAGGTTTTGTAATGACTTTTTGATTTACACCCAACTTTTCAGCAACTTCATACAGTTCTGTTTTATATAACTCTCCTATTGGCCACATATCCGCTGCTAAATCACCAAATTTTGTTCCATAACCAATTGATATTTCTGATTTATTTGATGTTCCTGCTACTAGTCTGTTATCAATATTTGCTATAGAATATAGAATAACTGCTCTAACTCTTGCTTTTAAATTTCCCTTAGCTAAAGTATTATCTTCAATATTTGGTAGCAACTTAAATACACTATCAAGCATTGGTGAAATTTCTATCATCCTTAAAGGAATGTTTAAATCATGGGCAACAGCTCGCGCGTCTTCTGTATGGATGCTATCTAGCTCTTCCTCAGGTAAGTGAACTAAATCTACTGCCTCCTTCCCAAGCGCGACAGCTGATAAATGTGCAATAATTGCAGAATCAATACCACCACTTAGTCCTATGACTACCCCACTTGTTTGTGAATTGTTTACCTCATCTCTAATGAATCGTACCGCCAAATCTATTATTGTATCATAATTCTCAATAAATTGAACCATGTTCTTACGTTCCTCAAAATTCGTAATAAATTCATTATTTTTAAATCTTAAGAAATGAGAAGTCTTTGCCTTTGTAATAACCTTGGAGCCTCGAAGGGGGATTGAACCCCTGACCTTTACCTTACCAAGGTAACGCTCTACCAACTGAGCTATCGAGGCCTGTTAATAGAGTGCGACGACTGAAATTTTTAAAAGTTGTGTTTTATGTAGAAGCTTCATATTCACGATAAAATCCACAAAGGGCGAAAAGTCTAAATATACTATCTTTAAATTCCTAACAAATTAACTGATTCGATATATTATGAAAAAGCGTTCATTTGTATTACTGTTTATCTATCTTTTCGCAATGACAAATCTATTTTCGTCTATGCCTATCAATGCTGATATTACTATTGAATATGTTATACTGTATGATGAATATCATGGACAATTCTTTGATCGAGAATTTATGAGCACCGCTCTTAGCTCACTTAATGAATTAGTAATATACAACAATGAAACCGAAGAAAGAGTTGAAATCAAAATAAAGTTGATATATAATAATGAAACAGAGTTCAACTCTACCAATCTTCAAGGTGTAGATTTACTTATAATGACGAATCCTGGATTAGAAGAGGAAGACAATTTATCACCTTCTGAAAGATTAGCTATTCTCGATTTCATGGAACTTGGAGGTTCTCTTTTTGCTTTATGCAATCCTTTATCCTATAATGAAAATGTAACAGGAAACCCTGTAGCAATTAATGCTTTACTTAATGAGAGAGATTCAGCATTAACCACTGCTCGAATACGAACAAGTGCTATTGCTAATTCTACTGTATTAATAGATGATTTCTTCCACGTTTATGAAAATAACACCTTCCTCTCACTAACAAACTATGAAAATGAGCATACAATCTTTGAGCAAGAAGTCGAAATCTCAAATTTAACAGTCTACTCTGCTTCAATTGAATTGGGAAATGAACTTCTAGAGGAAGCAATAGGTAGAACTCTCGAAACAACTTACTCTGTAGATGAATCTTATCACATATTCAGAGATCCAGCAACAGGTTTTCTAACTTGGTTATTAGCCCAAACTGTGGCCAACTCAAGATTTGTCATATCTGGTTCAACAATTATGTTTAGTGATTTTGAAATTGCTGAAGATGAAAAATGGATAGATCAGGAACAAAACTTGGACTTATGGAAGAATACAATTTTATGGCTTCTAAAATACACTCCTCATCCTGAATTACCTGCTTTGCCATTGCTACCCTTCTGGAGCTACGCTTTAATTGTGGTTGGTGTTTCAGTGATAATTTTTGGGCTTTCGGTTTTATTGTACAAATACCGCATTAACAAGAAAACTGAATTTAAGGTGAAGTAAGCGATATCGTCTTAACAATAAAAAGTGGAGTATAAATATTCAATTTTACTTAGTTTAATGATGGAAAATAAAAAAACTGACATACACAATGCTAAAGAATCAAAACTAATTTCCTCTTTACTGGATGGATCTATTGAAGTTAGAGATTTCCGTTTATTAATTGGCTATTTCTCTAAAACGAAAGTTACTAATCTCTTCCGTGATAGTTTTCCCAAATTTTCTTCCGGAGTAAAATCAAAGATTACAGATGTCTTTACTAGATGTTTTTTTAGCAATACTAAGGTTGATGCTAATGAATTCTGGCGATTTGTAGATTTCAGGAATTTTTGGGCTGAATTGAGGAAGTTTCATAATATCATCTACTCACGAAACATGACTTTGAGTGAGGTTATCAAGTTTTTCGAGCAAACGCTCTTTCAAACTAAATCTCGTTTGGACCTCAATTTTCTACAAAAAAAGATAATAGAGAAACTTGGAAAAAACCCCTCTTCCCTTTATAAACAACTAGCTGAAGATTTGGGTATCTCCGAGAAAAAAGTTAGTGTAACATTAAAGCATTTGAATGCTCGTGGTGTTTATCTTGGTAGCTTAATTTCATACAAGTCACTTAATTTACATGAATTTTTCTCTTTTAATCGTTCTGATAATCTTGGAGAAAATGCTGTACTTATTGATAGATTCTTGCTCTTTCCGGATTTGAATATCACTCATGGGATAATGTCGCGAAAGAAACATGGTCCTTCTTTTTACTATGTTAGAGAAAAGAAAATGTACTTCAATCCAGACATTTTAAACAAAGGGATATCAATTCAAGATTGGAAAGATGATTCTCTTACCAAACAAAAGTATTTCTCTGATTCTTCTACAAGCGCTGAACTGAAAATTGTTTCCTCAGAAAAACACCCCTATATCCCTCATCTATTACGTAATTGTGAACTTGATTTCAAACGCCCTGACATCAAAACCATTGCAGAATCACATGACGTTTCTGCTAGAACATTGTTTAGAGTAAAATCCAAATTTGTGGAAGATAAAATAATTCAACCTTGCATGGTTGTAGAAAATCCTGATTTACTTCAAGTGGTAATAATTTCTAAATCTGAATTAGTAGAACTATACACAAGAGTTCCTTTTATTCGTGTTTATCAGATTCATGATGATTTCGGAGACATTAGTTGGTTTTCATATTTATCGATTTTTATGTCTGATTTCAAATACATTTATTCACGTTTACGTCACCATGCTGAGGTTTTTCAAGTGATTGACAGGCAAATAAAGGATTTAGACATAAATCTTGATTTACCCACACTTTCGCATGCCAATCGTAAAACTTATACAAACAAATAGTTGTTGTCATCATATGTCGAATCAACGCTCATTAAAGGATATTGTAAATATAATATCATCAGAAGCTGGATTAGGAAAAGAAGAAATCAATCAGTTAATCAACAATAAAATGGATGAATTGGGCGAGTTTGTTACTGCTTTGGGAGCTGCTCACATTGTTGCAAGGGAAATGGGCGTTGATCTCTCTTCTGAACCCAAGGTTACAGTTCCCCCCATGATAAATGTAGATCAACTTGTACCAGAAATAACCAACGTTAATTTACTTGGAAGAATAACAAGAATTTATGATCAATTTGTATTTAAGAAGAAAGATGGTTCGGATGGAGTGCTTCAATCCATAATCTTGGAAGATAAAACTGGTACTATCCGTGTTGTATTCTGGGACCAGAAAGCTGGTGAATTTCAGAAAGGAAATTGCAGTTTGGGTGATCCAATACGCATAATAGGAGCATATACTCGAAAAGTAAAGGATGGTTCAACAGAAGTACATCTAGGTATCAGAAGTAATCTTCAGATTAGGCCTTCAGGAATTAAAAATGAAGATTTACCTGAGTCTAAGGATTCTTTCTTTAAGATTAATGAAATAAAGGGAAGTGAAGTAGATGTTTCAATTAAAGGACAAATTACACAGGTTGATGATATCCTCGAATTTGAGCGTAAAGATGGTTCTAAAGGAACAAAGCGGGGCTTGATAATCGGAGATGAAACTGGAGAAGTTCTTGTGAATTTCTGGAATGAAAAATCTTCTCAAGTAAAGGATTTGGAATTAGGGGATATCGTTAGTGTTATTGGTTTGTCATCAAAAATAGGTTTGAAAGGTTTAATTGAACTTCATTCAAACAGGTTTACAAATTTCACAAAAGAAGAAACAAAAGCTGATTTTATCGTGAAGAAAGGCCTTGTAGGAACAATTTCTAAGGAAAGTCTTAAAGTTTCGAAACTTAATGAAATCTCCAAAATCAATCAACTCATCTCAGTTAAAGGTTTAATAATCAAAGTATATCCAATTCATGAATTTTCGCGTCAAACTGGAAGCAAAGAAAAAGCACAAAATAAAGGAAAAGTACAAAACATAATAATTTCAGATGATTCTTGTTTAATGAGAATTGTTCTGTGGGACGACAAAACAGCATTGATTGATTCTAAAGACACTGACAAAATATTAAGTATCATCAATGGAAACACTCGAAAGGGAAGGATTACAGACATCGAAATTCATTGTGGAAACCAAACACAAGTTGATCTTGAAGAAGTTGAGATTGATGTTGTTAAACAATATCAAGTAAAATTCACTAACCTTAATGACATTACTCCAACTGAAATAAGTGTAAATGTAAGGGGTGTTATAACAGAATTTAACCCTGTGCAAGAAATTACAACAAAAGAGAACGAAACTATCAAATTACAAAGATTTAAGATTAATGATCAAACTGCGGAAATCAAAATTACTTGCTGGAGAGATAATGTGCAAAAATTAGCAAATCTGGGGGGTGGAGAGAGAATTGAAATATACCAAGCAAAGGTAAAGGAAGATTCAGGATATGGACACGAACTCATCATTACAGGAAATTCTTTTTTAAAAAAAGCTATTCACAATGACATGACACCACAGGGTTTCGTACCTAGTTCAACAATATCAAACCTTGGATCCCAAATTCATATGATTAATGATATTGAAGATATTAAAGAAGATGAAATTGTTACAATTCAAGGTACGGTTGTGAAACTTAATGAAACACAGTTTGTTTATTCCTCATGCCCAGAATGTAAAAAGAAAGTTAATAAACAAGACAAACTTTACGTTTGTAAAGAGCATGGTGCGGTTGAGAAACCTATAAACCGAATTCTATTTTCATTTATTGTGAATGATGGAACAGGAAATGTCAACATTCTATGTGCAGGCAAATTAGCAGAAATGATAATCGGCATGTCAGCAGATGCTGTTTCGAGGATGGTAGATGAGCAAGAATCAGAGAAGGCCCCTTACTCTATTTTGAGAAATAAAGGATTTGAGAACTCGGAATTAATAATTAGTGGTAAAGTCAACAAAAATCAGTATATCAACAGCCTAGAAATCATAGCCAGATCTATTGAGGAAGTAAGATATAAAGAAGCCGCTAAAAATATGGTCAAACAGCTATTCACCGAATAATACCTTTTTATCCTCCTTCTATAAATATTTTGAGTATTTATTCATTTTAATATTTGGCTTAATGTAGAAAAGCTTATTAATAGTTACATGACTGCTTCAACGGGTTGCGATGGATTTCACTGTATTACTAACCGTGTCTATCATTTTAATTATTATAGGAATTGTATTTGCATTATTTTATCATGCCTTTAGTATTGGAAAAGAAGAAGAAACGGAATGATTTCTTTATATTTCTAATATCATACCCTTTTTCTTATTGTAAACTTTCACTATTGTTGCTATTGCACCCAATAATACACTAGAACTTGAAACAACTGGTATTACTATGTTTGTAATTGTGTTTGTATTTGTTTGTTTAACCCCAACTAAATCTAGTACCAAATAACTTCCTTTTGCTATATCAACATTAGATAATAAAATATAAAGATCATTTATTTGCAGTCCATACAATTCTGTTACATCTTCTTCTCTGCTTGAGAAAATCTGCCATGTATACTTAGAAGTAACATAACTCTCATTTAAATAATAAACAAGAGAGATGTTTGTATAACTTTTAGTTCTTGCATCTATAATGAAATGTATTCTTATTTCACCATTTTCTTCTTCAATACTAGTTGAAACCTCTGGACCTGTGGTCTCCACAATTAATCTGTGGTCTTCGTTGCTTTTTTCAGTTTCAGTTTCCCAATAAATCACGTTATCATCCCAATAGACTGGGATTCGTAAGGTATCTGCTTCTATATAGGCATTTATGATTGGAGTCATCTCCTCTTCAATAATAACAAACCATCTGTCATGATTTTCTGGATATTGTATAGTGTACCTCAAAGTTATATTATCAGAATTGGCTCTTACTTCTCCTTCTTGGGTTATATCTGCTTGCAAATCGCTAAATTGTATTTTGTAAGTTTCAGTGAAAATTGGGTTATATTTGTTAATAACTGAACAATTTACATTGATTTCCTTTTGGTTAAGTGGTAATTGTATTTCAAAGGAATATCCACCTAAACTGTCCGTTATTCCTGTTATAGTACCAATTGTTTCTACTTCTATCCTAACTGGTGCATTGCCAACTGGGAGGTTATTTGCAGTAACACAAAAATCAAATTGGTAGTATAATAGCGAATCCATTTTTGTATACACAAATGAAGCTGCTAAAGTACTTTCCATAACATTGATTTCTATTGATTCTATTATTGTGGCATGAGTTTGAGAAGCAGCAAATATGTCTAGCTTGACTTCCCCTAATTCAAGATAAAACGCTGATAAATAAAGCTTAAACGAATTTCCATTGTCTTCTACTGGAATTTCTTCATTGTCTAAATATACAATAAGAGACGATCCCTCTATAGATTGTCCGCTATCCAGATCTAGATAACTGATATATACTATTTGAAGCGCGAATTGTGGTATTTCAATTTGATCTAAGACTATTAGTTTGGATGGTAATCTGATTAAATTGATTGTTGTGCTTGTAAATCCTATATTGTCTACATCTATTACAATAAATGTTACATCATATGTACCACTATGCACCCACGAAGGAAAATTTAGATTCATTGTTTCATTTGTGATATAACCTCTCATAGAACCATTTTCAATTCCTGACCAAAATGCGAAAACTAATATTTCATCTATTGGCTGGCTGAATTCAACTGTCGCATTTAGTATCTCAAATATTGTTAGTTCAGAAAACATTGTTTTATTTATGAAATTCTGAATGGTAAATTGACAAGTGAGATTAGTGGTGGAACCAATCTTTAGCAAAGTTAAGACGGCTTGATCTTCGTTTATATTTTCGACATTTTGAATCTGAAAATTATCTATGTTCACATTTGGAACCCAATATTCAGGATAAGTGATGTTGATTTGGCTAATTTCTGAACTTATTTGATCTGTAGTTATCGTATATGAAATTGTGGTATCACTTTCAGTCTGTGTGTTTTTACTGAATGGTATTTTAATTACCCCAGTTATGTTTAGAATGTATTCGGATTTCATTTCGAAACTTGAATTATGATTCCATTTCAAATCAATCTCATTATTTAGATTTGTCTCATCTACATGTGCGTCAATGTCCACAGTTCCTGAATTCATGCTAGTTGAACTGACAGAAAAATCGTTTACTTTAAGATCTATATCTTCTGGCGATACAGATGAAGTTACTCTAAAATCATCAATAAGGAGAGAACATTCTGAATATTCAGGCGAAATGACATAAATGCCTATGGATTTAAGAATCGTGGGGATATAGGGATCTCCCTGATCAAAAAGATCTGATATCTCAAGGGAATAGAAGTTCCATTGATCATCCCAACTACTGTTTTCTAAAAGTCGATAAACCACAAATGGTATGGTTGTATTCTCTCCAATTTCAGGTGGGTCAATATCTGTATGGTGCCAATGTATTACCATGATTCTGCAAGTATCAAAAACAATATCAAAAATCAGAGAAGAATTTATGACATTTTGTAAAGATGAATTAGATTCTAATAGATAGTTGTAACTAATGCGCGTATCTGTTTGGTACAATTCGATGCTTTCTTGATATAACGAATAGGTCATTGTCTCTGTATTACTTGAATAAAATTTCCAAACGTTATCTCCTTCTATGCTCCTTGGATCCAAAGCTCTTTCTATACTCAGACCTGCTTGTATGACATTCTCTGAATAGAATGATTCTTGTACTTCAGCCCCAGGATTCTGTATATACTGTGCTTTCATATTTACAATTTCTCCCTCAAGATTATATATTCCTTGACCTGGAACTGCAATAATTGAATCCCCATCTTCAATTTTGCCTACAATTTGTTGCCCTGTGTATTTTGCTTCAAGACTCACATTTGGGTTAAAACTAGCAAGGGTCTCGGTAAATGAGATATTATTTTCCTCCCAGACATCCTCTGAGCTACTAAAACCTTGTTCAACATTAGAGACTGTATCTTTTCTATAACTATTTCCATGAACAGAATCTTCTATACTACCATTTACTGTAATTTCTTCCACTTTATCATTGTTTTGACAATTATCGTAATCACTTATTCCATCATCCATTAATAAGGAACCTTGACTAATCGTAGATAAACTAACAAAGACCAGTATAACAAATAGCAATTTTCTGTATTTCATCTTATATGTTTATCTTAACAATATATTAAAAACCGCACATTTTTTACACTCTCTCCCTTGCTTTTAGAACTTGCCCTCGCTTATTGAATATCCTTCTGTTATGGATGTTTATCTGTTTATTATATTTTAGTATGCTTGAATACTTTCGGTTAACTGTCTCTTTTTGTTGAAATTATCAGTTATAGTTGAGCTCTTAATATATTGAATTTAATGTGACAGTTGCTCAAACTTTATTTCAATCTTAAAAATTTTGAATAGTTTTATCTATATTGTTATTCTGAGTCAGATGGAAGCTTATATGTGTGATGAGTGTAAGTCAAGAATAGTTAAAGAAAATGGGTTATACGTGTGCCAGAACTGTGGTTTGGTTCACGATTCGGTCCTAGATGCATCTTCTTTTCAATTAGGGTCCATATCCAAAAGTAATCAACACAAGAGCCAACAGTATACTGCTATAAACAACAGATTAGCCGTTGTGAGTTCACTAGGTTCCTCTATTGGAACTGTAGAAGAATACATGTTTAGAGACGCTAATGGATCACTATTGGATCAAAACACTCAATCTAAATTTAGAAAATTCAAAAATTATTATCATATCCCAGGCGCGATTAAAGGGAAGGAAACCGACTACAGGACAATAAAAATAATGAATGAAGTATTCGCGAGACTTCATGTTTCTGAAAAAATACGAAATCGTTCTTTGTTTCTATATCACAAATACAAGGAGGAACATAAAGGTAAAATAACAAATCATGTCCTATTATCTGCTTTGTCTTTTCTCCTTAGTGTCCGTGAATTTAAACATAACTGTCCTTTAACTCTCAAAGAGATAGTTGGAACATACAGAGAATTGGGTCACCGAGTTTTAGGTAAAAATTTACTTAGTTTGATGCAAGATTTAAACATTAAATCTCCCTCTTCAAACATAAGAAGGAGTGAAGAATATGTTTTCCGGGTATGTTCTCTTATATGTCGCCATTCTCCAATAAAAGAAAGGATAGAAAAAAAATACTCTATTGATGTTTATGTGTATGAAAAAATGCTTCAACTACTCTGTTTACGAATTCTGGAAAGTATCCCTTATGTTGAACGTGGAGGAAAACGTCCTTATCCTTTTTCTGCAGCTTCTGCTTACGTAGCTGATAAACTTCTATCAAAGAAACTTAACAGTTCTTCAGCTCTAACTCAAAAACTAGTTGCTCAATCAACTAATGTTGCTGAATTTACCATCCGAGATCATGCAGAATTTATGTTTAGTTATGATTATGATGAAATAATCACTGAAATTAGCAAAAGACTTTCTTCAAGTTTCGAATGATGCCTAATAAGGAAAGAAATGAAATCCCTCTACTTTAGAATCGAATTAAGCTCGAAAAGAAAGTTTGTACTATTAATACAATTGCTATATGAAGAATAAATACAATTACAACTTTAATGATTATACGTTTTTCATTACTCATTTTCAGTAAATAATAGTTATTTAGACAATTGATTACTAAAAAGGAAAATGACAAAAATGACCATATAGTAAATGAAAAAGAAAACGAGAAATCTCTGGTACTAATTAATGAATAGAAATTAGAAAACAAGGGAGAGAAACCGGCTATCATGGCTATCGTTATTAGAGTGACATAACGTATTATCTTCATCCTTCTTTTATGTACCTTTAACAAATCGTTTCTCTCTTCAAGTGCTTCTTCACGCATTTTAATGAGTTTTGCCGTTGATTTGAGTCGTTCTATCATCTCCTGAGTATCATCTTGTGATGCTGATGCAAACAGATTAATTATCTCAGGATAATCTAATTTCAGTGATGAGAAAATATCGGTGATTTCCTCCCCAAGTTGAATTCTTAGAAGTAATTCACTAGGAAAATCTTCAATAGAGAACATAGCTCTCTCAAGATTCTCTCCTTTTTCCATTTGGCTTGCTATTTCGCGGAGTAAGATATTGTCTGGAAATGATAGTTTATACATTCTTTTCTCCCATGCTTTTGTCTTGAATTAATCTAAGCGTTACGGTTCCAAAAACTGCATAAAGTAATGGAAAAAGCAGCAATGTTGGTGAAGTTGGTGATACTATAAGTGATAAAACCAAACTAAGAACCAAAGGTAATAGGCACGAGATTGCGACAAAGATGACCATATTATCCTCAATCAACTTAATTTCTCTTTTTATTCTGGTTAAGAAATCAGGATCGGTTTCTATGAAAGAATCTGGATTTTTTAGACTCTGAAAAGCATATCTGTGCTTTTTGTTTTGAAACATCTTTGAATTTTCGTCAATTGTTTGATTTTCATCAGCTCCAATGTTCAGATTGAAGATCATATCTTCAAAGTATTTTTTGTAAAAATTATCAACTGTTCCTTTCTTCAGAAGTAATTCAATGGAGCGAGGTAAAGATTGTGTTGATTTCATATTAATTGAGAGTGTATTTATAATTAGAAAGGCTACCTCGTCAAACAATCTGCGTTTCATTAATATACCTGATCTAACATAATCACTAACAACAAAGAAGAGAGCAAGTGAAATTGCAATAGAAACAATCAGCGTAAAAATAAAGTTTATTTGAATTAGAAAGTAACAGAGTAACATCGAAACAAAAAAACTAAGAATTGCAAGATTACATAGCACCACTAGTTTTACCAAATCGTTTTCTGATATGAAATCTTCTGAGTGTTTTCTTATTTTACCTAATGTGATTCTGTAAAGAAATTCTTTTGGTATTATACTGAATTGCATTGTTCTTTGTATCAATGAAAAACACCTCGTTCCCACTTACTTCACCATTAATAGTTGCTCTTTTTTCTTCTTCTCAATGTGATGTTGAAAACTTATCTCTTTTTCAATAATTGAATCAATTTTCTCTTTAATGAACGATTCTTCTTTTATGGTCTCTATTGTTCTTTTCTTCTTCCAAGAAGAGTCGTAAACCTTTGTTAAAAAACCATATTTCTCATCTTTTTGTGGATTATTTGTATTAACCTCATAGATTTCATCAATGGTTCTAATAAAATTATTTTTCAGTATCTCGCGTTTCATGATTATAATAGTTTCTAGAGACAGAAAGTCTGTAACTGAAATTTTGTGCAAATTCTCCCATCTTCTTAATATCTTTTCAACAGAGTCGGCGTGAGCTGTCTGTATACCTTTTAAACCAGCATTTAATGCTTCAAACATGGCTTTTGTGTGCTCACTCGATTGGATTTCCCCTAAATATATCCAATCAGGTGATCGATGAAGAAGTTTCAGAATCTCCGATGTTTTAGTGTATAAAGATCTATTAGATTCAAAGGAATCCACTTGAATTAATAATTGTTTGTAACCTAACTCTGTTTGATTTATTGATTCAATAGCGTCCTCTATTGCAATTTTCCTCCAGTGCTTTGGTGTATACAAGTCTATGGCATTCGCTAATGTTGTTTTCCCTGAGTTTGGTTCTCCAATGACTGTTATGTTTTTCCTATCATTAACAACTTCAACTAAGTAAGCTGCAATGAATGAAGGTAAGGTTTTCAGTTTTATCAAATCAACCATTTTTAATGGGTCCTTATGGAATTTTCTAATATTGAAGGTAGGACCATTTGGAGATAATGGGGGGAAATCCATTGAAATTCTCATGTGGAAGTCATTAGTTTTAAACTCAATCTTGAGTGATGGTTTCTTTGTTGTAACAGTAATAGGGTGCTCTAATTTCAGTCTGGTTAGTAGGCTTCTTATTTCTTCTTCTTCTAAAACTATCCTTGTATTACACCTACCAAATATCTTATGATCAACATATATTGGAGCATTCATTTGATCCATATATATCTCATTTACCCCATCATCCAGAAATAATGGAATGATCTTATCTAGTTTTATTAATTTGTGGATAAACAATTCCGCAAATAAATCTGGTTTTGTTAGCAAATTGTTAATTTCTAATACTTTCCACATAAATATTGATTTTAATACACTAACTAACTCATCAAACTTTAGTATTTTTTTCCCTAATCTTTTCTTATTTTTGAAAACTATTGAGGATAATTCCGTGAATACTAATGGGTCCTGATCAAAATCATACTCGGGTTTTGCACTATAGATCAGGTAATTGCCATCATTTGCAATTTTTACTTCATATCCTTTGACTTTGTATTCTCTTATTCCGCCTTTTTTCAATTTGAAATCACCCCTTTAGTTTTTGCACTATCCTAATTACTAATTAGTATATCAACACCACTTTTTTTGAATAAATCAACACTTTCAAGATGAAATGCAGAAAATTTGGAAAAAGAGATTATTTGTTAATAATTTTGACACACATACATAATAACTTTAAATAGAAAAAACTTACAGTTGGTGATGTGAGAAAATGACCCATAAATATGATGTAATGTGGACAGAAAAATATAGACCTAAAACTCTTGATGATTTGAAGGGTCACAAAGACATTATAATACGTCTAAAAGGATTTGTCGAAAGAAGGAACCTTCCTCATTTACTACTTGCTGGACCTCCCGGCACAGGCAAAACAACGGCTCTTTTAGCTCTTGCTAATGATTTATATGGTCACACAAATGTTTCTCGTAATCTTCTAGAAATGAATGCTTCAGACGATCGTGGAATTGATACTATACGAACTAAAGTAAAGGAATTTGCCCGTACAGCTTCTTATGGAAACACTCCATTCAAGATAATATGTTTAGATGAAGCAGATAACCTGACTTCTGCAGCTCAACATGCCTTAAGAAGAACAATGGAAAAATATGTGAAAACAAGTAGATTCGCCTTAATTTGCAATTATTCAAGTAAGATAATAGAACCCATTCAATCAAGATGTGCAATATTTAGATTTAAACCACTTGATGAAGATAGCATTCGAGAATTTCTCAAATACATATGTGATAATGAAAAATTAGTGTATGATAAAGAAGGACTGAATACAGTTCTTTACATATCAGAAGGAGATTTAAGAAAAGCTGTCAACATTCTGCAATCCACTGCAGCCGCAGGTAAATCAGTGGAACGAGTAACTGTATTACAAACCGTAGGACACGCTGATCCTGAAAGGATTAAGGAGATGCTTAATCTTGCATTAAGCAAGAAATTTGAAAAATCTAGAGCGGTTTTACAGAACCTCATTCTACAATATGGGCTATCTGGAACAGATGTAACACACCAAATTTATAGAGAAATATCTTTTCTTTCTATTCCTGATAGCAAAAAGCTGGGGATTACCGAATTTTTAGCTGAAATTGATTTTCGTATTTCAGAAGGTGCTTCTAGCAATATCCAATTAACCTCTTTCTTAGCGAAATTAGTAAAAGAAGCTGATAAAGAATAGTAGGAATTAACCACATTCCTATATTTTTAAATCTCTAATGTACCCCAGAATCAGTCTTTTTTGTACCTCTTCTTTTTTTATTTTTCTTAAAACATCATTGATTTTTTCTTTAATGATTTTCAATGCTTTATCATTGACAACCCATTTTACATCTTCATAATAATGTTCTACCAGAATTAGATTATTGGGGTCAGCAGGTTGTATGTTCAAGTTATCAATATCTGTTCTTGTATGAAGGAGTGCTTTTGTATTTTGTAATTCATCAGATAGTCCCCAATAATTCATAACATATCCTACAATTCTTCTAACTTGTTCCCATAGAAAGGACTGGGCAACAAATTCAAATAATATATAATTTTGTTCTTCCTTAATGTTAATTTGTTCAATTTCCCTAATTGTATTGCGATGGTCATTTTTACAGAAGAGTCTATAATCGTTTATTCCTTCGAAAAGTGAACAAATTTTCTGCATTTTATTTATTGATTTTTCTATTTCGTCCTCATTGTTCCCTTTTTCTGCTAAGTACCAATATTTCTTCTTCAAACTGTGCTTAGGGGAAAAACATTTTTTGACTTTGGTATGAGACCAACATACAATTGAATTATCTTTAGGAAGTTGTGCGTTTATTTGCTCTAAAATTATCTCCTTTTCTGAATTAAAGCCAATTATGTTGCCTATGGCGTTTACGTTTTTATCCGTTCTACTTGCACTAATAAACCAATTCTTTTGTGCTGATATAATATGATCTGTTTCTATGAGTGCTTGTAGTAATGTCTCTTCCACTGTAGATACATTTGGTTGCCTTTGATAACCAAAGTAATTTTTACCCTCATAATAAACTCGTACTATATATCGTATCATCTTCTGCATTTTATTCTCTACAAGAATAAAAATATAATGTAAACACAATGAAAAAAATTAAAAAACCCACACCTCTAATTATCTTACTGCCTCGATGGTGTAGCTCGGCCAATCATTGCGGACTCTCACTCCGCAGACCCGGGTTCAAATCCCGGTCGAGGCACCATCATTCCTTTTATGACTACTTTGCTATTGCATCTCTTCCCATACTGCAAATAGTTGTTTCAAAGATGATGCTAGAATATTTTCACTATTATATTGATATATCAAAATCCGCCCAAATTTCTTTTCTCTGATAAGGCCAGCTTTACATAAAAACTTCAAATGTTCTTTTACCGCTGAATGATTAAGATTTATGTTTCTTGAGACCGCAGATACGTTTAATTCATCAATTTCTGCTAGTAATTTTAGGATTCTAACTCTGCCTCTTGATGACAGAACATCTTCAACCGCGAGTCTTTTTGTATCTTTTATTTTGCTAACATCTGTCATTTTTTTCCCCTTTATCGGTGTTCTATTGCTTTCTTTTGATTTTCAATTGTTTTAACCAAGAAATTTTCAATAGTTTCAATAGAGATATCTGGAATACTTATTAACGTGGTTTTACCTCGCATTCCTTCACCTGAAATTTTTGTACTTATGATATCTTGTTTTGATAGTTCTTTCAAATATGTCCAAATCTGTGTGTGTTTTCGTGGATCTTCGTTGTATTCCTCACATAACAGTTTGTATGAGCTAATTGCATCATTTGTTGAAATATATGCATTCTTTGTATGTTTCAGTTTTCGTATTACTGCTAACAAGACCAGTTTTTGGTGTAATGTTAGAGTAAGAATAACTTCCCTTCTGATTTCTGGATGAATTAAAGCTTTGGCTTTTCTTATATGGTCAGGATATACAATTGGAGAATTTTCATCATCTGCGCATTGCCCCGCGCCCCATAATAATTCTATTGCATAGCGAGCATCTCCTGATTTACTCGCAATGTCAGCTATCAATTCTGTTGCATCTTCTGTTATTACTCCATCATAGAATGCCAATTCAGACCGAGATTTTATTATATCCCGTAAATCTGTTTCGGAATATCTATCTAATGATATGTGACTTGCTTGAAAACTACTTTGTGTGCTTGCATCAAGCTTATGAATGAAGTTTAGATTTCTAGCAATAAAGATGTAAGATATCCATTGTTTTGTTGTCATTTCGCTTATTCTTAATAAAGTATAGAGAAAATCTGTTCCTGCACGTGAGATAAGATAATCAACTTCATCTAAAATCAACAATATTTTTTGCGAGTAGAAGTCCAGTAAACGAATCAAAAGGTCCTGTAACTCCTCAAAAGAATATCCTCGTGGTGGAATAGCCTTATTCAACTGACGTGCTAATGTGCTAATAATGAGATAAGGACTCTTATAAATTCGGCAATTAATGTAAACTAAATGGAAACTCTTCTTTTTGTCTATATTTTCTAGTAATTGTCCAAACCGTTTAGATAGTGTTGTTTTACCAGAACCTGTTGGTCCTGTTATACTTATTTTTCTTAAAGGCTCATCCTTCTCTTCAAAAATTGTTTTGAAGCATTTCGCTAAAGTTCTGAGCTCTTCCTCCCTGTGAGGTAAATGTGGTGGAATATATGTAACAGATAAACAACTTATATTCTTAAACACAGTAGGTTTTTTTAGTAAGGAATTAAAAAATTCTTCATCGGATGTAGGTATCATTCTCTCTCTGATTATACCCAAGGGAAATTACTATTTATATTTAGCAGACAGACATCTCTGAAAGTGATAATCAAAAGCCATTCTAACACCCGTCTATAATCAAGCTTCCTTGTTCCTAGTTACAATTTTCAGATTTGATAAAAACAAAACTTGAACTGTAAGTGTTCATTTTATTAAATAATATATTTCTCAACTGTACTATATTGAACATGTGCCGATAAAGTTAAAAATCCATACTATCGGTTTTATTCGCAACGTGCGGAGATTGCCGAGTGGTCAAAGGCGCTAGAATGAGGATCTAGTCCTTAGTGGTCCGGGAGTTCGAATCTCCCTCTCCGCACCATTTCAAAAGCATTTTTTTGGCATTTTTTTGTTATCTCTATAGTCTGATTGTGAGTTCTCTTTTTTAGCTAAACAAGTCCTCTATAGAGGTAGTAGACCAGTCAATTAGATTCAAAATCACACCAAAAATAATGGCGAAAATGAAGATAGCTATACCAATGAGTAAAATTTCCTCAAGTATTGGAGATCCTCTCTTTTTATTAAATCTGAAACTCTTGAGTAGTTGAAATATCATCCACATAATTCTCAATATTTAATTCAAGTTTGTTATTTAAACTCCACAAAACAATTGTAGAATCTTCCAGCTCCGGTATTTTCTTTTCCATTTGCAGAATTATTGTTGTGATAGCTAATTTAAGGATTATAATCATCCAAAAAGTAGTATTTAAAATACTTGAGTATGGAAAACCTTTTTTATTATCATAAATCGGTGCGATATAGTATTAACCATTCCTAGGTGCCACTATGGATATAGAGCTTGTTGAAATATTTCCAAATTCAGTCAAATTCATCCTTTCAGATGTTACATTAGCTTTTGCCAATGCTCTTAGACGTTTAGCTTTAGCTGAAGTTCCATCATTAGTAATTGAAGATGTTTATGTATTACGAAACACTTCACCACTTTTTGATGAATTTATTGCACATAGATTAGGTTTAATTCCCTTAAAATATGATATTGATGAACTCGATTTGAATTTCAGAGATAAATGTGATTGTGGAGGAATAGGTTGTAATTTATGCACAGTGACTTTAATGCTCTCAAAGGAAACAGATGCTCAAACAACAACAGTTGTTTACAGCGGAGACATTGTATCTGCCCAAGAAGGAGTAGAACCCATAACCTCAAAGATTCCAATCGTTAAATTAGGTCCAAACCAGGCTCTTGAACTGGAATGTATGGCACAACTTGGAATTGGGAAAGAACATGCCAAATGGCAACCTGTTTCTGCGATGGGATATCAAGAATTTCCTATACCAGAAATAAATAAGAGTAAATGTACTAACTGTCTTGCTTGTATAGATGGTTGTTACAGAGGAGTATATCAGAAAGTAGGGGACGAAGTTCAAGTCGCAAATCCTTTAAGTTGTACCTTGTGTAATTATTGTCTCGATTTTTGTGAACCTGAAGCTATTAAAATTGGAAGTGACCCTTCCAAAGTAGTTTTTTCGTTTGAAACAAATAGTGGGATTCCTCCTTCAAAAATACTTTCTAAAACAGGAGAAATACTTCTCACAAATATCG
>BPTM01000183.1 GCA_023705945.1 Candidatus Heimdallarchaeota archaeon
CTGATTTTGAGGAATTTAATGCAGGTACTGACCCTCTTGACCCTACTAGTCACCCTGGTGGTGGCGGTTGGTTCTTCCCTTAATCCCCCTCTTTTTTTCTTTTTTTCTTTTTTCATCAGCTTTTAATAATGAAAAACTAGATGAGGTTTGATTATAATGGAAACAGGTTCTACCACGGAATTTGACCTTTGTGTTGTTTGTAAAACATCAAGAATGCTTTGTGGTAGAAAAACATGCCCATTACTTAACAAGTGGTCCAATGAATATACAATTGATAAACCAAAGATAACAAATCTGGACGATACTTTTTCTCCTCCTTCTTTCTTTGTAGGTTGGACAGGATATCCAACTCTTAATGCAGGTCCGATGCTTACAACGGATAGAATTGGAGCTAATGTCATTGATAATTCTGATAATTGGCTATCAAAAACACAAGAAGATATAGTTAAGATGAGAATCTCTCTCCTTAGAACAAGATCTAAGATTGATGTTAAACATCCTCTAGATTCAGATATAATTCAAAGGAGTCATGAGCTTCTCTTGGGAAGAAAAGCTATTGATGTTGAGGTGGAACTTGAGAAAAATATTATCCCAAGAATTACTCTTAATGAACGTTCAGCTCCTCATGGTCCCATTGCTCCAATTAAAAAACTAGTGATCACAGAAAATCAATCGCCTATCAATTCGATTGAGAAAATATATTATGATACTGATTTATTAGCTACTGATGCTGTAGAATATCTTGGAAAAGAAAAGATTGATGTCAGTACTATTATCAGAATATTCTCAGCTGGAATGTTGGGAAAAGAGAAAAACAGGAGACTCGTCCCTACTAGATGGTCGATTACTGCTACAGATGACATATTATCAAAGCAGAAAGTTGATTCAGTTAAAAAATTCCAAGAACTAGGAGAGTATCGCATTTTTACCAACACCTTTTTTGGGAATAGATTTGTAATAATTTTCGTTCCTGATGCTTGGGCATTTGAGATGATTGAAACATGGTTTAGAGGTGCTTTTATGAACCCTAGTGGGAAAGACATAGGTTTAGGTGATTGGGAACCTTATTCTGGGCGATCTAAATATGCATCAAATGTTACTGGAGCATACTATTCTGCTAGACTTGCAGCTACAGAATATCTATTAAAAATTAAGCGGCAAGCTCAAGTGATAGTTCTACGAGAAATCTCTGATGAATATAGATTCCCGTTAGGTGTTTGGGTCATTAGAGTAGCCACTCGTGCAGCTTTGAAGAAGAAATACATCAAAGCTGATACAATCGACAAAGCGTTCGAAGTTGTTAATAATTTCTTCAGATATCCTGTTGACTATTGGAAACAAAAGTCTAAACTTTATGAAATCAAAAAAACTCAAAGAAAACTTTATCATTTCTTCGATATCTAATGTCTTTCAATAAGTGCGTAAAAATTAAAAACAACTTACAGTTTTTTTATTTAAGAATAACTCTGGAAATATCAACAGTGATCACTTTATTCCAGAAGATTAAATAGAAGTGACCAATCAATAAAATTATGGTGAATTTATGGATTCATTTGATAAAGACTTATTAATAAAAGGTTTAGAGGCAGGGGAGGAAAGCGGAGCCGATTATGTTGAACTTCGTTACCAAGATAAATATCTTGCAAACTTTCAATATAGGAATGGTGACTTAAATAGCACAACAGGTTCTCGTCAAGGTGTTTGTGTTAGAGCTCTAACAGATGGTAGTTGGGGTTTAGCAGCAACTAACTTCACTAGCAAAGAGAAGATTCTAGAAACAGTTGAAAAAGCTGTTTCTCTTTCTAAAACTTCTTCTTCTTATAAAGAGAAAAAGATTAAGCTTGCTGACGTAGAAACAGTTGAAGCAACGTTACAATCTCCAAGAAAGAAGCATCTGTTAGATCTTTCTGTAGAAGATAAGCTCAAAATGATTATCGATGCAGCTAAACAACAAGAAGAATTCAGTTTAGTTAAAAGTTTGATTATCAATTTTAATGAAGTAGTTGATCATCGAATTATTGTAACAAACGAAGGAACAATGCTGAGTTGGGAAGATATGAAACCAACCATGATGGCTTTTGCAGTTGCAATTGAACAAGGTAAAATGGGTTCAGGTTTTAATTCTTGGTCTCATACTTGTGGAGCTGAATTTTTTGATTTGCATCCTGTAAATCAACTTGTTAGAGGTGCTTTAGAAAAATCAGTTAAACTTGTACACGCTCCTCTAATTCCGAGTGGACTAGCAAATGTTCTTCTTGACCCCATGCTTGTTGGTGTTCTAGCCCACGAAGCGGTTGGTCATACAGCTGAAGCAGATCTTGTTCAAATGGGCTCTTTTACAAAAGGGAAAATAGGTGAAAAAGTCTGTTCAGAACAAATTTCACTTGTTGACTCACCTTTTGAAGAAGGATCTAATTGGATGGGTGCTGGTTGGTTACCTTATGATGATGAAGGTGTCAAAGGTATTCGTGTTGATATCATCAAAGATGGTATAATGACTGGTTATCTGACTAACAGAGCTTATGCAACAGAACTAGATATTGAACCAACTGGGAATGCACGAGCATATTTGTTCAGTGATGAACCAATAGTTCGAATGAGAAATACTTTCATAGAAGCTGGGGAGTTAAGTATGGATGAGCTTTACGAATCTGTTGGAGATGGCTATCTTCTAGGAACACTTCAAAATGGTCAGGCTGACAGTTCTGGAGAATTCATGTTTGGAGCTATAGAAGGTTATACTATCAAAAACGGTGAATTAACAGATGAATTATTCCAAAACCCTGTTGTTACTGGAAATGCATTTGAAGTTCTTAGTAACATACTTGGTGTTGGAAAAGATTTTGAGATTAACCTTGGCGCTGGTTTCTGCGGAAAGGAACAACCTGCAAAAGTTGATGCCGGAGGTCCTTATATTGCATTAAAAGCTATGCTTGCAGGAGGAAAATAACATGAAACAACAAGAACTTACAAAAGAATTTCTTCTAGACTTAGCTCATAAAGCTAATGACTATGCAATGTCAAAAGAGATTGATGCTTCTGAGGTTTTCTTTCACAAGAGTAGAAAACTCGAGATTATGGCTGAAGGAAAGTCTATAGCTAATGAACGAGATGTGGATGAATTAGGTTTTGGTATTAGAGTGCTTAAGAACCAGGTTGAAGGCTTCTCATACACTAATAAGATTGAACTTGATTCTCTAACAAAATGCGTTGACGACGCTATAGGGATTGCTAAAATAGCTCCGAAGAAAGAAGGAATTAGATTTCCATCACCTAGCAAATATTCTGTAATTGAAGGGTTATATTCTAATGAAATAGCTAATATGGGAACAGAAGAGATAGTAGCTAGTGTTAAACTAGTCTTGAAGCCAATCAAACAAGCTTCTGTCGATATAAATCTCAATCTCAGCAATATTAGAGTCGATGAGGATTGGCAAGGTATAGTTAACAGTCTTGGTATTGATGCTTTTGAGAAATCTAATTCTTATTCAGGTGTTTTCTTCTGTGCAGCTAGAGATGGAGATAAAATTGGCTCCTTTGTTTATGAAACATTCTTTACTAGAGATCCTCGAACAGTTGATTATTGTGAATTTTCAGACATACTGATTAAGAAAGCAGTACGAAATATTGACCCAATTGTTCCAAAGTCCATTGATTCAGACACTGTCATTTTCCAAGAAGGAGCGATTTTCAATCCATTAATGATTGTAGTTGGGAGCTCAATAAGTGCAGATAATGTCCAACAAAACAGATCAATGTGGAAAGATAAACTCGCTGATACTGTAGCCGTTGATTCCTTAAGTATTGAAGATAATCCACTTAATATTCAAGGAGGAGGAAATGTTAGATCTTTTGATGACGAAGGAACACCAACTTCAGTTAATTCAATAATCAAGGATGGAATACTTGAAAACTTCCTATTTGATGAGCTTAGAGCTAGCAGAGTTGGAGCAGTATCTACAGGTAATTGCTGGAGAAGTTTTGGAGGGACTAGATACGTGAGTCCTCCAACTATGATATTCCCAAATGCACCTTCAATCAAACCTGGGGATTTGAGTACTGAAGAGCTAATTGAAGATGTTAAAGAAGGTATAATTTTTGATCGATTCTCCGGTTCATTCCAAAATGAAAACGGTATCTACAGTGGTGTAGCAAAAGGCGCTCAACTCATCAAGAACGGCGAGATAACTACTCCTGTTACAAATGTGACAATTGGTGGTAATGTCTTTGAAACTCTGATGAATATCGTTGGAATTGGAAAAGATGTCCAGCTTGTCGATGGTTATCTTAGAACACCTCTGATTAAAGTTAAAGGTGTCAACATAGCAACACAGTAAATCCTCTTTTTTTCTCTTTTCTTATTTTTATAGTTAAAAAAAATTAAAATAGCAGTTATAAATAGAATATTCATACAAGGTTTGTTGCTTACAAATGACTGACAATCTAATCAATGAAATTTCTAAGGATGATTTAAGGAAACTGGCTATTGTTGGAACTCATCTTCATCAATGGCAAGGTAAGAGTAAACAAGATATTTTAGATGTTTTTAAGCAGCAAGTTATGGTACAACTTGATCCTTTAAATCCTGCTGGACGTAATCATGACATCTTTTTCTTTTCAAGAATTAAAAATTATGAAATTAATGATTTTCAAAATGTCGTTTATCCAAACAAAGAGGTTTTCGAAACCTACTTTCCTAATCTTATGGCAATTGCTAAAGAACACTTTTCTCTTTTTTTACCTCAGATGAAAAAGGAGTTCATGCACAAATATTATTAATCTCGTTTAGAAAAAATGGAAGAACTGCATGAAGGAATACTGAATGAAGCACGAGAATTCATTTTAACAAATGGTCCTTGCAAAGCTGCAGATTTTGGTGAGATGGCAAGTGTAAAACCAGAATTCACTTTTTGGAAAACAAGCAATTTGGCTGGAATGTCTCTTGAAATGCTGTGGCTATTAGGGAGAGCTGTTATTGTTGAAAGAGATAGCAACTGGAGAAAAATTTATGGGCTTACTGAGAATTATTTTGATGAAACAACGCGTAGTGAGGTTCAATTAACAGATGATGAAATTAGTTATCGCAAATTCCTTGCTAAACAGAAATCTTATCCTTTGGTAGATTTAGGTAAGGTTCAACTAACAAAAAGTAATAAACTATCCATAGGAAAACGAAAAAGAGTCTCTACCAATTGGTTTTTGAAAGATGATGAAACGTCTCCAAAAATTGTAACTTTAGAAGATAGCCAGAAAGGCATGGCTGTCCCTTCAAACTGGGAAGGAATGTTGGAGAGCAAAACAGATAATGAGATGAGAGCTATTGCTCCTTTAGATCCTCTCATCTGGAACAGGGAATTGCTTTTTCATGTTTTTGAATTTGATTATACCTGGGAAGTATATAAAATCCCTAAGGATAGGAAATGGGGTTACTATGTTTATCCACTACTTTATCAAAATCAATTAATTGGTAGATTAGAAGCGAAATTTGATAAGAAAAAGAAGGTAATAAACTATTTTAACTTTCAAAAAGAAGAAAATTTTGAATTTGATTCTTCATCAAATAAAGCACTTCACGATTTATTAGAAAGATGGAAACAGATGTTAGGGGCTGAAAAAACAGTTTTTCCTGAGCTTTCTATCAACTAAAGAGTAATCGTGGGTTTATTGTCGTCTTTTGGTATATTTTTTGATTTTATATATTGAAATCTCTTTTTTCTAGTAGAAAACTAGTTAAATATTCTTGAAAAACCTCAAAAAAGAGACAAAAAAGCAATCAATTTTGCAAGTAGAGACACCAATACTTGAAAATATAGCGAAAAAGGGTCAAAATTTATGCACTATATAAAGTGAGGAGAAAGTTTTAACAAGCCATAAAAGTAAACGGATGTTGAAGAAGATGAGTAAAATTAGGTCATATCACGCTCTAAATGATTTAAGAGGGAATATAAGCCCTTTTACGAAGAAAAGTAATCGTAATTCACCCCACTTAATTTATCTAAGTAGGGTGATAAAGTGAATATAGCCGTTATAGGCGCAGGGTGTGGGGGTCAAGCAATTGCAGGTTTTCTTGCAAGTAAAGGTAATAAGGTAAACTTATTCAATAGATCTCCAGAAAGAATTCTTCCTTTATTAGATCAAAAGACCATTGAATTGCAAGGGGAAATACTAGCAAAAGGAAAGTTAAATCATATAACAACTGATATTAGTGAAGCTATAGCTGAAACTAAATTAATCATGGTTGTTACTACAGCTACAGGCCATTATGATGTTGCTAAGTCATTAGCACCTCATCTTAAAGAAGGTCAAACAATTGTCTTAAATCCAGGAAGAACTTTTGGTAGCCTAGAATTTATGAATACTTTATTAGCTAATGGTCTAGTCGCAGACATCAACGTAGCTGAAGCCAATACTTTAATTTATGCTACAAGAATAAAAAATCCTGGGTTAAGCGACATAAAGGGAATCAAAACTTCTATTTCTGTATCAGTTTTGCCTTATCATCGCACATCCCATGTCGTTTCCATGTTAAATGAGAATTTTCCTCAGTTTTACGCTGTTGACAATTTCTTGACAACAAGTCTAGGAAACATTGGTGCGGTTTTTCATCCAACAATTGCTTTATTGAATAAAGAGAAAATAAAAAATCAAGAACCATTTGATTTCTATAGAGAAGGGGCTACTAGTGAAGTAGTTGAATTAATGGAACAAGTTGACGATGAGAGAAGAAATATCGCAAGAAGATTTGGCGTAGAAGTTCAATCACTAAGAGAATGGTTATGTGAGAGATACAGTCTT
>BPTM01000184.1 GCA_023705945.1 Candidatus Heimdallarchaeota archaeon
TACGAGTTCGTTTCACGTGACTGGAGTTCAGACGTGTGCTCTTCCGATCTAGATTGGCACTGAGTCACTTTCTACAGCTGTCTTAACAGTACCGGTGGGCGCTATGCTTGCTGGAAGTTATCTTTTGTATCTTGTATATATCGTTGTTGTGAAAGTGAATAATAAAAAAATGTCAATTAAGGATAAAGAGGACATAGAACAAACAATGAATCCAGTGAAAGAAGAAATGGAAAACAAAGAAAAAACACATGATCATGAAGCTCATAAAAAACTCTCTATTCCTATGACATTAATTTTCTTAGTTCTGGGTTTTGTTGGAATTTATTTTGGTGGGCATACATTGACTGAGAGTATTCAACAGTTAATTCCAATAACAGAAGATAGAACTAATTCACAGATAATTATAACTGCATTAATATTAGGAGCTGCAGGAGCTGTTCCAGAACACGGAATTGCTATCATATCAGCTGCAAAAGATGAAGTTGAAGTAGGAATAGGGAATGCTATGGGTGGGATCCTGCAATCTGCGTTGCTCATATTTGGTTTTCTAGGAGTAATAACAGTTGTAACTCTACATCCATTTATCCTATTACAATTGTCAGCTATAGCAGGAGTCTTATGGTTTGTTAAACGTTGCATCCAAGATGGAAAATTTGACACGTTTGAGGGCATTATGATAATATTGGTACAGGTAATAGTTTTCATAATTCTCTTTGAGGATATAGCTCTCTTCCCTTGACAATTATCTTTTTTTTTACTCTGATACAGAAAGTTTTCACTTTCTGTTTTCTGGGTTTTTATATCTAAAATAATCAATTATACCATGGGTATACAGAAGATTCTACCAAATTCTGAATCTAGCGAGAATGCGATACTAGTCCATAGATATGGAGAGATTATCGCTCGTAACGGTTCCATGTATCAAGTAAAGATTTACCGCGAACCGGAAAGAAAAATTTTCACAACATGTATTGAAAGAGCTTATATGATATTACAGAATGAGGAAGAGATAATTAAAATGTCTAGAGATCCTTATTGTAGATTCTAAAAAGAAAAGAAGAAAATGAAGATTTAGTTTACTTCAGCAAAAACCTTGTCTATAATGCTTAGAGCCCACTGAATTTCTTTCTTTGTGATCACCAAAGGTGGAGCAAAACGTATGGAGAATTCATGTGTTTCTTTAGCTAAGACTCCAATTGGCGAGTTGTTCATTAATGCTTCAGTATAAGGTCGAGCTTTCTCTGATAGTTCTAAAGCAACAAGTAAACCTCTTCCACGAACTTCCTTGATTTTTTCTGGGTATTTTTTCTGAATTTCTTTGAGACCATCCATGAAATATTTACCGAGATCTTTTGACTTTTGTGAAAAATCTTCTTCAACTAGAAGATCACATACAGCCTCTAAAACAGCCATACCAGCGCTGTTTCCGCCCCAAGTACTTCCATGTGAACCAGGAGTAAGAACAGCCATTATCTCCCTACTAGATAAAACACCAGATACAGGGAAAACTCCTCCTCCAACAGCTTTTGCAACAAGTGTCATATCAGGTTTTACTGATTCATATTGACATGCTAAAAGTTCCCCAGTCCGATAGAATCCAGTTTGGATTTCATCAGCTATCAATATAACATTGCTTTCCTTACATATGTTCTGTACTTTCTTAATATAACCTTCAGGAGGTATGAGTACACCTGCTTCTCCTTGAATTGGTTCAAACATGAATGCTACAGTATTCTTTGTTATAGCTTTTTCTAGTGCTTCTGCATCTCCATATGGTATAACCTTAAATCCAGGAGTTTTGGGACCAAATCCCGTATAAGTATCTGGGTCTGTTGAAAAACCTACAATTGTAATAGTTCTACCGTGAAAGTTATTCTCACACACTATTATCTCTGCTTTATCTTTCCCAACACCCTTTTTCTCATAACCCCATTTTCTAGCGATTTTTAATGCAGATTCAACTGCTTCTGTTCCAGTATTCATGGGTAACAACGTTTCGTAACCAGTTAATTCACACAGTTTCTTTGCAGCTGTTCCCATTGCATCGTTGCAAAATGCTCGTGATGTTAGGATTACTTTATCCAATTGTTTTTTCAGTGCGTTTACCAATTTTGGATTTCCATGTCCAAAATTTTGACTTGAATAAGCACTCAAACAATCCATATATTTCTTACCATCAACATCCCACACCCAGATACCCTTAGCTTTCTTAATAACAACAAGTATGGGTTTATAATTGTGAGCTGTCCATTTATTATCTAAATCAAGATAGAATTTAGATCGAGAACTATTATCTTTTGACATAAGTATCACTTATAACTTCAAACAAATCTAGAATAGTTGATTTTTAAAATTTTAGATGAAAAGATAAAAGATGAAGCTATCTTCGTTTCTTTCTAGAAACTATGATAGCTGTTAAAGCAAGAATTGGTATTATACTGAACCAAGGATATGAAGCTCTGTCAATTGCAATTATTATTTCTTGATCATCTAAATCAAAAATATTGTTTAATAAGAATATAGTGAAGAAACCTAAAGCTTCTTGAGATTCTCCCCAATCAACATTCTCCATATCAATATAGAAATCTTGTGAGATATCTCCAGCGATTGAATGCAATGTTAATATAACATTCATCCCATTTGCTACTAAACGGACATCTTCAAAATTTAGTGAAATATCTTCTATTGAAATATTATATGTACCTGGCTCTTTTGTAATTGGGACTTCATTGAGAAATATTTCATCTCCAGTTATCCAATTTAATTCTTGTCCATTTACTAGAGAGGATAAACTAATTGATCCATTAAGATAGGCAATTGGTTCCAAAGTTAAAGATGCAGAAGATACGCCTGGTATATCTACCACTGCAAAGCTTACAACAATTGGTGAAAAATTAATAGGAACGGTAATATTTTCTCCAATTATGGTTTCAAAGTCAGCAGATGACAACGCAGAACCTTCCTCAATAGATATCTGGAGTTCATCTGTTGATGTTGTGAGATCTATTGAACCGTTTATACTCATCGACACATTTCCGACACCGCTACCTACTTGAATACCATAGGTTGAAACATCATCTTTGATTTTCTTATTTAAATATCCAGTGAAATTTAGAGGAATGTTAATTTGAGATTGGAGAGTCAAATAAGGTGTTATTTCTAAACCTAAACTCTCATTCACAAAAGAGAATAATAGGTTAGTCTTGAAATCATTGTTAAAATTCACAACAGATGAAGATACGAACCAATCTGAAAGATCGTCTATCTCCCCTAATTCAAAATCAGAGAGTGTATAGTTGCTATTTAATGATACAGTTACTAGTAAAACCACAAACGCGAACCCTACAAATATTTTTTTCTTTGTCTGCACAATAATCTTCCCATATAATTAGAATACAAAACTTCTATAAAATCTTTCTATTCAACGAATAAGGCAAAAATATTTAAGAGATACCAACAATATTTTCTTGTATGCCTAAAGAACCTAACATATCAAAAGAAGAAAGAAAAAAGGCGAGAGAAGAGAAAAGGGAGCTTAGAAAAAAGGAAAGAGCAAGAAAAAGAGCTTCCGGTGATAATGTAGTTAGGAAAAAGATTTGGAATGGGGTCAAAATATTCTTTAAAGGTGTTTGGAAGGTTTTTAAAGGCTTCTTCAAGTACGTATTATTCCCATTCTGGTACACAGGAGTATTAATGGTAAAAACAATGAAATTCCTGCGAGTCCGTAATGAACAAACCTTAACTGAAGAAGATAATAATTTCCTTTCTCTAATACCAACTCTATTCTTTTCGATGAGTTTGAGTATTGCAGTGATTTTCTTACTGTTCTATTTTCAAATATTTGACGACATAATTGAATTATTCCTCAATGATCAATTCTGGGCAGCAGTAGGACAAATATTTGTCGTAGTTGGTGAAGGAATTTGGTGGTTACTTCAAGTAATTTTCGTGGATTTCTTTTATGGATTGATTATTGTTCCAATTACTTCAGTTTTAACAGGTCACGATTGGATAACTGCTGCGGTTTTACTAGGTGGTTTAATCATTTTATCTGGATTGGGAATCCTCATTTACAATTTCGCTAAAAGATCAACCTTGTTCGAAAGGATTAAACAAGCTCTCAAGAAAGTCTTTCTACTACCAAAACGTTTCCATGATTATTTGCGTGTAGAGGTCGTTTTGAAGCATTTGATTGGTCAAAGATACATTGAAAACAGAACCAAAAAATTCTTCTGGCTCAATGTTCTTATCCAGTCTATTCTCACCCTACTATTTGCTATTTTCTCCTTATATCTTGGAATAAGTAAGTACTTCATATTCAAGGGTGGGGATCTAGAAAATGGTTGGAATGGGCTAGAAGTGATGAGATATGCTTTATTCGCTTCACTGATACTTTTCCTACTAATAGGTATCTTCTCAACTTGGTTCTTCTCATTTGTTCATGGAGTTTCAACTATGTCAGATGAAGAATACGAAGCAAATAAGAAGAGAAAAGAAGAAAAGAAGAAACAAAGACTTGAAGCAAAAAGTAAGAAACAAGAAGAAAAACAGATAAAACAGGAAAAATAGGAATATTTCTCTTTTATTTCTTTTATTTCTTTTATTTTAACCCACTCACTCATATAGATGTAGTAAATTTTAAATGCTAGTTTTTGCTAGAGATTTCAATACTGGTGATTGATATGGTTTTAAGAGTTGGAATTAATGGATTTGGAAGAATAGGAAGAGGGATTTTTAGAGCCGCTTATGATAATCCAAATATCGAAATTGTAGGGATTAATGATATTACAGATGCAGGCACATTAATGCATCTGTTAAAATATGATAGTGTTCACAAGATTTTCTCGCATGATGTAAGCAACACTGAAAATTCGATTACAGTTAATGGTGTTGAAATACCAATTTCAAAAGAGAGAGACCCTGCGGATATTCCTTGGGATGAATGGAAAGTCGACATCGTTTTTGAATGTGTAGGCATTTTCCGAACATATGAACTAGCTTCAAAGCACTTGGAAAGAGGAGTAAAATATGTAATTATTTCAGCACCTGACAAAGGAAAAGTTAAACCTATACCAACTTTTGTTCTTGGTGTAAACGAAGAACAGTTTGATTCTGCAGAACACAAGGTGATTTCTAACGCAAGTTGCACAACAAATTGTTACGCACCAATCACCAAACTATTAGATGAAAATTTTGGGATTGAATCTGGTTTTATGACTACAATTCACTCCTATACCACAGATCAGCGATTACTAGATCTTCCTCATAGTGACTTGAGAAGAGCTAGATCAGCAGCTCTATCTATGATACCAACATCTACAGGAGCAGCGACAGCAGTAGGTAAAGTGTTACCACATTTAGATGGTAAGTTACAGGCAATTTCCATTCGTGTTCCTACACCAAATGTATCTTTAGTTGATGCAATCTACACTTTGACGAAAGAGACATCGGTTGATGAGATAAATAGTATGTTCACTGAAGCTGCTAAAGGTAAACTAAAAGGTATTTTGGCTGTTTCTACACTACCATTAGTTTCTATAGATTATAACGGTTCACCTCAATCAGCAATAGTAGATTTACCTTTTACTATGTGCAACAAGAATCAAGTTAAAATTGTCGCATGGTATGATAATGAATCAGGTTATTCAAACAGAATGGTAGATCTTGCACTTTATGTAGCTACTAAATAATGATCTACATTTCTTCCACACTTTTTTTCATTGCAATAAAAGCTTTGTAAAGACATTCAGAGCAATGTTTCGCTTCAGGATCCATAAATAGTATTACTTCTCTAGTGTTCATGTAAATCTTGCGAGGTATAGACATATCTCCAATCTTTATTCTTTTATTCTTTGTAGGACAAAAAATAAAATCATCTTTATCAGCTATCACAGCATTGAGGCAATATAATGGGTTTTGAAACTCACTTATGTCAATCTTTTGTAAATCTGATGGATAGAGAAAATTAATTAGTATAACATCATCAAATTCATCATCCAGAATGCAGTAAGTTTCGTTGTCAACTTCTTTGTGTAGAGGACATGGTTGCATAATCCACAATACTAACACCTTACTATATAACTTGAAAACTCTTCACATAAAAAGATTGCATATTACTGCAATCTATAGCAGAAGTTTTTTCCATAATGTTACACTGAGAAAACTTTATATTAGTCTAACATGTATTTCTTTTTTAGTTAAATTACATTATTTGATCAAAAAATCTTATGATGGAATTTTAATAAACAAAGGTGAAAAAAATTGGCAGTATCTGATAAAAGTCGATTGGTTGCTTTTCTGCTATGTACCTTTTTAGGGTATTTAGGAGTTCATCGTTTCTATGCAGGAAAGGTAGGAACAGGAATTCTATGGCTCCTTACTGGAGGGCTCTTTGGATTAGGACTACTTATAGACTGGATTCTTATTTTAGTCGGTAGTTTCAAAGACGATGCAGGTAATGAAATAAGCAATTGGTAAACACATTTCTTTTTACTTTTTATTTTTTTTAAAAAAGAATATGAAAATAGGTTAACTATTTTCTAATTGGTGGTCTACTTCTGAATTCATAATAGATTTTAGTAATTTCTTTAACCAAATCTTCATTGAAAGTTGCTATTAGAACAGGCTCTCCAGATGCTGTGGTATGTCCTAGAAATCCTTCCTCAATACCATCCCTTGTACCCATATAAGCAGTCAATTGAGGATCATCTTTCACTATAACATTCCCCATCCCTAGTAGTTTATCTAAGATAGCCGTATCTGCTTCAGTATGTGCTGTAGTATTGGTTACTATTTCTAGTTTCCTTCCATAAGTATCTAAGAATTCAGCATCTATCCAGCTCAAATTGGGACATATTATTGTAGCAGAGGATTTTGTATTTCTTAGAGTTGACATCATCGTGGTAAAGGTTTGTTCTTTTCCATGTACTAGCCAAATGTCTTCAATTGGGGCAGGTTCAACACCTTTACCTAAACTGAGAACACTTCTAAGTAATTTCATTGATTCTCCTGTAGCTTCCAAAACAATGTCAATCTTTGATGGTATTGATTTTAGAATACCAGTAATATTCTCATCAACATTATCTACTTCCTTAAGTGAATTTGAGATGAATTCTTCTTTGAATGTTTGCAATTTCGATGAATATTCATCTTTGGTTGAAGTAGAGGCTTTAGAATTTTCTAGAGCTTTGTTCATCTTCTCAACTATAACTCCATAGAAGGTCTCAAAGATATCTTCAACAGATTGTTCAACCCCTTTAAGATCTGTATCTACGGTCTCATGAACCGAAGATGAAGTATCAAGTAACGAATCTTTTGTACTTTGGATATTTGTCACTAAAGCTGATGAGTTGGAATCTGAGCTTGACACTAGTGAGTTGATTTGGTGGCTAATATTCAATTGGAAGTCATTGCCTTCCTTCTCAAATGCTTCTTCAACAGAGGTTATACTCTTATCATATTCACTTGAAATATTTGCATAAACTTTTTCCAGATCTTTCTTAGTTTCTTCGTACAACTCATCTAGAATTGCTTGTGCTTGAGCATGGTAATCATTGATTGCTGAGGTAAGATTTGAAGTGTATTTAGCGTTATCACTATCTAACCACTCTGGGTAAGCTTCAGTTATTTTATTGAGTTCTGTTTTTGCTTCATTGATTGCGTTATCTAACGAAGATGCTTTTTTAGGTGAAACACTTAAATCTGCTAACAAGCCTTCTGAATCCTCCATAAATGCTTGTACTTCTTGATTAACAAAATTCTGAATTTCTCCACTTACTACCTCTGTTTGATGACTATAATTTGCTGAAGCTTCATCTAGAGTAACAGACACATCTGTATCCAGAGCTTTCTTTGCCCCTTCAAACTCTGTCTGGAGTATCTTCATATTTCCATCCATTGAAGTAGATACACTTTTTACAATTGTTGAGTGATTATCAATATTTGTTTTAATTGTCTCTTGTAGTTTTTGCATTACTTCATCATTGTTCACTCGCATAGTTCTGAAAATTTCTTCTTTAGATGAAATCAATCCCTGTAGTCCTTCTTCAATGTGGAGTTGCATTTTTGTTTTCTTTACTTCTCCTTCTTCATCACCTGTGATTGTCTCTCCTGCTTTTATCACTTCATCTAGATATTTACCAGTTTTATTGATAATTGCTTGGAAAGAGTTGGTTGCATTATCTGTAATCAGCTTATTTGTTTTTTCTAACTCCTTGAAGGTATTATCTAACTTTTTACTAATTTCCCTCTCGGAATCACCCATTGTTTGAATAATAGTAGTCTTGGATGTGTCAATTTTCTCTTTTTCACCATCTATTAGCTTTACTACATTTGAAACAAATGAATTAGAGTTCTTTGTTAATGTATCAATTTGTCCTTGATATAAATCTTGAACCTTTTCTGGTGCAGTTATTTCTTTAATATTATTTGTTAAGCTAGTTGTTGCTTCCTCAACCTTACTCTTCAAGGAGTTTACTGAATCATATTCATTACCAACAATACTGCCAAGAGCTTGGGTATTAGTATCTTGCAATTCAGTAAAACTAGTCTCATATGTAGTGAAAGTAATTTTGATGTTTTCCTTCATGTTATTGAATGATTCTTTAAGTTGATTTGTAATCTCACCTTTAGTAGCGTTTATTTTTTGACTAATGTCTTTTACTTCTGAATCTGACATTTGCGAAAGGTCTTCTATACGTGTATTCATCTTGTTAAAAATATCAGTTGAAAGACTCTCCATTGAGCTAGTGAATGTCTTAATAACTTCGCCAATTTTACCTTCCGTATTATACTTTAAGTTATCAATATCAGCAATCATGGTTCCTATTAAATGAGCCATTCTAGGACCAGCTTCTTTTCCAAAAACCTTCTGTAATTGTTTGTTATCCAAGTCCTGGAAGGCTTTATTAATTTCAGTCAATTTAGCAACAGCGGCTTTAAATTGATCATCAAGTTCTTGAACACTTTCAAGACTTGATTGATAATTTATTTGAACTAAATTTGGTACTTCATCTCTAATGTCTCTTCCTTTTTTCGCAAACTCTTCTGAAAATGAGATGATTCTTGTCTTAATTTCCTCATTTTTTGTATCCATAAAATTGGTTACTGTATTTGTATTAGTATCAATATTCTCTTTGATATCTGATAATGCAGTAGTTTTTAGTTCATTAAGATGTGTAAGATAATTTTCTTTGAACTCTTTGTGAGTGGAAGTGAACTTCTTCTTGCTATTATTCATTTTTTTGGAATAACTATCAATTGTTGAAGAGATGTCGGTAACATATTCTGATGAAGTCAGCTCAAATGATGATACTGTATTAGATAAGAAGTTCAACATTGTTTCTTGGTTTGCTAAAACATCTTTCTCAAGTTTTTTGAGATATTCTTGTTCCTTTTTCTTAATAGAGGCTAAAGCTGTATCTGCTTCTGTACTTATCTCTGTTGCAACATCAGTCAGTTTTGTGTTACTTTGTTGCATAGATTCTTGAATAGCAATTGATAAGAATGTATTCAACTCCTTGATTTTCTTGTTCATATCTTCTTTTTGGCTTGATGACAAATTCACAAAATCAGTGAGACTTTTCTGTAAATCTTCATTTATAGATAATTTCAACGTATCAAAATCAGCCATAATTTCTCCAAAGAAGGTTTTGATCTGGTCACTTACATTCTCAATGGATATTGATAAAGTATCCTCGAAAAGGCTTAAACCACCATCTATCCCTCCTTGAAGAAGTGTTAATAGATTAGCACTATTTTTCTCAAAATCATTCAAGTAATCATTTAAGTTCCCAACAAGCTTATTTTTCATCTCAACAGTCTTAGTTTCAGTTTGAGAGATTAAGTCTCCAAGCTTCTCGACTGATAGAGTCTTTATTTTGCTCAAAAGATCTTGGAACTGTGTTTCATTTTGTTGCAAAACATTAACTGCTGAATCCTTTGCTTTCTCAATTGCATCTTTAATTCTGTTAGAGGTTAAATCTTCTAATTTTTTTAGCTCTTCATTTAACGAAGATAGAATGTCTTTTACTTTTGTCTGATATTCTACTAAATTAGTTTGGTAATTGCTAATAATTTTATTTATTGTTTCTATTGATTTTGTTGTTGATTCTTTGGTTATTAATTTAGAATCACTGATGAGTTTCTTATTAACATCACTTGTATTATCAGCAATTAGAGATTTCTTCTCACCTGCTCTCGAATTGAACTGCTCAAGAAGTGTGCTTATGTTAGTTTTTATTCCTTCAACTTTTTCTAATATACCATCGAGTTGCCCTTTTGCTCGAGTATTATGTTCAGTTTCTAGATTGGTATACGTCTCTTGTATCTTTGTTTTAAAACTCTCATGATGTTCACCAACTCTATGAATTGTTGTATCAAAAGTTGAAGAGAGATTCTCTTGGATTCTTTGTATAGCCTTCTTCAGATTGTCACTATGTGCAGTGGTAATGGTTCCTGTGTCTGTTTTAATCTTTGAAATTGCTTCCTGAACATCGTTTTTTCCTGTTGTTACTACTTCAGAAACAGAAACAAGAAATTGCTTTGAAATATTACTTAGCTCTTGACTATGATTGTCAGTTGATTCAGTTATTTGGTTATGAAATGTAGATAATTGACCTCGAAAGGTCTTCATAGTATTATTCCAATCATTCTTCACGTC
>BPTM01000185.1 GCA_023705945.1 Candidatus Heimdallarchaeota archaeon
AGGATTATCTGGGGCTCGATGATATAAATGGAGTAGGGGTCGAGGTAGGATGCGGGCAATGAGAGTGGCAGGAGGTCAAAGATCCTTAAAGATATTGGACATAGTTGTAAGGAGATGCCCCTCACTCCTTTCGAGAGTGCTAGCAGAGGGTATAATGTTAGTGTATAGGAAGGAGGAGGGGATTTAAGATGTGGGGAGCAATGTATGACGGAAAGGGAGGAAAATCTATGAGAGGCAATGAACAGAATAAGAGACCTAAAAACACTTCTCTTCTAAAATTGAAGGATGATATATGTATTAAAATCAAGAGGTATTTAATGAGATACATAGCATTGATGCCATATCCAATAAAGCGAGTAATATTTATAGTTTGGTGTAAGACCACGAAAGCGGGAAGGTTAGCAGGAAAGGGGGAGCGGTTCATTATATCATCGTGGGAGGAAGCGATTGAAAGTGGGGAGTTCTATCATCTTTACTTTACACATCATTATTGGTGGGCGCTTCAGAATATTGAGGAAGGAAGTCAGGCGCTCGATTTAGGCTGTGGATCTGGTTATGGTAGTTGGTATTTAGCTCATTCTGGTAATTATGTTTTGGGGATTGATATTGATAAAGAGACAATTGATTGGGCTAAAAAACATTTTATAGACAAAAAACTTTCTTTTGAATTACGTTCCCCAAGTGATTTCTATTATGGTTCTTCGCTTTACGACTATGTCGTTTGTTTCGAAGTTTTAGAGCATGTGAGTGAGCAACATTCTTTTCTGCAAGGTATTTATAAATCCTTAAAGCCAGATGGTATATTGATAATCAGTACCGCTAATGCTGGAAAAAATAGTGTTAGGACATGGTTACTGCATCAGCGACAGGCTGTAAGAAACCCCGGACACGTGAAAGAATTAGATGTGGTGACATTCAGAAATTTATTGAAACATCAATTCCAACAAGTCACTCTTTATGGACACTGCTTGAGGAGAGTAAATGATTTTGATGGTTGGCAACAATGGCGATTCAAAAATGATGTCAAGTTTGAGGACTTCGAGATGAGAAAAGATTTCACTAATTGTGAAGTTATTGTGGCGGTGTGTAGAAGATGATAGTAGTATATTCATTCGCTAGGAGGAGGTATCGATATGAATAGGATCCACCCAACAAATGAGATATATCCTGGAGTAAGTCTGGGAAAGAACATCAGGATTGGGGCAAACTCAGTAATAGGCGAACCTACCCAAATGTTTGGGTGGACAGGCGAAAAGGAAGTCGCAAAGCCATGGGTGGATAGTGACTATTCTGTTACTCTCGAGGATGATGTGCCAGACTATTCGTTTGGGTATGGGCACCCATTTAAAGAACTTGGGAGGGCCGACAGCTTATCTGTCAAGACAAGATTAGCAACTAGTTGGGTTAGGCGTAAACTAAGGAGAGTATTGAAATGAGAGAAAGAAACAACATCCACCCAGCATGCGTAATCCATCCAAGCACAAAAATAGGGAAGGGTGTTAAAATCGAGGCCTGCTCATATATTGGATCCAATGCAATAATGGATGGAGATGAGGAATCAGAATACTGTGTGGTCATCGAGGATGGTATATACATTGGCTCAAACGTCTCAATAAACAGAGGGCTAGAGAGAGACACTGTTATAAAAAAGAACTCGTATGTTCAGTCTCAGTGTTATATTGGTCACGATTGTATTATTGGTGAAAGAGTGAATATTCATCCTGGATCGAAGATAATGGGTTTTGTCGAGATAGGTGATGATACGGTCATAGGAGCATGTACGGATATAAGACAAAGAGTTCACATAGGGCATGATGTCTACAT
>BPTM01000186.1 GCA_023705945.1 Candidatus Heimdallarchaeota archaeon
ATAAGCGTGAAATTTTAATTATCTTCAAAATTTCTTAAACAGATCATAAATACCCTGTTTTTTTCTCTGAAATTGGACATACTAGTTGATAATTATTATCTCCTCATACTATTGATAATGTAGATGATAGAGGAAAAGAATCTGAGAGGAAATACAATAAAAAAAAGTTCAATGTAGAGGAGTAATAGAAAAGATGGATGTGCAATATTATCGAAGAGTCTCACAGATAAGTCTTAGAAACATGAAAAATACAAACAAGATGATAATTATAAGAAGTCTCTTCTATATTGAGATTAGATGTATTTTCTTCCAGAAGTAGGAAGTATTAGCTGTGGTCTCCAATTGTTAGATATTTTAACTATTATATAAGAACAGTTTTCTATTGCTAAATTAAAACCATCAGGCTTAAAGCCCAACATAATTGAGATTATAAATGTCATAAACCTACCATGAGTAACTAGAACTATTCGATCTTCTGAAGAATTGTTATGATTGCTTTTTAACCAACCGAATGCATTTTTTACTCTCTGATATAATTCTTTGTAAGTTTCACCTCCTTCGAAAGCACCCCCAAAAACTATATACCCACCTCTAGAGGAGTTCTCTTTTGTATTATTTTCTGATTTCTGTTCATCAAAAAGATCATTTTCTGATTTCTGTTCATCAAAAAGATCATTTTCTGTAAACGAGATTCTACATACATTGGAGATAATCTGGGCTGTTTGTTTAGATCTAGTTAGAGAGCTTGAATAAATATGAGTGGGGTCGAATTCTGTTATTATATCAGCTAATTGTTTAGCTTGTTCAACTCCTCTAGAATTAAGAATTCGTTTTTCATCTTTAAATTCTGGTCCTTTATCTTCAGCGTGTCTCGCAATTAGTATTTTCATATCATTCCCTATACCCTAGTTGCTATGATTAATGAATTGATATTATTAATCTCTTTAATCTGTTCAATGTTAAAACCACTTCTCTCTAGGAGTTGTATGAATTCTGTTTTTGTTCTTTCTTTACCTCCTGTTAAGGTTAGCATATTGAGATTGAGTAATGCCCCTAATGGTTTGTTTAAATCTTCAGGTAAGATCAATTCAATGATATAGAGATTTTCATCTTTTTTCATCGCATTAAAACAGTTATTTAGAATCTTACTCGCATCTTCATCGTTCCAATCATGTAGGATTCGACATAGAAAAATGGTATCTGCTCCTTTTGGAATCTTTTCAAAGAAATTTCCAATAATAAATTCGCATCTATCTATAAAATCTTTCAATGCTTCTTTCTTTGCAATCTCAATGGCTTTTTCAGATTCCAATAAAACTCCTTTCAAGTTTGGGTATATTTCTAATAGATTTCTCAAGAGATGGCCAGAACCACCTCCTATATCTAAAACTACTTTATGTCTAGAAAAATCTTGAATTGTTGGAATTTTCTGGTAATCTTTCTTTGCATATGTTGATATTGCTCTCTGATATAATTCTGCTTTTTTATCACTATCTTCTAACCATTCAAAATAAGGTGCATTAAAAAGGGAACTAAATTCTTCTTTCCCTGATTTTAATGCATGAAATGTTTTTTTCCATGTTTCATAATGCTCTTCATTCCACATTATAGCAGCTGATGCAAGAGAAAATTCACTGTCATTTTGTAAAAACTCTCCCTTTTGAGTTATGAAAACTCTATTGTTCTTGACCTTTAGTAAATCAAGAGAACTTAATCCTCTTATGATTTTCAAAAGATTTTCATATTCAATCTCAATACTATCTGCTAATTCTTCTAAAAATGTCCCCTCATGAGTTATGTTTTCAAATATTCCTAACCTAACTCCAGCATATATTGTTTGACTTTCCCAGAAACTTACCAAAGAAGCAGAGAGATTATCAAATAAATCAGAAAAGTTATTTTGTTTTCTTTCATCAACCATTTGTATTACACCCCTACACTGTCTCTAAGATAACATGAACTTTTTCTCCCTTTTCATCTATTACCTGCCTTATTCCATCAAGCGTTTCTACAAAAGCAAATCCATTGTAAAATGGTTCAATACTTAGAAATCTTTGATTATATAATTGGTTTCCATTCAAGTCAATATGAAACCATCCTTTATCGTCCCTTGCTTTAGCAAATCTTTTATGATAAACATCCAAATCTATGAATTTTTTATTGTGAACAAAAGAACCATCTTTGTATATATGGGTACAAAATCCATTTTTCATCCTTATAGCAGATATATCATCTTTGAAGTCTCCAGCATAAAACATGTTTTCTTGATAAAACCTCTCCCCAGCATCATCAATGTGAAAATAATTCCCCTTTTGATCTCTTACAGTGCAAACATTTTCTTGATAATTACCAACCCAAGCATATTTTACTTCGTAGATTAGTTCTCCTTTGATGTTTATATGTCCCCATCCAGTGCTAGTTATAACAGCTGCTTTATCAAAATAAAATCCAAAAGTCTTGATGAATCTTGTTTCATAAGCTGGTTGACCTTTAGTTGTTATATGATATGCACCTGATTCATCAGTTACAGGAGCTAATCCAGGTTGATGAAATTTAAGAACAGCTTGAAATCTCTTCCCATAAATTGGTTTTCCATGAAGAGAATGGTGTGTTCCATCCTTTGATACTTTAATTTCCTTTAAATTCATACTTGTAAACTTCCTCTCGTTTTTTCCTCATATTACATGTTTTGCATAGATTGTATGAAATATAATTATCGCACAATCTTTCATATTCTGGACTATTCCAGATGTCTGTCAAAGATTTTTCTTCAATAGAACCAAAGAACCCTAATTGTTTTCTAAGATAATCCGGAGCACAACAGGGACTAAAGACTCCTTCGTTTGAGATCCATGCTTCTCTACCTAGGAATGGACAAACGGAATCAGATAATAGAACATCATCTTCTGAAGATAATAGATAGATGTTCTCGATTTTCATTTTCTTCCCTTGTGTATTTACGATTTGTAAATATCTTTTTTCAGCTTCTAAAACCATCTTGTTCCAGTTCTCAATAGACTTTGAATTTCTTCTCATTGACCATTTTTCTGCAGTAGGATTGTGAACCCAAAGATGATGACCCTTGATTCTGTCTACACCTAAATCTCCTCCCAATTGAATAATATCTGGAATCTCTTTATAATTTTGTTCTAGAAAGGTTAATTGCAAAGTGATTGTTGAAGTTTCTAATCTTTTTCTCTTTCTTGAATTCCTCTGATCAATGAGAATGTGAAGGTTTTCTAATGCTCTATTGAAATCTAGTCCTTTCATTATTTTTTCAGCAGTTTCTTGTTTAGAACCATTCCATGAGATTTTTATGTCACTACATATGGGGATTAAGATCTCTGCCCACTCTTCCATTTTTTTCTTTGGGAAGGAACCATTAGTTGTAAGATTTAGCCTTATGTTGTATTTTTGACATAATTCAATGAATCTGTTAAATTCTCTGTATAATAATGGTTCTCCCATAGTTGAAGGAATAATTTCCTTTAACTCTCCCATTTTTACTGCTTCATCTATAACGCGCTCTATAAGCTCTGAAGGCATTTGTTTCCTTCGTTTTTTACCCTTCTGTTTCTTTTCTTCTAGAGCAAATTCACTGTTATCTTCACACATTATACAATGAAGGTTACAATCATCAGGATTTGTATCAAAGATTATTCTCCAAGATCCTAGTAGTTTATTCAAAGGCATCATTATTCCTCAAGTAAAGATTGGTATAATTTTTCAACATAATTCGTGTGTTCTTCAGCTGATTGAACATGAAAATGATTATTACCATATTTTTCAATTAAATCAGGTTCATTCACAAACCTCATTATTTTTTCAAGTAAATTATCAACATTATTTCTCTCAAAAAGCAAGCCATTGATTTCATCTTTAATATATTCAGCCATACCACCAAGATTTGTAGTAATTACAGGTATTTTAGCAATAGCTGCTTCATGAATTACTAATGGAGAATTTTCAAACCAGATTGAAGGAACAATAACAACATCAATTTCTGATAAAACATCTCCAATTTCCCAATTATTATACTCACCTGGAAAATAAATATTTGGATTTATTGCTCTACTATTCAGGTAATCAACATTTGAAGAAGATCCGTAAACATAGAGCTCTATTTTAGGATTGGAGATTTTATTAAAAGCATCAATAATGAGATGAACTCCATTTACAGGTATAATTCTACCTATATATCCAAATCTGATTTTTTCTGATTTCTTCTTCTTAAAATCTTTGAAGTAGTTATAATTGAACCCATAATCCAGATAGGTTATCTTTTCTTTTGGAATACCTAATTGAACCATTATATTTAGAAGAAATTTTGATGGAGAAATAAACAAATCCACTTTTTTAATTACTTCTTGTTGTATATGATTTAACCTTTTTTGGACTAGAGATTCTGGTTTTTCTTCTTTGTAGAGATACTCTTCTAAACACTTAACACATTTTTCTATATCTATTTCATCACAGAGTGTTTCATCTCTTCTACTAATTAACTGACCACGTGGACAATAAAGCCAGAAGTCATGTAAAGTGAAAATAGTCGGAATTCTATACATTTTAGTTATTCTAACCAAATTAGTTGAAAGATAATTTAAATGACCAAAGTGAACAATATCGGGTTGAATTTTTTCTAGAAACTTTGTATAAATATCTTCTACTTTCTTATTAATATATCTCCCTTCAAAATAGTGAGGTAAAAAAGGAATGTTTATTTCGAATTTTATTAATCCTCCAAATTCTGTCTCTATCATCTCATACTCTTTGAAAAATGGATTTTCTATACGATGAAAAATAAAAACTTCATGATTATTGTTTAATTCTTGAGCAAGATGCAAAGTATAAACTTCAGATCCTGCCATATATTCAGGTGGAAAACCATGAATAACTATAGCAATTCGCATTTCTGATCCTCCATGAATTTATTTAAAACTCGCTCTCTATTTTCTTTTAATTCTTTTTTAAGTAGATTTATTGTTTTTTTCACACCTTCTTTAAAAGAAGTTTTACATCTAAACCCAAGAATTTTCTCTGCTTTATTTGGATTTCCAACAAATTTTTCAACATCATAATTTCTTTTTTCTCCATACTCAATTTTTATATTCATTGAGATATAAAGTTTAATGTAATCTATTAAGTCATAGAGAGAGTGAGGCTCTCCTGGTAATAAGTGCAAATGCTCAAAGTATTTTTTTTGTTTTAAATCATTAACATGTTCAACTGATTTTACTATCCCACTAACTGTGTCCTCAATAAAGGTAAAATCCATTATTTGTTCCCCTCCCTGAATTTTAAGAGGTTTATCAAGAAATGCGTTTAGAATAAATTTTGGCGTAACTCTATCTAAAATATCGGAAAGATCACCATAAACGTTAGAAAATCTCAATATCATAGATTTAGAATTATTTTGAAAACTATAGTGTTTCACTTGAAGTTCTGCTGCTAATTTTGATATTCCATATGTGTTAACAGGATTCAATACAAATTCCTCAGAAATTGGCGTCCCATTTGTTTCTCCATATACTTCTCTACTACTTCCAAGAATTATCCAAGGTTCTTTTTCTGATTTTTTTGCTGATTCTATTATGTTCCTAGTTCCTTTGATATTGATATCAAAACATTCATTTGCATAATGCTCACCCCAAATAACTCTAGAAACTGCAGCGAGATGAATTATCCCATCTGCTTGAACCAGAGCTTCTTTCATTTTATTATAATTACAAATGTCAATTTTATATTTCTTAAAATCTGAATTTAGTTTTTTCAGATTACCTCTTGTTCTTCTATCAATAGATTTTACATTATACCCCTTGTGAGAAAGTTTATTACAGACTTCTGAACCAATAAACCCTTCTCCTCCTGTGACAATGATGTTGATATTATCCAACCTCTCAATTTTAAATAATTTGAAGTTCTTTATAACAATTTTCTTTTCATTTTTCAATGGTAATTTTAATATAAATAAATACCATAAGTAACATGATGAAAGAGCAAAATAATAAGAAATCTGATTTAAAGGTTATCTTTCTAAGAGGGGGTACTGGAGTTGGTAAAACAACTATTGGTAAATTATTGTCTAATGAATTATATCCTTCTGTTTGTATTGAGCAAGATAAACTCAGATATATGGTTGTGAATGGTTTAGTTGCTTCAAGAGCAAAACTTTCTCCTGGAGAAAATCAAAAAGAGTACCGAAGACAATGCAAACTTGCTGATAAAAACACGATTTCCTTAATCAAGAATTTTGTTAAAGCAGGTTTTAATGTAATTATTGATGGATTTAATGGAGGAGAATCTGGAGATACTTTCTATTATATGAAGAACCCTAATAAGATAAAATGGTATCCAGCAAAAGAAATTTTACAAAAGGAATTGAAAAATATTAGTTTCTTTCAGATTGTTCTAGATACAGAAGTAAGTGTATTAAAAGAAAGATTGGAAAAAATAAAGAAATGGGATAAGACTGTGATTGATTTCATCTTAAAGCAAAGATCTTATTTCCTGAAGTCTTTTTCTGAAACTGATTTAGATTTGGTTATAAAAACAGAGAAAGAAAAACCAGAAATAATTGTCTCAAGAATTATTAATGAAATAAATAAGATTTAAATCATCTTTTGTATTCACATGAAATTACCTTATAGTAATGTCTTTCTTGATCCTCAGCTCTTTTTAAACCGTATTCATAGAGAACTACATCTTTCTTTTGTAGTATACAATGAATTCCCAGAAGTAACATCATAATTCCTCTAGATTCAGTAAAAAGATGTATTTTCTGAATATTTCTAGTTTTTTCATTTAGTGTTAGATATAAATCAAGTGATCTACATGCTTTTTTTATTTCATCTCCATTAGAAAAGCACAAACGATTAGGTTTTATTTTATCTTTTCCACACATATAATCAAGTTCAATTTTTGGAAGATGATTAATATCTAAATTAATCAAATCTTCTTCAATGCTAGGATAAACATAACCATTAACATTTAAGACTACAATTGCCTCATCTTCTGTCCCGAGTAGTTCAAACTTCTTTGTTTGCCAATAATTATCTGTTTCGACAAAGTCTTTTAAGGGAGATGCATAGAATTCATCACCGTCAAAATCAATCATTAGATTTATTTCATCAGTTTTATACAATCTGTATCCAATATAGAATAATACTGAATGATGCGTTTTAGAAACAATTTTCAAATTACTATATCCTTCTGTTTTGATATTCATTATTTCTCTTTTAATTACAGAAATCAGATCACTCCAGATTTCTTCTTCTGGTATTATTGCTACATTATTTTCATAAAAAAATTGTTCATCACCTGAGGTTTTGTGTAGTTCTATAACAAAACCACCATACGAATTAATTCCCCAATAAAAGCAATTTGATTTATCAGGTAAATTTAATATTAATTCTTCATTACCTTTTGATTTACTTTTCGTTAAAGTTTTTATTTCTTTAGCAATGAGATTGGCATATAGAGATTTAGGAGTAGATATTCGCAATTTTACTTTTGCTTCTTTAAGATCATTTACTAAATCTTTTTTCCTGATTATTTTCCCCTTATTTAATATGTGTCTTAATAATATTAATCTATGTAATTTATTAGCTACAATTACTGCTTTTACTATTTTTTTATTGAATATTTTCTTAAAATTACGGTTATTTTTTGGGAGAAATAACGAGTGTGTTATAGTGTTTCTTAATGAATAAAGTGTTCCTAAGATTTTTTGCAAAATCAATAGTTGTTCTTCATTTGTGGCTAATAACCAAGCACCTCTAATTGAGAATTCTTCGCTAGGAGAACGTTCATTTTCTCTAATTAACATCTCAATACAAACTATTTCTTTGAAAAACTCTATCAAAATTTCTTCTTCTTCTTTGGCTGAAATTTCCTTTGCATCAAGGTTTGAATATAATTTTAAAGAACGAATGAATTCTTTATACTTGCTAAAATCTTGATTTAAAAAATTCTGATCTATTTTGAACTCATCTTGGCAAAGCAATTTGAATTTTCCTTCAATAAATTGGTGATCCATCAGAAGATATTAGAATGACACAATTATTAAGTTTACTTCCATTATATTTATTTTAGAATTTTTCTT
>BPTM01000187.1 GCA_023705945.1 Candidatus Heimdallarchaeota archaeon
CCAAAGCCTTACCTAGAGAGGAACAATGAAATAGTCGCCGATACGGAATCCATGATCGCAACCCCAAAACACATGACCGAGATTCAACGGAGCGGGACATGGGCAACAATCAGATACGCCAGACAGGCAGATAAAAGGATCTTTATTATTTACCCAGATGGGACAGTGGAGAGAAGAATGAGTATGAAAACTGGGTGTGATGTCTTTGGACAATGAGTATCTGAAGTCCCTAGGATCATGGTTTAATAGTACCGTCGGTTTCGTTATAGATACATACCACCACTTAAGTAAGACACAGCAAATCATTGTGGTAGTTATGGTGGCTGTGTCAGCACTAGTATTGTATCTATTGTACGGTATCGTCAAGAGGAAAGAAAAAACAGCCGAGGTGGATGTTGCAGTTATAGGTAGAATCAAGAACAGCATACCCTATCGCAAGAAAATACGAACAAGAAGTAAACTATTTGAGAATATAATTGGACATGACAACGTAAAGGAGATTCTTGCAAGATCCATCACCAGGAACCTGGGGATACATTGGCTACTTGTAGGCCCCCCAGCCAGCGCGAGATCTATGATCTTAATGGATATTGAAGACAAGGTACCAGGAGCTATATTCGTATCTGGGACTCGGTTGAACAAAGAGGGTCTACTCGAGTTGTTACGGACACAGAAACCCAAATTCCTCCTCATTGATGAGCTGGATAAATGTGGACCATCAACGTTGAATCCGTTATTGACGTTATGTGAGCACAAAAGAATAGTATCCACCACAAAGAGTGACCCGTTTGATATAGGATTAGATACTGTTATTCTTGGGACAGCAAACTATTCTGATAGTCTACAGAGTTACTTTTTGAGTAGATTCTTCGTGTTACATTTTCCAGAGTATACTGAGGAGGAGTTTTTAGATATCTGCAGGGTGGTTCTCCCAAAGAAGGAAAGGGTCGGGATTAGGTTGGCTAAGTATATTGGTGAGAAAGTGTGGAATGATATGGAAAATAGAGACATAAGACAGGCAGTTAGGGTGGCTAAACTGGCGAAGACGAAAGAGGATGTGGACTGGACAGTTGAGGTGTTGATGAAGTATGGTGGAGGATAGAAGAACGAAGATAACAGACAATGTTTGGTCGGGTTGGAAGGTTTTTATACTGAGTCTCTACATAATCATAATTCTGGTTTCGTGGAACCTTTTAATGACTCTTTGTAACATCGGGCTTGTGAGTCTCCCGATAGATGAATTCGGATATGACCTCTCAAACTTCCCCACTAGGCAATCTCTAGTGACCTTCCTCAGTACCGATACCACCGATGAGAACCCATATACCAAGGACTATGATTGTAAGGAATATGCAGCGGATCTGAAGAAGAATGCTAGGAGTTTAGGATATCGAATCCGAGTCTATCCAATCGTGGGAGATGAACAGATGACTGAGTATAAATCCCTGATGGAACAACATTTTAATGTAACTTCCTCAGGTCCCGGATTTGGACACGTTGTGTGTAAGGCATACATCATGGATGAGGGCTTGTGGGTGACAATAGAGCCGCAAGGAGATGAGATACTCAATTGTACGATTGGAGGTAGATAGTGAATGGTACCGAGTGAGAAATTGGTCACCCTCAGAGAAAGTATGGTTGGGATACGAGGTAAGGAAGCTCTCCTCTCCCTGATCTGTCAGGTCATAGGTGGAGATCATACCGAGTACAAATACTTCACCACCAAGGTGAACAACCACAGATGGCGTGGGTACATACACCTAGAACGGGATTGGTTGTTTGGTTCCCTATACACTCTATGGGATGGATCACCATACATAATACGAGGCTACCCAAAGGTCAAATATGTCGAAGCATCTAAAGTCCTGAATAAAGAAGGTGTCGCCGAGGGAAAGGCAGATGGAACGTGTCTAGGAATCTTTAACCTACCGGACAACTCACTCATGGGGAAGACTCGGATGGGTTTCAGGTGGGATGTTCCAGGATACATGGGACAAATATGGAGAGATCTATACAAGGATACTGGACTGATAGAAAACACAAAGTCCCTGTGTGACCAGGATTATCTCCCGTTTTTTGAGATGTATGGAGAACGCAATCCCTGTGAGTATGTACAATATACCGTTCCCATAGCAGCTATGTTGATAGATGTTGTGGATCTGAGGACATTTAAATTCCTCCCGTATGACAAGAAAGTGGATCTCGCCACAAAATTTGAGTTACCAATACCCAGATTACATTGGAAGGGCACATTTACCATTGACAAAATATCGTGGCTTGCATGGGAGTCCGAGGCACGTGTAACCATAGATGGTGAGGAGGGATTGATGGCCAAGTGGTTCGATCCCACTATACAGGACCAGTATCTTGGCAAGATAAAGTGTGATAACATCCGAGCGCTTGCGATAAAATTGGCCGGTGGGGCCATACCCGAAGAAGAAATCAAGAAAGCAATAAGAAAGGCATTCGACGAGGGCGAATATTTACAGGGTGATGTGATGTCTCTCACCATACAGGAGTTAGCTGAGGACTGGTCCGATTCGAAGATCAGTATATCCATGATTAGGATCGAGAGGCTTGTCCAGAGGATGTGTTCCTCTGAGACCGAGCGGATCTTTAATTGGTTAGAGAAGCAGGTTGATATAGGGTTAGATATCTCAATGGAAAATAAGGGTGTGGTTATGAGGACAATGGCACAAGCCAACTTGGGGATCCATCCCACTGAAGGATACAAAATATTT
>BPTM01000188.1 GCA_023705945.1 Candidatus Heimdallarchaeota archaeon
CTCTATGGATGTCAATAGTTCTATCATCTATATGCAACCAACTTGAAAGAAAGCCCGTTGCAAACCAACCACCATAGAGAAACAGAGACCATGATAACATAGTCTTCCAATTCTTTGCAGAAATCATTGTAGCAACATATGAAAACTCTATCATACCATAAGTGAAGGAAAAGTAGAATAAGAAGAGATCATTGTTAAAAGGAACTATATCTAATACTCTTGTTCCTTGTAAATGATACCATACTAAATCGTCAGAAATGAACACAATTACCGCACCAAAAAGCCCAAAAATCCATTGTAAACGCTTTTTTCTAATTAGAAGAACGGTCATCCACAATGCACAAAAAAGCAAATCAAGGTAAACAAAATCCATATCAAACAAACGTGCAACAATATCTGACATTGAGTGTGATTTTCTTTAGTTTATTTTAAATGTTATTAGTATAATATATTAAATAAAATGCTTTATTAAGAAATCAGCTAAGATTGTTGGAAGATACTCCAAAATCATTCTGGATCTGTTGTTCTTAACCTTGTAGCAGCTACGAGGATATTTCTTATTCATGATTTTGTGAACAAGTTTTGCTATAACAATAGGATTGGAACTTCTCCTTTTCTCTTTTGCTAGAACAGGTAAAATTCGTGACAATTGATCTTTAAACTTTGATTTTTCAATAAGTTTTTTGTATTCGTCTTCTGTTTCTGTCATAAATTGAGTATCAAATGCACCTGGTTGTATCTTAATAACTTTCATTCCTTCAAACATTAATTCTCTTCTAAGTGAATCTGAATAGGCTTCAACGGCATATTTTGAGATACCATATGGACCATTAAAAGGGTAGGAGAATCTACCTACTTCTGAGCTAAGGTTGATTATTTTCCCTTTTCTTTTCTGTAGAAGAGGAAAAAATTTTTGTGTCACTTCAATCATTCCAAGAACATTTGTTTCTAGAATTTCTCGCATATTTTCAATTGAAATTTCCAGCATGGATCCTCCAACGAAGATTCCTGCACTATTAACTAAACCATCTAAACCTTCTGTAATATTTGTTATTTCGTTAACTGCTCTATTAATTTCTGCTGAATTCCTAATATTTAGATTAATAGATTTGATATTCGCTATTTTTTCTAGAGATTTCAATCCTTTCTCATCAACATCTGTTGCAAAAACAAAATAATCCTCTGATGCAAGATACAGGGAAATTGATTTGCCAATACCATTTGCGGCACCGGTTACTAAGATGGTCTTCTTCTCAATCATGAAAGTCACCTAATCGAAGAAGATGAAACATAGTCAAATATAAAATTAATGTAAACAAAGAGGAGAATAGATTATCTCTTTCTAATATAAATCATAGTTTATCCAAACTTGCATAGCTGATTTTCCTCTATTCCCCCAGCTAAAGTATGGGATTGCTTTCAGAATCCTTCTGTTTGGTTCTTCTATTCTTAAAATTACTACTTTGTCTTCTGTATCAGAAATCAACTGTTTAATGGTCATACTTGATCTCATTGTAGAATCTGGGATATTTGAATCTAAATTATCTATACTCTCAAAACAATAAACTAAAGGTCCCTAGTAAGAGCGATTTTCTCTCTATTACATTTAACCTTTCTATCAGATTTCCTTAGGAAAGTTTCCATGGGGAGACTCATTTCAATCTCAGATTTTCCTGTGTCTAATTTTATAGGTAGATAATAGGAATCGTATGGAGAATATCCAGAAGCCGTACTCTCGTCTAATTCACAGAATTTAGGGATATTTTCTTCCTTTCCATTAACAAGGATTATTGCTTTTCTTGTCCAGCTAGGGATTCTTAATTTGATAGTTAAATTCTTCTCCGATCCATTCTCTATAGTTAGTTTGACGCCCCCCTTCCATGGAAATCCAGATTTCATGGAAACAGAGATTGTTTTCCCATCTGCTAAATCATAGTTGAAAGAACTACCTATATACTGGTGTATCCATAACGTAGAATCATTTATCGAGTAGATATATTGACCTATCTTAGCTAAAGTTCTAGATATATTTGAAGGGCAACATGCAGTTTTGTACCAGGGTTTTCTTTCAAAGTTTCCTCTGGTTTCAAGCGGATTTCTATAGAAATAGCTTGTTCCATCTGATGACATTCCAACCAGAAACGCGTTATACAATTGCCACTCAATCAAATCTGCATATTTAGCTTGACCTGTTACAAGAAGCATTTCCCAACTCCAAAATATTGAGCTTATAGCGGCACATGTCTCATTATATGCATATTTGTTGTTCAACTCATAGTCTCTTCCAAATCCCTCTAATGAAGGCAAAGATCCTATCCCTCCAGTTATATACATTCTTTTACAAACCATATGATCCCATGATTCTTCGAGAGTATTTAGTAAGCTTTCATCTCCCGTTTCTTGGTATAACATCGTAATCGAAGTTGCAAGATATCCCCATCTAACACTATGCCCAATCGGTTTGGTAAGTTTCCTGATTGGTGCATTTTGCTGGAAATACTTACCAGACAGAAATTGTAAATAAGTTCGTATAAATAGACCAGAAGGACCATCTGTTGACAAATCTGACATAATCTTTGTTTCATCACTCAAACTATCAGTAGATGCTGTTTTTCTTTGTTTTTCTACCAATTTTGTTCGGTTTGACTGTGATAAATTCTCCTTAAGAATTTGTAAAGCAAAGAATTTCATTCTTCCTTTTTTTTCTAGCATTTTTTCAGCTAGTTCTAAATAACCTTTCTCTTTTGTAATTCTAAAAAGTTTTATTAAAGCTATTTCTATTTCAGGATGTCCTGGCGTATGTTTGGCTGTGAAATCTGATAAGTCATTAATAACAAGCTTAGCAGCTTTTTCCCCAATTTCAAGTGTTTTTCTATTTCCAGTCGCTGAGTAATGAGCACATGAAGCTTCAATAAGATGTCCTAATGAGTATAGTTCATGCTCCCTTTGGAAGTTTACCCACCTTTGCCCAGGAAAGTGAAATTGATTGTATGTAAAAATATAACCATCATCTTCTTGAACCTTATATATTAAATTAAAATAATCATCTACTAATTTTTCAAGTTTTTTAGATTTAGAATTGCTTAGAATTAAAGAAGCAGCTTCTGCCCATTTATGTGAATCAGAATCAGTGTAGAAATATCCAGTCCTAAATCCCTCCTTTTCTCCAGAAACACACCTAAAATTATCTATTGTTTTGGATTTCTCCAACTGTTCCCATTGATGTAATATAGCAGACTTTCGATTTATTTCTTGTCTTGTTTTCCAGAATTTATCAATAATCTCAATTTTTGAAAAATGTACTTCTTTTAATTTAGAATGGGGAGAAATATGTGATTCCACACTTTATTCAATTCTTAATAATATATGAATATTCTCTGAAGGAAAGCAACCATCTATATGTTGTTATGCCTTCAATCTTTTTTCTTTCTTCTTATTTAATAGATATTCGTGTATTATAACCGCTGCTGCAATTCCATCACCTGCAGCTAAAATTGGTTGATGAGTACAGCATGTTCTACAGTCTCCAGCTGCGAATAATCCAGGAGTTTTTGTCATCAAATTCGTATTGGTTTCTATGAAACCATCATCATTATAGTTAAACAATCCAACTGAAAAATCGACATCTGGTGTATAACCTATTGAAACAAAAACTCCATCAGCCTTGAATATAACTTCCTTATCCGATTTTTTATCATAGAATTTAATACCATTAAGAACGTGTTTATCCTTAAACAAGAATTCTATAGCTTTGTGGTTTTTTATCAACTCAATATTCTCTTTTTCAGAAACTAAACGTCTCAATTCACAGGGAGCTTTCCAGACATCAGATCTACCCACTATCGTAACTTTTCTTGCAAAACGAGAAAGAAAAATAGCATCTTCGTGAGCCTTTACTCCACCACCAATAATCACAATTTCTTTGTCCTTATAGAACACTCCATCACAAGTTGCACAATAATGAACACTATATCCAAGCAATTCTTTTTCACCAGGAATGTGAAGCATTCTATATTTTCTGCCAGTTGCAGACAAAACTGCTTTTCCACCAATAGATCTTCCAGCTGTAGTTCTAACCATAAGATGAGAACCTCTGAACAGAATATCAACTACTTCTGTGGATGTAAGGAATTCCACACCAATTGCTTTTGCTTGTTTGGAAAATCTTTTCGTTAGCTCTACTCCGTCTATTGCGTCTACAAATCCTGGATAATCATCTAGAATCTGAATATACGCATTAGGACTTCCTATTCCACTTTTTTCAATGACAACAATGTCATGACCTTCTCTTGCAGCATATAGAGCGCAATTTAAACCAGCTAACCCTCCTCCGATAATGATCAAATCATGAAAGTCTAATCCCATATCTTTGATTAAACCGATTTTTTTAGCAATTTCCTCTTGAGTTGGATGTACCATAAAAGTTTCATCTGTAAACTCTACCGTGGGAACACGTTTTTTACCATCGTTAATTTTTTCAACGATTTTTAGAGCTTCTGGGTCAGCATCTATGTTAATCCACTTATAGGTTACCTTTTGTTCATCTAAGTAAGCTATTAATCTTGCACACCCAGGACACCATGTAGCACCGTAAACTACTTTGATTCCAATCATATCAAAACTAAACCTTCTAAAATATATTTAAGAGATTAGCTATTAACATCAAGAAATAAAATAAAAAGAAAGAATAGGAATAAATCATTTCTTCTTCTTCATAAATCGAGAATCAACTTTTTCTCGCTTATTTGAATCAGAATAGTTTTCTCTTGCTTGTTCTTTAGCTTCTGCTAGTGTTTCATCTGAATGACATAGCCATCGAAGATGAGTAGAAGCAGGTTTACCACACCAAGGACAGAAGAGATCGTCAAGTAAATCAAGAAGTTTACCATGAGCTTGCTGATTCCTCCGATGCTTTCCTCTTTCTTCGATTATGGGTTTGGTTAGTATTGCAGCGGCTTTTTTCTTGCTAACTTCAACTGATTTCTTCACAGTTTCAATTTCCTCTTTAGGAATTTCAATACTGTAACCTTCTTTTGAATCTCCAATTACTTCTATTGGGATTCCAGCTGTTAAGATAGCTTCTTGTTCAGCCTTGGGAACTTTTTTAATTTGAGAAACAAACTTACTAGCTTCATCTTTACCCATGTCTTGATTGACAATTTTCGCATAAGTTTTCTTTTGCAAAACAGGATCAGCAATTGTAGATAATCTTGATAAAATTCTTTCAGGAATCCTCTCTTCTTCAGGTTTTGAGAATTCTTCACTGATGATTTCATCACTAACTGAAGCAGCTTCTAACCAAAGTCTAATTGTATTAGATTTGATATGAATTTTCTGGCACATCTCGTCAATTCGATCCTCTGTTGGAATAAGTGAAAGATTCTTTGATTTCTTCCTTTCAATACTATTGATAATATTAGCTAAACTTTTTGGACTTTGTATTATACCTTCTGCTCTAAATATTTCTAAAACGCCTCGCCCTTTTTCAATCATATAAAGATCTTTTCGATGAATGTTTTCTATTAAAGACTCAACACGCTGTCTACTTTCGTCTATCTCTTTTACAATAACATAAATTTTGTCTAGGCCTGCAAATTGCGCAGCTCTCCATCTTCTTTCTCCAGCTATGATTTGGTAACTATCATCACCAGTTGGTCTAACTAGTATGGGATTAAGAAGATCAAATTCCTTAATTGAATCCGCTAATTCTTCTATGGCATCTTTGTCAAATGTTTCTCTTGGTTGGAAGGGACTTGGACTTATTTTTTTTATTGGGATTTGAACTATTTCCATTCAAACTCACCCCTGTTCTTTTATTAATTCGAATGCTATCTCTTTCCATGGGTACTGTTGTATAACCCAATTTTCATCTTCAGCATTAATACTCAACAGTTTGATAGCATCAATATTACCATCTTTAACAACAGCTTTCATTTGAGTAATTGCTTCTGTTCGATTGGTGAAAATCCATTTATTTTCGCCAGCATCCAATAAATAGAATATGTTTTCATCTAATTTCAAATAGATACACCTTGTTTTTAGTTTATTCGATTCTGTTGTTTTCACTTAATTCATTTATAAATCACTTAAAAAGTGATTGTAATACTAAGAGTTAGATAGGGTTTTTAACCTTTTTGTCGGGTGTTTTTTTAGTTTTGGTCTGAGCAAGTTCATAATCCATATTTTTTCAATTTTATTTTATTGCTTTAATTGAAAACATTAAAGGTAATGCTTGATCAGTATCTCTTAAACGATAATATCCATCATTTTCCTTAACCATAAATGGTAGAAGAAAGTCAACAGAGAAAGGAAATTCATTGAAACTTTGTATTGTTAATCCTGCACTAATCAATGAGTTAAGATAAGTAGACAAAACTCATCATAGAATTGTAATTTTTATAGACAAATGAAGAAAAAAATGAAGCTTATATGAGTTTGACTTCTCGCGTACTAGGATTGAACTCTACTACCTCTAAATCTTCCAGAGCAAGTAAGGAAGGTTTAAGCATAACAGCAGTGGAACCTGTCATATCAGCTAATTCATCAAGAGATAAACTATTTGGTGAAGCAGAAACAAGAGCTAGATAGATCTTTCCTTGATCATGAGCATTTAGAAGACGTCGAATACTCTCATTTTGTGCGCGGATAGGTTCTTCTTTCAATCTGAAATCACTATATTCTCCTTCAATAGAATCTAAGTTCTTCTTCATTTCTTCTTGAAGGGTTTTAGTTTGTTCATATTTTATTTCAATATTCGCTAGATCAGACTCAAGTTTAGCGATTTTCTCCAATGCCTTAGAATACTTTTCTTCCATATTTGCAAGGTTCTTTTCTCTTTCTACAAGCAAAGCAGTCTTTTCTTTAACTGTAGATCGAAGTTCTTCCATAACTTTATCTTTTTCAACAACTTTTTCTATCTCAGAATCTAAGGTATTTTGGAATGAATTAAAGTCCTTGATAACTTTAGCAAGTTTTTCTTCATGTTCAATCAAATCCTTTTCAAAGTTCTGATTTAAAGCTTGTACTTCTATACGAAGAGCCTTGAGGGAACTATCTGTCGACTCATATGATTTTTCAAGTTTTTCAGCCCGAGCATCTTGCTGATTCTTTTCCACATTAACGAATTTTTCAATAACTGAAATCTTATTCACCAGGTTTTTTATATCTCTGTCAAGTTGCTCAGTAGATTTTTTCTTTCCCATGGTAATCACCAATAAAGTATAGTGTCTACTTTAGAGAAGAATGATTTTAAAGATTACTTAAGGGGAAAAGAGAAAAAAGGAAAGAAAGTATAGAAAATTGCAGGTTGATAACAAATATTAAACTATTCTTTATTGAATGAAATAAAAAAGAGAGAGTGAGAGAGAGAAAGATGACTGAATCAGAATAGTGTTCCAGTCAATAATGCTTTTGTTACTTGGGCATTTACTTTCTCACTCTTTAGATCTTCTTTGATGATATTTTTACAGTATTTTTTATATTCAGGAGTTGAACAATAATCATACTTATATCCAAACAAGGATGTAGATAATTTATCCAAGAGGGATAAGATTAGATCTTCATCCTCAAAGGTGTAGTGTTTGATTTCCTTGATATTTTGGAAAGATCTTATTAACTCTTCTTTTTTTTCGGTTTTATTAATCATGAAACCACCTCATATTTTTTCTCACTTGAGATATATTAATTGTAACTCACTACTTGTTATCACAAGTTGTGATATTCTTCCTACTGATTTCATTATATGAAAAAGAATTAGTTAAAGTTAAGAACCTCTGTACAACACGAGTTTAGAGATAGAACGATTTCTATCGTTTTCTACTGATTGTTTAAGGCGATAGTTTTGATAATGTTTCATATCAGGATACGCTTTGCTGAGATCGTTGTTATACATGTTCTCTGCTAGCTGGTTTAAGAGGTTGTTTAGGTTCTCTTCTTCAACAAATTCGAGATCGTACAATGCCTTCAGAGCATTGAAATTTTTTAACAGTTCGTTTTTTTGTTCTAATTTTACTGCCATTTTTGTTTTACCTCTTTATTTTTTTATTGAGTCAGACACTGTTTCTCTGTGTCCGAGAATATGATTTCATACGATTATATAAATGTATCTCTTAAAGCGAGAATGTAGTCCTAATAGAGAGAACGCCTTCTTTGTTGGACGGAAACGTTTATTAAGGCGCGTGAGGTAAATTTTAGTGACAAAGAATATTAGGTGAAATTGATTATGGGACATAAAGATATAATGGACGAAGAATTTGTACAAAAAGACGTTTGGGTGGTAGAAGATAAAGAATTAGTAAAGGCATTTCAAGATCCTGCATATTTCCCAGTAATAATTGCGCTCCAAGAAGGGCCAATGACTGTTAAACAAATAACAGAGAAGTATAACAATATTGTAAGAAAAAAAGCAATCAAGATGGATATACCAAAAGATGCGTTTGAGAAAATGAAACGTTCTGAGAAAACCATTTATCGGTATATCAAGGAACTGTCTGAATTGGGAATAGTTGCTAATTCTGGACAAAGGTTAGTTCTAGGAAAGACGGCTACTGAAAATCTCTTTAGTCGTGTCGCTAAAGTGTTCTTAATGAGCACCAAAGAAACTGATTGGTGGGATGAGGATGACGGAGAGATCATAATTCAAAGAGCTGCAAGAATTATTCAAGCTACAGAAGGGATTCAAGAAATAGATCTTAATTGTTTCAGTAAACAAATGAAAAATCTACTGAGTATTGGGAATAAATATCTTTTTGATGCACTTAATGAGAAATATGATGAAGTTTCAACAATCCTTACAGAGGGAAAATTAGAAGAAAGTAAGAAACTATTAAGCATCATTAATATTGCATCAATGCTTTATTCAGAGGAAAGCAAAAAAGATCTCCTGAAGTGTTACAAAAAATGATGATTAGAGATTTGGTTCATATAGGTTTCAATTACTCTTCAGCGTGTTATACGCAAGCTTCACTTTCACTTGAATTTTCCTTAATTCACACCAAAGTATTTATGCGTAAGAAATAGGTGAATAATAACATGGGACACAAAGATATACTTGATGATAGTTTTGAACAAGAGGAAGTAAGAGTTGTACGGGATCCAAAATTAGTGAAAATCTTTTATGATGAGAGCTATGCACCAATTTTCTGGGTTCTTCGATCTGGACCTATGACGGTAAAAGAGATAGAACATAAATATAATGAAATTGTGAAATCAAAAGGGTTAGAGAGAGGATTGAGTAAAAAAGAGTTAGAAAAACTAAAACGTTCCAATAAATCAATTTACAGATATACCAAAGAATTAACAAAAACAGGTTTAGTTGCACCTGTCGGTCATAGGGTTGTCTTGGGAAAGACAGCTACAGAAATCCTATATACAAGAACAGCTAAGATTTTTTATCTTAAAAATTTGGAAGATGACAATTGGAGATGCAACATCTGTATGAAACATCTATCAAAAGCATCAGAAATGTTATCACTATCTAGAGGGATAAAACCACCAAAACCAGAAAAACTAGCAGAAATTATGGCTAAAATCGAATCTGATTCTGAAGCTGAGATCTTTCGTGTATTCGAAGAAAAGAAAGACGAGGTTCAGGAGATATTTAGTGACATAACCTTTACAGATTCGGACAGGGTTCTCTATATATTTCGAATCTTATACTTGGCTCTTCATTCTGGTAAGTATAAAGAATTGGTGGAGAAGATAATTAGCTAACTGATAAGAGGGATGTATAATCCTCTTTTTGTTCCAGGAGTTTAAAATGTTAATCAGTTTTTAACGATATGTTAAAGGAAATTATCAAAGATTGAAATGTCTTACATATCAAAATACTTACATGCTCAAAAAGAAAAAAATATATTAGTTTTTAGGGATATGGTTATGATTTAATATGAAAAAACCTGAATTCGATATCATAATTCAAAATATAGTTGCATCAATAAACTTGTTTACAACTATTGAATTAGTAGAAATGTATCAGAAGTTAATAGATGATGAGTCAATTGACATAAGCTATTATCCTGATAAATTTCCAGGAGTGATATTAAAAATCACAAATCCCAAAGTTTCAAGTCTTGTTTTCAGTTCAGGGAAACTCGTGTTGACAGGGGGAAAATCTACTGAAAATGTTAAATCTGGTGTAAAAAAAATATCTGATATATTGAAAAAAGTGGGTGTAATAATTACAGAGGAACCAGAAATCGTTATCCAAAATATTGTTGCTTCAGGGAACTTTAACAAAAAGCAATTAAATCTTGAACTAATAGCGCTTTGGTTAGACCATAGTATGTATGAACCTGAACAGTTCCCAGGACTTATTTTTCGCTTACAAAATCCCAAGAACGTTCTTCTATTATTTCAATCTGGAAATTTAGTTTGTACAGGTGGAAAAAGTGAAAAACAAGTTCATGAAGCGGTCGCTAAAACTTATGAGCTTCT
>BPTM01000189.1 GCA_023705945.1 Candidatus Heimdallarchaeota archaeon
TCTCTGGGGGGATTTTAGATAGGTTGTGTCTGAAATTTTCGCTCAACTCTTTTATCCTCTCTTCTTTTCCGTTCACTTTACTTTTCCTCCTTCTTTGTCAACCTAGTCTTCAGGCGCTCCAAAACTCGGTTCTTCTCAAGAAACATCCCCGTGAATATCCCCATGACTAACCAGTACCATAAACGCAGAAGGTTTATGAGATAGTGCTCCGTGTAAAGCCAGTCACTCATTTACTTTCTCAACTCCCCTCTTTATGAATCCAGGTAAATAGTACTCCCAGAACTCTGGGTCCGCCTCAACCGCTTTTCTCAGTTCCTCCAGTCGTTCCTTAATCTCTGGAATACTTTTATCTGAACAGGCCAAAGTTACAATGTTCACCCGTCCACTTACGGGTTTCACAATGTTATCTTCAGTCCAGCGTTGGACGATCTTACGGAGATCCTTTTCCGAAAGACTACACCAGTAGTTCACTGTCTCTCTAAGATCCATTTACTTTCTCTCCCTCAACCAGTTCTCTAATTTCTTCCAACCATTTCTCCAAGTAAACAAAAACAGGAAAAGATTGACTACTGACATCCCCATGTTGAAGATTGCATAACCCCAGCTCCCATGACTAATGCACCACAAAGAAACCAGCCCACCAAAAAGAGCCGCACAAAGAATAAATATAGGTGCGATTTTGTTAATTTTGCTAACGATGTTCATCATCCACTCTTCCTCCTTATCATTACCATGGAACATCACATGCAGTAGCCATAAGGAAACCTGAAATAGCGAGACCCATGAATCCAGCGTAAGTGATGTAAATTCCACAGTCTTTGCCCGTCTTAAGTAGTATAAGACCTCCTGCAATTATTGCGCATGCTGAAACTAAGAATGCAAGCCAAGAGAACCAATATAGATTTTTAATCATGTACTTTCACCTCTATTAACTAGCGGTGCTCTTATCACTTCCAATGCTCTTTGAGCGCTCTTATCGATTGACAATCTCGTCTGTTTACCGTCCTCTTTAATTTCATCTATAACTGAACTAAAGTCGACACGAGGCCTTGTGGTAAGGATATCTGTCGTTTGCTCGTGAAACATCCTTAGTATTTGTGTCGTCTGTCTATGTGCATGTATTATATGACGCCTTGTGAGGACGTAATAGGTGCCGAAAAACGTCACCCAAAACAGTACCATCATCTCGTATAGATTTTGAATCATTTATTTTTCCTCCCTTTTTGTCAATGCCTCAAACTCCTCTTCAGTTGTTTCCTTTAGACCTAAGAGTTCTGCTTGAATTGTAGCTGAAATGGCCTCCAGTAAATCATCCTCTTCTGTTTCAAGGATACTTTCAAGTTTATTCTGAAGGTAGATCCAATCATCTTCGGTTAATATGATCTCTCTAAGCTTCACACTATCATCACCCATTACTTCCCCTCCTTTTTTGTCAATGCGCCATATCTGTGCAACTACATAAACCGCGGACAAACTTGCCAGTAGGAAGCCCAAGATCTTCCACGGAATTAATGCCAGATTGGATTCCGCGAGACATATTCCGATAATGGCACCAGCTAGGGGATACAAATTCTTCAAGTCTTCCAATTGTCGTCTCACTTTACTTT
>BPTM01000190.1 GCA_023705945.1 Candidatus Heimdallarchaeota archaeon
ACCACCGAGATCTACACTCTTTCCCTACACGACGCTCTTCCGATCTCACAACACTGTTGATCCTCAAAAACTCAATGAAACAGCTGATTACATCTTATCTGAATTTCAAGAATATGGCTTGCAAACCAACGAACAATTCTTCAAGATTGAAGGTACTGATATGGAATTCAGGAATATTGAAGCTTTTATTGGAGATGATTCCCAACCAGAAATATTGGTTACTAGTCATTATGATACTGTTCGTAATGCTCCAGGTGCTAATGATAATGGTTCAGCAGTTGCAGCAATGTTGGAAGCAGCACGTGTTCTATCTACTAAACAATTTTCAGGAAATGTTAGATTTATCAGTTTTACACTTGAAGAATTGCATCCTACAATCGCCCAACAGGATACGAGTAAAGCTCTAGAACTAGGGCTTATCGATGAACATTATCGGTTTACCTCCTATCATACTCAAAAAATGATTAAGAAATTTAATTACAGTGTTCAAATAGGTGTAGCAAAAAGACTCCCACTTGTCGATGTTTGGCAATATGCATTAAATTCGGTTAAGGAAGAACTTACAGATTCTGAAAAAGAGTATTGTAAGCATATTATCAAAACTAGAACGGGTATAACTAGAGTGTCCAGTCCTGGAAGATTAGGTCTTGTAGGGAGTGACTATTGGGTTAAGCAAGCTATTCAAAATGATAAGAAAGTTCTTGGAGTAATTAATCTAGAAACAATTGGTTATATTAACAAGAGAAAGAATTCTCAATTGTTACCTCCTTTAATGCATCCCTTGATTTTCCCCTCTTACAAAGTAAAGAACCGTAAAATAAGAGGTGATTTCATTTCTATTGTGAGTGATAAAAATTCCAAAGAGCTAGGAAAAATTTTCTGTAAGAGCTGCAAAGATGAAAATATCAAACTTCCTTATTTATGGGCTAAATTACCTCTCCGATTTGAAAAAATAGCTAAATGGTTATATGACACCATCCGAGCGGATCATTCACCTTTTTGGAGAGAAAATATTCCAGCTTTAATGATAACGGATACAGCAAATTTTCGTTATCCTTATTATCACACAGAAGCAGATACAATAGATAAATTAGATTTTGATTTCATGAAGAAAATAACTCAGGCAACAATTGCTACTACTATTAAATGTAACTCTATAATTGAATGAACATGAGATTATTCTGGATACAAGAAATTTATCGTGGATTGATTTTTCTTCTTTTTTCTCCTTTAAAAAGAAAAATGATGACTGTATAAATCTAAAGTAAGTAAAACTAATAAGTGTTTTAACGAATAATTTAGTAACAAATTTCATGTGGTCTTATGAAAAGAAGAATTGCTCTATCTGTAATATTCTATCTTATTATCACTTTTAGTATGATAAATGTAGTGGGACAAGAAACTGTTCAACCATATTTTACTTTAGTGCTGAGAACGATTAGTGGTGGGTTCTATCCTAATTATGGTTTTTGTGTAGCACAAGATCTCCGGGACATTAATATTGAAGTTGAAGTAAAAGAGATCGGAAGAGCGTCGTGTAGGGAAAGAGTGT
>BPTM01000191.1 GCA_023705945.1 Candidatus Heimdallarchaeota archaeon
TGATCTATTTTTCCAACGAAAATCTTGTCTTCTTGCCATTTTTTCTGCCATTTTCTTTCAATTTTATGTATTTCATCCAGAAAATTCATTTTCTAATTCACCTAGAATTATGTTAGTTTTATTGTTTCCAATACAGCTAGCGTTACGTGTTTTTATAAAAAACCAAAACATTGTATTATAAGAGTTGCTTATTGATATAATTTTACTGTAAAAGGCACAAAAGACTTGGAAACCTCTAAAACAGTCATCCTTCCTTTTAGTTGAGAAGAAAACGATACCCCATTTTGGTCTCCTATACGAACGGCATTATAGCTATTTATTAAGTTTTTCAATAGAGAAAATATTTCTGAATAACAATCCCAGAATAATTACATCAAACTTATAAGTGCTAGGTATTTCCCGTTTAACATAATTTTAAAACGTGAACTCAATGGATGATGATTTTGATCCTTCAGGAAAAATTGTAGATTCATTCATTGAACATGAAAGTATTGCTGTGAATGAAGATTCTTACAAAGAACCTACTTATGCTGAGGTTTTCAAGAACAAGAATTTCATGAAACTTCTATCTGGACAATTCTTCAGTAATTTTGGAGACGCGGTATTTCGCGTTGCGATACTATTGTATGTTTACGAGATCACTTTATCTATTACTTCAATGACCCTCATCTTAGCTGTTCAAACTTTACCTTGGATTATCATCGGACCAATCGCAGGGGTATTTGCAGACAGAATAAGTAGAAAAGCATTGATGATTGGGGCTGATATTGTGCGAGGTTTAGCTATATTGGCTCTCCCTTTCATGTCAAGCATCTATGGCATCGCTGTTATAGCTTTCATTATAGGGGCTGCTTCTGCAACTTTTGTTGCACCTAGATCTGCTGCAATACCTGAAATTACAGGCATTAGATTATATGTAAAAGCAATTTCGTTAAGTCAATTAGTTTTTCAAACCTTAGCAGTTATAGGTCCACTCTTTGCTGCTCCACTTTATATCATTTTTAAGGCATCAACATTTTGGATAACTAGTGGTTGCTTCTTTGTATCTGCCCTGATAATTGTTTTCATAGATATCCCCTCCGCTTCGAGAGATAAGAGTGAATTACTTACATTCAGAACAGTTCTTACAGATTTCAAAGAAGGTATAGTTTTTCTACTAAAAAACAAGATAGTTAGACTACTTATCTTAATGTTCACGTTCCTAATAATCGGAACAGCTTTTGCAGGACCTTTATTACTCCCATATCTCTATGAAATACGTTACAATGCAATTGCTATTCAGTATTTCAACATACCAGAAACTACGTATAGAATATTTAATCCTCTTTTCAGAAGTGGTTTGAAAGATTTAGCTGATATTGAATATGGGTATATTGGCGCAGTTATTGCTTTTGGCTCAATTATAGGAAACTTATCTTTCGGTGCTTTAGAGAAAATCATCGGGAGACCCTTAGCTATCTTCCTTGGATCAGTTGCTATTGCTGGTTATTATTTTGCTTTCCTCTTTCAACCAGGACTAATTGCTATCTTGATTATAGGTTTTATTATGGGTATTCTGAATGGCATGTTCAGCTTAGCAATTAATGCGTTGTTTGCTGAAAATGTTCCAAATGAAGTCCGAGGAAGAGCATATAGTGTTGTAAATGCCTACATACAAGTTTTCTCTGTCATATGTTACTCAGTTTCTGGTATAACTGCTGATACTATTGGGGTTGTTATTACAATGGCAGGTTCAGGTATCTTTCTCTTAGTGACAACTACTTTGATCACCCTTTTTACGAAATTTTACCGGTTTGCAAATGTAAAGCCACAAAATACAAACTCTATTGCAAAATGATTTTTGTAAATAACCTAGATTTATTAGATTTTTAGTTAATCGTTATTTGATGATGATGGATATTAATGAAAAATTTCACGATTTGCTATTGAGTAAACATGTAGCTAGTGTAGCTACCATTAATCCTGATGGTTCTCCTCAGGTAACACCAATGTGGATAGATTATGACAAATTAAACAACCATATTCTGGTGAATACAACAAGAGGCAGAAAGAAAACTCGAAATATGTATGAGGGAGCAAAAATTGCTATAAATGTATTAGATCAAACTAATCCTTATCGCTACATCGCAATTCAAGGGGAAGTAATAGAAGTGAACGAGAAAGGTGCTCACAAGCACATCAATAAACTCTCTGATAGATATTTTGGGAGACCAGAATACCCTCTTCAAGAAGGAGAGATTAGAGTAATGATAAGGATAAAACCAAAATATGTTCATGTTAGTGGAGGATAATAGGTAAACAACCCAAACTGAACTATTCATTGATAATTATATTTAAATCTGACACTAAGCTTATCATAACACTTTTTTATTCATACTAATATACGTTTCTTTGATTTAAATGAAAAGAAAACAAAAAAGGTTAACCTTGCTTAGTTTAGTCATTGTTTTACTATTCCTTTCTTCGAGCTTAAATTCAGTTAAAACCAAAGCTTATGAGTGGGATATAACGCAAACAGTGACTTTACAAGAATATGATAATGTTGGATATGGTGTGTTTACAGGTGACCATTCCATGGAGAATCAATACTTGGAAGCTGAATATGATACCGATTTAAGATATGTCAAACCCGGTGTCGGATCTATAACAGATACGATGGGAAATAGCTCCAAGGATTTTAGAGCATCATTTGTCAATACATACTATCAAACCAATGATCGGTTTGTTCAAGAAGATGATCAATGGCAGAATTTCCCAACTTACTTACAAGCTTTTAATAACACAGGATATGGTCCAAATCTCAACCTCACAGTTGGATTAAAACAACAAGGAGAATTGTCATTAAAAGAAGCAACTGCTCTTGAAATGGAACCTGAGATGGTTTACAAATACACAGTATCGTTGAAAACTGATGAAATTTATGATTTAAATATAAAAACCACTGACGAAATTAGCTACTATATTTATTTCAATGGAGTACTTTCTCAAATGAATACTATAGATCCAAATCATTGGTCCTATGATAGAAGAGATGTTAATCTACTTCAATCACGAGGTAAAGGAGAGTACGAAATTTACTTCTATGCAGAATTAGATACCTACATTATTCTTAATCCTACAATAATAACTGTCCTTGAAGGAAAAGCCAATACTCCTGTTTCAAGTCATTTTATCAATGACCCTGACTTAACCTGGAATGAAGAAAAGCACATATTTGAGCCTAATCTAGAAAGGAAAAATGTACATGCTTTCTTCTATACCCTTAAACCTGGAGACTATCAATTCAAGTATATCACTTTCAATAATAGCATCTGGTCTCAAGCATATATTGTTCTTCCAACACAATATTATGATAATTCAGTACAGTATAGTTACTTAGATTTTATGTTGAGTTTTGGAACCATTGAAAAATTTGTTTTGCATCTTGAATTTGAAACTCAGATTTTAGTGTATATTGAAGGCGACACAGATTCTAGTTTGTACTTGGAGTTTGATTACATCTTCTCAATTCGAAATGTCGACGATATCCCTATAATAGAGGAAGGAGAACAAATACACTACCAAGATGACATGGTAAACTTTGGTCTAAATGTCAACAGAACCACGATGGTTTACTTGAACTACTCTTTGGCATCTACAACCGATCTTTGGTGTATTAGACAAGATGATGAAGGAATTATCAGAGGTTACTCATATACTCTTAGACAATATGGTAAAGAAGCTGCAAAACTAATTCTTGATCCAGGTTATTATTTCTTTATGCAACCAGATATTGATACTTATGATTTCCTTCTTGACTTTAGAACAATTGATTATGAAGTGTTTAATACAACCTCAACGTCATTCTCTCTACAGCAAGACAATGGTCATGTTTCAAACTATAAATTATTTAAAATGGAAACTCCAAAGTTTGAGTTTGTTAACTATAATTTCAGTTTAATGAACAACAATAATTACACTGTTATTTTATCATATAAACTGTACATTGGTAGTTATGCTTCAAGCGTCTGGACACACGGTTTCAGTTTAGGTACTCGACAACTAGATGGTGTATTTGAAGGATTTCCAAAGAACGATGCTCAAGAAATGGAATTCTTCTCAATTAGAAACGGCAGTGTTCGTTATGTACTCATCTATGTTAATGCCCTTTTCAATAACACGGGTTGGTCAGGTTACTATGATTACACAGATGCTTATGTGAATCAAACTGCACTTCTATTCAACCTAAAGAAAGACCCTGGTTTTCCAGAAGCTTATGACGATGCTAATGTTCATTTGATTGATGTTAACCTATCTGCTCTTGGTGATGGTTCACATTCAACTAGTTTCACAGATGTGATAAATGATTATGATGTCTATATGTTCAATGCAACAGTCCGAGGATTAACTTGGTACAAGATAAGAATAATTATGGAAAATGGAACGAACTATAACCATAATTATGCTCTTGATAATCGAGGATCAGTGAGGCCCTATCGTTTTAATAGAGTAGGGATTTGGAATGAACACTATTACATACATACTGGTTCTGGTTCTTCTGTTTACTTTGCATCAACTGAAGTGAATGGTAGCGTTGTTACATATGAAACAGAATTTGGAATAGTTTCACCTAATCTAATATTCATGTTTTCTGTAGCACATGTTGGTCTCAATGGTACATTCAGAATAGAATTTATCCCTTACAACTGTACTGAAATCTTACCAATTGATTTTGGTGATGGCAAAGGTTTATCCACTGGGGCCATAATTGGACTATCAATAGTTGGTGGTCTTATTGTTGCAGGTGGCATCGCGGTTTTAGTCATTAAAGTAATTGTACCAAAAGTAAAATCAAAAACTCCAATGCAAAACTTTTAATTTTTCTTTTTTCTTTCTTTTT
>BPTM01000192.1 GCA_023705945.1 Candidatus Heimdallarchaeota archaeon
TTTCTTTTTTCTTTCTTTTTATAGAAACTGAATTTTTTATTCGATTTTTTTACGCAATTCAGTGAAATAATTCGTCAAATCTGTGTTCCCACCTGATATTATAATACCAACTTTTTTTGAACTGACCTCAATCTTTCCAGACATAACTCCCGCTAAGGAAACAGCACCAGATGGTTCCACAACAAGCTTCATTCTTGACCATAAGAATTCCATTGCGTTGACTATTTCCTCTTCTGTAACCGTAATAATGTCATCTACATACTCTTGAACAACTTTGAAGGTAATATCACCTAACTGTGTTTTTAGTCCATCTGCAATTGTGTTTGGATTTATAGAGGGGTAAATTTTACCATCTCTAAAAGATCTATATGCATCATCAGCATTTTTAGGTTCAACACCGATTACTTTTGTTTCTGCATTTAGGCTTTTCGCAGCAATTGCTGTTCCTGAAAGTAACCCTGCACCACCACAAGGAGAAAAAACATAATCTAAACCCCCTACATCCTTGATTAACTCATATATTGCAGTTCCTTGGCCATAGATTATATCAATGTCATTTGATGAATGTATAAATGTATAATCGTACTTATCAATCAACTCTTGAGCTACTTGTTCTCTGTCACCTGGTCTTGAACCACAAAAAACAATTTCAGCACCATAATCTCTTGTTGCAGCAACCTTGATTTGTGGAGCATTTTCTGGCATAACAACAACTGCTTTAACGCCTGCTAAAGCAGCTGCTAAAGAGAGAGCTTGAGCAAAATTACCTGAAGAGTGTGTAGTAACTCCTTTTTCTTTCTGTTCTTTTGACAAATTAGCTATTGCATTAGAAGCGCCTCTTATTTTGAAGGAGCCTGTTTTCTGAAAATTTTCTAGTTTAAGGAAACAATTGCAACTCAGCAATTTGTTTAGAGTTGAAGATGTCATTACTGGGGTGTGATTAATTGAATCTTTTATCTTATAGTAAGTTTCTTCTATTTTATCTAGCATATGATCATCTGCTTTTTCGAATAGGTAATTACCAGAATTCTATTTTTTCTAATGTCTACTTTTACCTGTGAACTTAAATGAATTCAATTTCAATGGCGGACATCTAGTTGTGATGCTTGTGTCGAGAGTATCTCCAATAAGGGGTACATTACTGAGGATATCTGGTATTTTATCAGTAAACCTGAAGTTCCTTGCCGCAGAGACTACTTCACCATCTTCGATATAAAGCAAACCATCCCTAGTTAGACCTGTAATTGCTCCTAATCTTCTATTTACAAAATTTGTGTAATGTAATCGGTTTATGAAAAACCCTCGCTTTGTCTCTTCATACATCTCAACAAGTGAAGAATCTCCTGGATAAAGAGTAAGATTATTGGGCATCACCCAACCAAAAATATAGTCAGAGAATGGTATAACTTGGTGTCCCGTGGTTTTGTCCTTATCATTAAGGTATCGAGCTGAAGTGAAACTGTTGTAGATAATTGATTTGGGAACGCCCTCTTCTACTACATAAAGTGGCTTCTTTGCTACTCCTTCTCCATCAAAAGGGGATGCTAGAATTGTTTCAGTATTTAGAGGATCATCTTGAAGAGTGACTTTCTTATCGAATAATTGTGACCCTATCTGATCAGCTATAAAACTTTGAGATTCATGATACCCAGTTCCATTAAAACCAATAGCTAGAAAACGAACAAGTGTACTTGTAGCCGACGGGGATAAAATTACTTCATAATCACCCAGCTCATAGTCCTTAGCGGCACATGTACTAACAGAGAGTTCTGTAGCTTTACGTGCTAGTTCCTTTGGTTGTAATTCTGTGGGATTTCTTACAACTTGTTCTTCTTTCCCAAATCCCTTATTCTCTTTTTCTGTAAGTGAATTAACAATCATACCATTGTATGTAAGCTGATGAGACAAATCAACACCATTTGAATTGAGTATGCGAAATCGAAGATCTGTTATGTATACTGATCCAGCTAATTTTGCATCTTTATCTACCTCTTCAGCTGAATTTACAGCTGATTCAACCATGTCTGCTCTCTGAAACTCATCCAATAGGTTTCCTGTGGCTATAACTTTTGGTATCTGATCTACTTTTACTTCTGGAAATCCTTGAAAGAAGGGAATTTCTGGAACGAATTCAAGTACATTTGCTAACTGGTTTATTGTATCATCAATAGATTTTTTTGTCAAAGCGGTCAAAGAATTAGATCCAATACGTTTGCCTTTTGAAGCACGAAACATAAATCTGTAAGTATGGTCAGAGACATTCTGATGTATTGTTGAATTAGCAAAACGTGTGAGAGAATGAAGTCTATCAATACAACTCATCTCATATGAATCAAATGAACTAGCTTCAAGAGCTTTTTTTGCATAATCCATCATGATTTGAAAGCTTTCCGAAAACATGTAATCACTCATCATTTGGGCATAAAGAAATCTAGCCTTAGATAATCTTAACGAGAAAACTTTGAATTTAAACATTTCTCTGAACTTTCACTTCTACTTATAATTCTAAAGAGCAAAAATTCAAATAGATATCAAATATGATACTCGTTATATGGTGCTAGGAAGAATAGAAGTTCATTGTAGTGAACAAGAAATTCAAACAATCATGAAGGAAGTTAAATCTAAACTTAAGGAGTTAGACTATAAAGTTAAAAAACCAAAAGAAGACTACTTGCAATATCAAAGCTTACGTGTAGTCAAAAATTCCTATCAGTGGTTACTTGATTTTCATATTAAGTTAGAAAGAACTGGTAATTTAGTTAATATCGAAATATCTCGCATTGAATTCTTTTCAATAGATAAATTGATTTCAGATAGATTGAAAAGGACAAATCGAGGTAACCAACAAAGATCATTTCTTGGTTCAATTTTCCGTTTTTGGTGGCTTTTTTTTATCATCAGCATTGCAGGTTCTCTCCTTCTAAGTTTTCTACCTGATACTGGGAACCCTCTGACTACAGTAGGGTATGTTCTACTTGGAGTTCTTGCAGTGTTCTTAGTTCTTTATTTTGCAAGTGGTATGGTTCGTTCATATCAAAAGAAAAATGAAGTTGAAAAAGCTGAAATATTAACGGAACAACTTCAAGCCATTCTACAATCTTTGAATGCTGAAGTTTCTGAAATAACAATCATATGTTGGAACTGTTTTAAAGAAATAATTCCTGTAGATAGAAAATGTCCAGAATGTAAGAAAGAACTTGTCAAAGTTTAGTTTTCCTTTTTTTCTTCATTTATACAAGTTGGTCACCAAAACTGTTTTATTTCATTTATTTTCAATGAGTGATAATGTCTGATACTTCAAATCCAGGATTGTTTATTTGTTTTGAAGGTATTGATGGTTCAGGAAAAACCACTCATTCACATTTAATAGTTGAACGACTTCGCACTTTAGGATATGATGCAGTTTATACAACTGAACCAACACGATGGTCTGAACCCGGAAAAAGGCTTCGTGAAAGTTTTTTCGAACCTACTCGATTACCTGTGAAAGATGAATTTAGACTCTTTTTGGAAGATAGAATATTTCACGTGAAGAGTGAGGTAATTCCTTTACTCAATGATGGAAAAATAGTTGTTACTGACAGATATTACTTCTCTTCAGTTGCTTATCAAGGTGCAAGAGGACTTGATTGGCAATATATCTTAAAGGAGAATGAGAAAATTGCAATTGCACCTAATTTAGTTATATTTCTGGATGTGCCAGTTGATGTAGCTCTAGATAGAATTGCCTCTGAAAGAACGGAAGGAGTAAATGCTTTTGAGAAAGAGGAAAGTCTGAGACAAGTTAAGGCAATATATTTACTACTCGCAGATAGGTTCCCCAAATTAATAACAAAACTTGATGCAACTAAAGAAATCTCTGAAATCCAAGAAGATGTTCTCAAGTTAATTACAAAGTTACAGAATAAGAAGTAAGGTAGATAATTAAACCTAATATTCCAAGAGTTGTTATTATTATTGCAATATCTATTATCTTTAAATGAACATCCAAAACGTGATATTTTCTTCTTTTAGGTTCAAATCCTTTTAGGACCATGGATTCTGCTAAATCTATGCCTCTGTTTATCGATCCTGCCATTAAAGGTCGAAGAGTTTTTTTCATGATATAATATTGCCTTTTCAAGTTCAATCTTCTTCCTATTAACCCCTTTAATTTTCTGACGGAATTGATGTCCGTTGCTTCTTTACCTAATACTGGGACAAATTGGTAAATAGAGATTATTAACCATACTAGTTTTGCGGGAAGATACATTTTTTCTAAAGCTACTGCGAGTTCATAAGGGCTAACGGAATTGAAGAACCAGGTTATTAATAACAGAGATACTACAAATCTTACCTCTATTTGGACAAATGTTGTAAGTGAGTCGGTAATAATCCCACTATAGAAAGCAATTGTGGTAGCTATTATGGAAAAAATTGTAAGGAAAAATACAGCTTGACCTAGAAATTTCAGTTTTATCTCACCGGTAATATAGATTGAGAATGAGAGGAGAAGCAATGTGGTTAGAACATAAACATTACTTGCGTAAAGTGATGAAATAAGCAATGATAGTACAACTACTACTCTTGTTCTAGGATCTAAATGCCATTTACCTCCAAATTCAGACAATACCTTTTGCTCGCTTTTTATCCCAATTTGGTTCGGAGTTTCTTTGTTTTCGCTAGCACTTAATATTAAATCATCAAGATTTTCTATTTCTTTTATAAATCCACCTTCCAAAAGGAAAAATCTGTTACAAAAACCTTTCAACCAATTTGAGTCATGTGAGATAATCACCACAGTTTTATTATCATTCCTTAAATCACATATTTTGTTAACTAACCACTCTTTATTCGCTATATCTAAACCATTTGTGATTTCATCTAAAATGATGATATCTGGGTCGTGGTATATTGCAGCAATAAAAGCTAACCTTCTCTTTTCACCATGGGAGAGAGAATGTGGATTCTGATCCTTGTACTGTACTAAGCCACCTTCTTCAAGTAAGGCTTTAATATCAGAGTCCTTAGATTCGACGCCTAAACTTACCTTAACTAATTCAACCTCTTGGTCAACTTTATCTTCAAAGAATTGAATTTCTGGGTTCTGAAAAACTATTGAAACATACTTAGCTTTTTCTTCCCAAGTCAAATCTTTGAACTCCTTTCCTTTGATCCAAATAGAACCACTTTTAGGTTTCAATAAACCACACAGAAGTTTTGCTACTGTTGTCTTTCCTGATCCGTTGTCACCTAGAATCCCAACAACCTCTCCTTCATTGAATGAAAAAGAAATGTTGTTTATTCTGAAACCTTCCGAAAACTCGAATTCAAGGTTTTTTACAGATAAAATGATTTTTTGCGTTAGGGATTTGTCTTTTGTTGATATTTCTCTTAATTCTTCATTCTCCCGAATGCTTTTGATTTTTTTTGGAGCCACACTCTCTTTTTCTATTGTGGTTTCCCTTACAATCTTACCCCCCTCAATTTCGACTACTCTTGTAGCAACATCCAGATAATGTGAGATATCATGGGTCGATACAATTATGGTTTTTCCTTCTCTATTCAATTCAGCTAAAAGTGAGCAGATTACCTTCTTATTATTAGCATCAAGATTTGCTAAAGGCTCATCAGCTATGATTACTTCAGGGTTAGAAGTCAAACCACAAGCAATCGCTACTTTTTGTTTCTGTCCCTCTGATAATTTTTGTGGATTTCTCTCCAATAGATTGTTTAAGTGTAATTTCGATGCAATTGATTGAACCTTTTCGTTAATAGCCTCGTTTTTTATAGCTCTATATTCCAATGGAAATGCTAATTCAGTCAGAACAAAAGGTGTAACCAGTGTATTTTCAACACGTTGTGGAATATATCCAATTCTTTTAGATAAATATAAAATAGAAGATTCTTGAACCTTCTGTTTTCCTACAAATACGTCTCCCTTTGTTTTTCCAGCATAAAAAAAAGGTATGAGGCCAACTAGTGAGTAACATAGAGAACTCTTTCCTGATCCACTTGAACCAGTAAGAATTATGAACTCTCCCTGTGAAATCGAGAGATTGATGTCTGAAAGAGCCCATTCGTTACGAAAATGATATTGATAAGAAAAATTCTCGAAAGAGATTATTGGTTCTTTCAATCTAGATCACCAGAAATGATTTATTTCTGCTTTATTTCCTTAAGCATCATTTTTAGAAGCATTTGTACAATTTCATTTTTGTCCTTAGGAAATTCCTTTGGTTTTTTAAAATTAATCCCCGCAGCAGTTTGATGACCTCCACCTGTTCCTTCAAATTTTGCGGAAATCACCTTTGCTAGAGCCCCAAGAGAAATCTTGTTTCCTTCTGCAAAAGTTTTAGTGCTCCTCATGCTGATACGATATTCATTATCAGAGGGTACAGCTAATACGACTGCGAAGCTAGCTCCTAATCCAATTAATGCTCTTGCTAATGATGATTCATAAGAACTAATATGAGTAAACGCATAAATGTCAGTCCCTTCTTTATGAATTATTGTTCTCGTTGCTCCCTTTAATCTAGCAATTTTCTCTGAATCACTTGGCTCTTTTTGTAGAATAGTAAGTGCTTCATCATAATTGCCTCCACTATGTATTAAAAACTGAACAGTATCGAAAGTTGATGCAGTCCTATAGATAAATCTTCGAGTATCAAAAAGAATGCCAGTAAGCAAAAAAGTAGCAATTTTTGGTTCTAATACTATTTCTAATTCTTTGTACATTTTCCCTATCATTTCAGCGGTTGATGTCTCAACATTGATTATTGAGTGAGCGATTTCATCAGGTTTCTCTATCTCCTCATGATGATCTATTACAATGATTGGTTTCTTTTGAGAAGTGAAATCATTTAATGAAATATTACCGAGTTGTTGAATATTATTGGCATCACAAATGAAAATGACATCTAGATCATTAGGTACAGAATCACTTTGAAACACTTCATTTCCGGTTAAAAGCAGCTTTTTTGATATTGTACTTATTGAATGTGCGAATAAGGTGAATTTCGCATTTGGAAAATATTGCTTTAGTATATGTTTTAATCCAACTACACTTGCAATAGCATCAGGATCTGCATTTTGATGTGCAAAGATGCCCACATGAGAAAAATTTTCTTTTTGATAAGTTTTTATTATATCTAAAAATTTTTCCGACAGAGTAATTCCTCCTTTAATGCATCTTGTGCATATTCATAAACCTCTTGTTGAAGTTCATCTAACTGCAAAGACGATAAACCACCCGATATATCAAAATCGAGGATTAGAGTGAGAACATTGTCGGAAGACTGGGATAAACTTGTAATAATCCCAAAGTCAGTTAGGAGTTTCCAAAATTCATGTTTTTGAAGAAATAATTCTATTTTTGTATCCACAATTGATATTATCTCTTCAAGTTCATCATCTGATAAAGATTTAAGTCCAATGTCAGTTATATCTGAACCCATAAACTTCAACTCTTTCTTTGTTTGAAAAATCTGAACTGGGATTATTGACTCCCAGAAAGTCCTGCTTGTAACTCCTTAAAAGAAGTGACCATTTTGGTCTGTCTTTTTGTCAATGAAGCAAGTCTTACTTCAACCTTTTCATATTCTTCTGCTACATATTTATTCACTTCTTCAAGGTTTGTTTGAAATAATAACCTACCTGCTGAACGATAAATAACTGCAGAATTATCCATATCTTTAGTTTCTTTTTTAGCTATTTCTAGATCTCTTTTTTCCATTTCTAATTGCTGGATTTGTCTACCCATTACCTCTAATTGCTGAGCTAGCTGTTGGTAACGTTGAAGATTTTCTTGTTGTTCTGGGGTTATTTGTGGTTGTGCCATTTTAAATCCTCTAATCTAATTATCTCTAAACAATGCTGCTGAAGAGGAAAAATAAATGTTTTGATAAAAGGGAAAGGATTGAATCTACTTTCAGTAGAAGATTAAAGATAATAAAGAAAAAGAAGGAAAAAGAGAGATTATGTCTTAGATACAGCGGTAAACTGCGGTAGTACCAATTTCTTTGTATTCTTTCTTGGTAACCCATAGTTTTGCGAATGTCTTAAGAGAACTTAAGATACTTCCACCAATCCAAACAGAATATCTTCTTTCAGGGGGGGCAATAATTTTTACTTCCATTGTTTCAGGTACTAATTCAGTAAGCTCCTTGTGGAGACGTTCTTTTAGACCTGGGAACATTGTAGACCCGCCTGATAATACGATATTGGCGTATAGATCTCTACGAAGATCGACATCACAGTTTTGAATGGATCTGTAAATTAATTCATCTAATGCATTCTCTTCAGAACCAATAGCTCCAGGATTGAATAACAATTCAGGGGCCATGAATCTCTCTGCACCAATGGTTAATGTTTCACCATCAGGTAGAGTGTAAGTCTTTTCCATTCCAGAAACTTTCTCAGCTAGCTTCAATTCTTTTTCAGGATCTAAAGCTACATAGCAGAGACGCTCTTTGATGTCACGGACAATTTCTCTCTCAGCACTGCTTGAGAGTGAGTATCCACGTTGTCGGAGTAATCTTCTCAAATAATCAGTTATGTCACGACCACCGATATCAGAACGATGAATGGCGTGAGCAATTGCGAAACCTTCATAGACAGGAACTATGTGTGTAACCCCATCACCAGAGTCTACAACTATACCAGTTGTACGACCAGATGCATATAGGGATAGAATAGCCTGCATTGAGATGTACATTGCAGGTACATTGAAAGTATCGAACATTAATTCTGCCATTTTCTCTTTGTTTTGATTTTTATTCAAAGGAGGTTCAGTTAACAGAATAGGATGTTCGTTAGGGTTAACTCGTAAGTCATTATAAAAAGTATAATGCCAAATGCGTTCCATAGCATCCCAATCTTGAACTTGTCCATGCTCAACAGGATAAACAAGTTTCAAAACACCTCGTAGGTTGATAGCTTCTTCTCCTATATAATATTCGCGAACGTAATGTTCTACATCGGTCATGATTATCTGATATTTAGGATAACCAATGATCGTTGGAAAAACGCTTCTAGGTTGATCTTCTCCAGCAAAACCGTTTTTGGTAAAGCCCGTACCATTATCGATAACAAGCGGTTTGTTTTGTATCATCTCTTCCAATTTTCGTCACCAAAATTTTATTTCTTTTTGATATGGATTCACTACCCATGTTTTTTTTATTAAATGTTTTGATAGTGTTAGCCCAAATCTAGACAAAATTATCAATATCCTTATATTCATTTTAGTTTTTTCAGTTTTTCTATTCTATTCCTTCTCCTGCAAAAGAATTTATCCATCTTGTGAATATGTTATATTTTGACATTTTCTTTATTTCTTCTCTTCTTTTCGCATCCAACGTTTACCCTGTCTTCAAAGCGTTTATTTCTTCCCAATTCCTACTTATTTCCTTTAACAGTGCTCTTATATCTGAATTTAGCACTATTTCCTCGATTGGTTTATTTGTCATTTTTGCGCTTGGTAGTAGTATTCTTGTATCAAATATCCTTGCTATGTCTCCTTCTTCAAATGTAAACTTCGTTAGTTTTGAAAATTTGATCTCCACCTCCGCTGTTGACTCAATTTGTGGTATTTTTATTGCTAGCTTATTATACTCCTGCTTGTACTCCTCTTTATTTCTTCTATTTTGCTTAGTTTTTTTAGTTGTTCCACTAAATTTTCTGAAAAGTCATCATTTCCTACTCTTGTACTCGTTGTTATCATATTTTTTACTATTTCTCCTATTGTTAATTTTGTTTTGTACATAGAATCAAATGCTGTGAATAACTCTATTGCTGTTGTTATTTTGTAATAACTCTTTTCACTTACAACCAATGATTGTCTATATGCCTCTTTGTAATTATCCGTTACCATATCTGTTCCAAAATTCAGGATTTCGTTGAACAGCTAGTAGAAGCTCAATTAATGGGTCAACCAAACCTATGAACAATCTATCTTCCATTTCATTATTGTCAAAATATGTTTTAACCTTGTTAATTGTTTGTTGAGATATCGCTCTAGCAATTATTCCAATTCCTTTGTATTTCATAGCTGGATGTTTTTGAACCCTTCGGAATGAATCGATGTATCTTTTAATCTGGTCTCTAGCTTCTTTTCTAAATTTGTAAGGTTTTTGACATGATTTGGCATCAATTTCTTCAAAATCCTGATCCCCTAATTCTAGTCGGATGACTTTTTCCTCAAATTCTCTAAACAATTTAATGGTTTCATCCCTTGAACTATAAATATATTCCAAATATAAAATTAGATTACCGTAAACAACTGTGTGTTCAAATCTTACTCAATCTTGCCAGAAGTGTTATAGTGTGCATATA
>BPTM01000193.1 GCA_023705945.1 Candidatus Heimdallarchaeota archaeon
GTCCTATAATTGCTAAAAACTTTGTTTCAAACATAACGGATAGCATTATACCACTGGACTTTGCAAATAGAGAGCAATATGAAACAAACAGAGACAATTATCTTTCTGATTTAGATGAGTTGATATTTGATATCGAAGATTATTATTTCAATAGAACCAACGGCTTAAAGGTAGTTGTACAGCACCCCGCATTTTTCTACTTGTTGAATATGCTTGGTGTTGAAAGAGTAGGAATAATTGAAGAGCATGAAGGTTCAGAACCTTCAGCACAACACGTTCAAGAAATTGTTAACATTATGAGAGAACAAAACGTGTCCACTATTATCACCCAACCACAAATTGAGGAGCAATTAATTTTACAGATTGCTAGGGATACAAATTCTAAACTTGCTAAATTATCACCAATGTTGCGCGATGATGTAAATGACAATTATATTAAAATGATAATAGATGATATTAACGCACTGTTGAATCCGGAAGATATAGAAGATAATCAATGGATTTTAACATCTTTAGCAATCGGTAGTGGATTTTTTGTGTGTAGTATTCTATTACTTGTCTATCTACGTTTTAAGGGAGACATTTTCAAATTCAAGAAAGAAAAAAACAAACCAAAAACCAATAAGGAATGATTTTGTGTCAGAAAAAACAGCTCTAATAACTGGAGCTTCAAGTGGAATTGGTAAATCTTTTGCAGAAATTCTCGCAAAGGAAGGATATAATTTAATTTTAGTTGCAAGAAGAAAACAGAAGTTAGATACATTAGCTGAAACTCTTACTAAGCAGTTTTCAATTGAAGCTAAAGTTCTTGTCGCAGATCTATCTAAAATAGAACAAATAAAAGTGGTGGAAGAAGCTATAAAATCGTTGGATAACATTGATATTTTAGTCAATAATGCTGGTTTTGGATTATCTTCTAGTTTTGCTGAAGGTAATTATGAACGGCAGCTAGATATGGTAAATATTCATGTTGTTGCCAGTTATATGTTAAGTCGTGCTACAGTTCCTGTCATGCTTAGAGTGAATAAAGGACTAATAATCAACGTTTCATCCATGAGTGGATTAATGACAAAGCTTGGAGATGTGACTTATACTACAACAAAAGCTTTTCTTATTGTACTTTCAGAATCTTTACAAGAGGAATTAAAAGATACAAATATTAAGATTCACGCTCTCTGTCCGGGAATGACCTACTCTGAATTTCATGACACTAAAGATCTTGAAAAATTTGACCGTTCTACTGTACCAAAAAGACTCTGGATGAGTTCTAAGGAAGTTGCTACAAAATCTCTGAGAGCAGCTCGTAAAGGTAAAGTTGTTTATGTACCTGGCTTCCTTAATCGATTATCTTTACTCTTATCTAAATTGGTCTTTGTTAGAATAATATCACAATGGTTTATCAAGAGAAATGAAAAGAAAGCATAACGTTTCAATTTTCTACTATTCTAGCAATGGTTGAAGTGCATTGGTTATTTGCACTGTTCCATTTTTGCCAATTACATATGTATTTTCTGAACCTATAACCATCTCGTTTGGATAGATTAATTTTGGCTCTAATGCGATAACATTGCCTTCTTTTAAAATATAATCTGATTTTCCGGTGATAATTGGAAGCTCACTCAGTTCTAAACCAACTCCGTGTCCCAAGAAAGGTATCTGCCCACCAAGCATTAGCTCATTTTTAGCACCGAGTTCTTCAGCGAAGTCATATGTTTCATGATAAAGATCATTTACTTTTTTACCTATTTTCATCTTGTTACTCATGAATTTCTCAAATTCCCAGGTTTTTTGATATCTGTCTTTTATTTCTTCAGAAGCTTGACCTAGTACATGACATCTAGTTTCATCTGTAATGTAACCTTTGTAAGCTAGTGAATAATCTACGAAAATAATTTCTCCTTGCTTAATCTTCTTGAAACTCGGTCCCGATGGGTTTGATTGATGTATTCCAGGACCTGCTGTAGCTGTCAGAGTATAACTACTTATTGCAGTATTAGTTCCTGATAGGACAAGTCCTATACCTCCTGTCTCTGTATAGAAATCTCTACTCCTTACTGTAGGTTGTGCTCCTCTTATCCGCATTTCGGTGTTAAGTTTCGAGCTAGCCTCTATCTCAGTTATACCCTCATAAATTATAGATGGAAAAATATCATGGATTTCATCCAGAATACTCGCAGATTTTTTCAGAACTTTAATCTCATTTTTACTTTTAACAGAACGTATATTCCGAAGTAAAGGGCCAATAGAGATCGCTTGCTTTTCTGAGAATATTTTTTCAGCTTTGTGATACATATTAGCAGGGAGAATATCTCCTTCGAGACCAAATTTGCCTCCCTTTACTCTAACTCCCCAATCATCTAATTGTGAGAAAATTTCTCTCGTATTTTTTATTATAATAATATTATCTATTGCTGTTTCTTGCTCTATTCTGTTGATATCTCGCCTTCCAAAGAGTAATGGTTCACTTTCAGCTGGTATCACTAGTATGCAAGATTGACCAGTTCCTGAATAATAATAGAGATCGGATTTATATTGAATTATAGAAAAATCTATTTTAGATTCCACAAGCTCTTTTTGATGATTCTCTATCCTGTCTAAAAACTCTTTTTTAGGAAAAAAGTCATGTTCTAATATCATTAAAGCGATGTAAATAAAGAAGATAAAATATTTTGTGATGGGTGAATAATTTAGACAACTTGTACCCATCGAGGTTCAAATTGATTTTTAGCAAACTTGATCCTAACGAGCTGTTGAGGACCTGTGGGTTCATCTGTTCTTTTTGATTCAGCTAGGACGTCAACTATTGTATGGAGAGTTTTTTCTGTTTGTTCGTCTATAACTCCAGAGTCTAATAAGAGTAAAATGGCTTGATTTCTATCTCTAATCCTTGCTGCTAATGTTTGAAGGAAGTTTAGAACCTGCATTGGTTCAGTATATAAAGTTAGGAGAGCAAGTTGATCAAACACAATTCGTAGATTTTCAGCTTTTTGAGATTGTTCATTCAAGGTAACAGAGAGTGTGAGTAAATCGTTTGCATTGTCCAAGAAGAATGTTTTAGGCGGTTTCTCCTCAGGAATAGATCTATAAGAAACAGCATCTATAATGTTAAGTTGACCTTTTTTAAGGTATGTTTCATTTTTCGCGTCTCGTTTTTTTAATTCTTCGAGATAGTCATTTGCAGAATGAGCGAAGAGAACCGCTATAACATTTTCTCCTTTCTGAAAGCCATCTTCAACAAATCGGAATGCTATCTCTTCTTTTGCTGTTCCTGATTCACCTATCATTAAGATTACAGAACTTTCAACACTATCAACCAAAATATCAATACTAGTTCTAACTGACATACATAATCCTCTTTTATTTCAATTCAGCAACAACTTTCTTACAAAAGTTTAAGGATTTAGGGATGAAGTCTTTAGTATCAAGAGTCTTTGCTGCAAGCCTTAGTCCATGACTGATTTGGATTGGTTCTATATCTAGCTTCTTTTTGTATTTTTCTTCAAAAAGAATTATAGCTGAACTTCGGTAAAACTCTGTTTCTCCATGATAATAGAGATATGCGCACCCACATCCAAGTACTGCTTCTACAGTTAAGTAGAGTTTGTCGTAAGCTTCAATCTCATCAGTCGAAATAATCTCTTCAAGTTGTTCCAGATAGACTTTAGCCATCTCTTTAGCAGACATTTTAATGTTTTCTTCACTAATTTTAATTTTTGTAAAAAGATTGTCTCCAAGTAGAGCTCTACCTCGTTGAGCTACCAGTACTTTTGTCCAAGGATAATCTGTTTCCCCATCGATGGGCACATCATTTGCTCCTAAAACTTCAACATCGATTATTGAACCATATAGTGGATCTTCTAGATACTTTAAAACAATCTTACTTATTGCTTCCATCGATTTTTCAAAATTATCTCCAGATGCTTTTTCATCTAAGACTATAAGAAAATCGCAATCAGATTCACCTGCGATGTGCTCTTTTGAGACATAGCTTCCTAATAAAAGAAGGCTCTTAACTTCTTTGGACAATTCGTTTTTGATATCTTTAGTAAATCCATCAACCAGATTTTTGTATTCATCTCGCATTAAGATAGGTCCCATTGGTTTTCCGTCAGGACCTAGTGGTCTACCATCAGGACCAGCGCGACGAATACCAGGACTTCGAGGTGGAGGGCTTGCAGGAGGTTTAGAGGGGGGTGTGCTCATAGTTATTCACTTGTTATCTTTATTTTTGTTTGTCGCTAAACAAATAATTGTGGATACTCTCTTAAACTTTACTTAATTTATAAAAGAAATGTTTATTGTTAAATATTTCTCAACAAATCAGCTTAAAGTTTATATTGCATGGCTTTGTTAATTTCTTACCATAGCTGGTTGTGTGCTCATGCGAAAAAAGGCCAAGCAAACAGAATTTTTAACTCAAAAATACTTGTGTCCTCATCATCTTTCTGTAGATAAAATTAGTGAAAAACTAGATACCGATATCAGATTCGGATTACATGATGAAGAAGCAGCCAAACGATTAGAACAAAATGGTCCTAACGTAATTCCAAAAATTAAAGGATCAATTTGGGAGATATATTTAGCTCCATTATTCAATTGGTTAATCAATATTTACCTAATTGTTTCTTCTATTCTAATATTTATGGCAATATGGGTTGATGGTGTTATTGGGCAAATTGGCTTTTGGCTAATAATAATTGTTTTCAATATTGGTTTTACCATTTTTCAACAAATAAGAGCCCAATTCAAGTTGGATGCATTGCACAAGCTAGCTGCTCCGAGCACTACAGTTATACGAGACGGTGTACCTGGACAAATAGATGCAGTAAATTTGGTACCGGGTGATTTAATCGAATTAGATCAAGGAGATGGTGTTCCAGCCGATTCAAGAATTATCTATTCGAGTAATTGTCTAGTAAATGAAAGCGCATTAACTGGTGAATCAGTAGCTGTGGAAAAAACCCACAATCCAAAAAGTATTCTTCAAGAAGATACTCCCATATCGCTTAGAACTAACATGCTTTACACAGGTACTTTTATTGAAGTAGGTAGAGTAGATGCAATTGTGGTAAATACAGGTATCTATACAGAAATTGGAAAATTATCCACAGAACTACAAAAGATAGGAACGACAGATATCCCGATTCGAGCTAAAGTAAATAGATTAGCTAAATGGTTAGGATTAACTGTTCTAGCTTATCTAGTAATCTCAATAGCATACAAAACAATCTATTACTACACAATTGGTGGAGATCAACCACTACCAAATCAGATTGTAGATTCTATAACAACTTCAATGGCGATTATGCCCATAAGTATCCCACTATTGACGACTTTGATATTACTAACAGGAGTATTATCGATGGCAAAAGACAGAGTAATAATTCGGAATCTTTCTGCGGTAGAAACATTGGGTAGAAGTTCGATTTTATGTACTGATAAAACAGGAACTATAACAACTAATATGATGACAGTCCAAAGGATTTGGGATACTAGTCAATTTTATGGTGTATCTGGAATAGGATACAGTAACAAAGGTGCAATAGTTCCTCTTGGTGATGAACCAGAAAATTTCTCGGAAGACATGTATATACCTGACTCGATTAAACCTTTTGCAGAAGATTCAAAATTAGAGTATTTGCTTGTCGGAGGAATGTTAAATAACAATGCTCATTTGATCGTAGAAGAAGTTTTTGAACCTCATCATCAAATCTCATGGAAAACTACAGGGGATCCAACAGATGGGGCATTTTTAGCGTTATTCAATAAATCAGGATTAAATGACAAGGAAACAAAGAAACAATATGGATACATTATGGAATACAATTTTGATTCAACACTGAAACGGATGAGCAAAACTTATCAAGATAAGGAAGGGTATTCGCTTTTTTGTAAAGGTGCAACAGAGACAATTTTGCCCTTATGCAATAGGATTGGTAGTCCATCAGAATACAGTGAATTAACAAAAGAAGATATTGAGAAAATAGATGAATATGTCAGTGAGTTTGCATCAAAAGGTTACAGAGTAATTTCTTTAGCAATAAGACCAATGGATAAAGATACACTATTAAGTCATGATAGAGAAGAATCAGAGCAAGAATTAATCTATAATGGTTTTGTTTGCATGTTGGATCCAGCTCGTTATGGCGTTGGTGAAGCAGTGAATATGTGTTACAAAGCTGGGGTTACTCCAATAATGATAACAGGAGATAGCCCTCTAACCGCAAGAGCAATTGCTAAAGAAGTAGGAATTGTTCAAAAAGATGAACTAGCAGTAGAAGGGAATAATATTGCGAAGCTTTCAGAAGAAGAATTTTTCAATACAAGAATATTTGCTAGAGTTTCCCCACAACACAAACAAGTAATTATAGAGAAATATCAGGGCAAGAACAAGATCATAGCAATGTGCGGAGATGGTGTAAATGATTCCTTGGCATTAACAATGGCTGATGTTGGAATTTGTATGGGAATCGCTGGAACGGAAACAGCTAAACAAGCTTCTGATGTTATTATTGCTGATGATAGTTTTACCAGTACTGTTTTAGGTATTAGAGAAGGAAGAGGATTGTTTAATCGTATTAGAATTATGATTTTCTTTTACATTGCTCTAAACATAGCCGAAGCAATTTTGTATTTCACTAGTTCATTTATTCCTGATTTTGCACTCGTTACCAGTTTCCAGCGAGTTTATATTTTCTCTACTGCTCACTTAATCCCACCCTTTGCTTTTATTTTTGATAGCATAACTCAGGAAATAATGGAGTACCCTCCAAGAGATGATGAAGACATTTTCAACAGACGCTATATAGGCGCTCTTGTAGTACTTGCACTTTCTCTAGCATTCGCTGCTGGATTGATTTACCTCTTAGCTTTTTTTGGCATTATACCTACAACAACTAACACGCTAAATGAAGTCAGTCTACTAGCAGATTTGCAACAAGCTAAAGCAAGAACTATGTTTATTTCAATAATCGTCATTTCAGAAAGTTTAGTAGTGTTGATGCTCCGTCGACTAAACAAACCAGTTCATAAATCTATAAAAGAAGATTGGAAATGGGTAGTTATGTTACTTGTAATAGTTGTACCGATTCTACATGTTATCCTAATGTACTCTAGTTGGCTCCAAGAAATTGTTCTCATATTCTTTGATGACCCTTATGTTTTTATGCCACTTGGAATTACGGATTGGTTGATTGTTATTGGTGCAATAGCTATCCCTCTTACGGCAATAGAGATTTACAAATGGTTTGTTAGAAGGAAGAATAAGTACTTCTAGTTCTTTCTATTTTCTCTTTTTGTGTAAGTTTCATAGTGAAAATTTATATTGAGAGTTGAGCTTTTCAATTTAGATGCTTTCTGGTGAATAAATGAATCTTAAGAATCAACGACGAATCAGTGACCATCCCATACTCAAAGAACAAGAGTATAATCTGGTTCATTTTGAATTTGAAGGTAAAAAATACCAAGCAAAAGAAAATGAGATGCTTTCATCTGCCTTAATAGCAAATGGAATACAAATTTTTGGGTTTCATGCTAAGGATAACGCTCCTCAAGGTATATTTTGTGCAAATGGGCAATGTGCTCAATGTACTGTTCTTGTTAATGGTGTTCCAGTAAAATCTTGTATGACACCTACAAAAGAAGGAATGATTGTTAAACAAGTTCATGGTATCCCCTCTTTACCTGAAGACGATACCGAAGTTCAGTTTGGAAAAATACCTGTTTATGAGACAGATGTGTTGATTATAGGTGGAGGTCCTGCTGGATTGCAAGCTGCTCTGACCTTAGCTCCAAACGAAGTTGATATAATTCTTATTGATGATAAAGATCATTTGGGTGGAAAACTCTTACTTCAAACACACAAGTTTTTTGGTTCAGTTGAAGATTCTTATGCAGGAACTAGAGGGAATGATATAGCAATAAAACTTGAGGAGGAAATTGAGGAATACAAGAATATTGATGTATGGTTATCAAGTCCAGCAATTGCTGTTTATAATGACAAATTAGTTGGAATTCTTAAAGGAGATAAGTATGTTTTTGTTAAACCAAGAAAATTACTCATAGCAACTGGTGCTAGAGAAAAGATGCTTTCATTTCCTGGAAATACAATTCCAGGGGTATATGGAGCTGGTGCTTTCCAAACGCTAGTTAATAGAGATTTGGTAAGATCAAGTGATAAGATATTCTTGATAGGGGGTGGAAATGTAGGATTGATTACAGGTTATCATGCGATTCAAGCAGGAATTGAAGTCGTTGGTTTAGTTGAAGCTTTACCGAAATGTGGAGGGTATAAGGTTCATGAAGATAAATTGCGTAGGTTAGGTGTACCTATTTACACTAGTCATACAATCTTAACAGCTCATGGAAAAGAGCACGTAGATAAAATTACGATTGTTCAAATAGATGAAAATTTTAAACCTATAGAAGGAACTGAGAAAACGTTTGCTGTGGACACAGTGTTGATAGCTATTGGGTTAGATCCTGTTAACGAATTTTACCTTAAAGCTCGAGAATTTGAGATGGATGTATGGGCTGCAGGAGATGCCTTAGAAATAGCTGAAGCTTCTTCAGCGATGTTTAATGGAAAAATTGCTGGAATGGAAATTGCGATTGATTTAGGATTAATAGAAGACGAAATACCTGCCGAGTGGACAGAGAAATCTAAAATTCTTAAGAGTCACCCTGGACCAGTTGTTGAAAGAGAGTGTCAGTTAGAAAAAACAGGAGTACATCCAGTCATACATTGTAAGCAAGAGATACCATGTAATCCCTGTACAACAGCTTGTAGTGAAGGGTTAATCTATATCAAGGGAGGAGGTTTGCTGGGGTTACCACAATATGAAGGGTGTGAAGATCTTGTTACATACACATCAGATTGTATTGGGTGTGGTCAATGCGTGGCTATTTGTCCAGGTCTAGCGATTACTTTGGTAGATTATAGAAAAAGTGAGGATAAACCCAGAGTAACACTCCCCGCGGAAGTCTTCAATAAGAAAGTTGAGAAAGGTGAGATATTAACTATTGTTGATGAGGATGGGAATGAATTAGGTGATTATGAAGTTTTTAGATCAAGAATATTAGCTCAACACCCAAAAACACAATTGGTCACTTTCGAACTTCCTGCAGAAATTGCTACAAAAGCAATGTCTTTCAAAGTTCAGAAAACTATAGAAAAAGTAATTGAAGAACAATACCAAGAGATTATTCCTGATGAAGCTATAATCTGTAGATGTGAAAGAATTACAGCAGGAGAAATTAGGGCTTTGATTAGAAAGGGAATAACGGATGCTAATGAGTTGAAAGCTAAATCAAAAGTTGGGATGGGAGCTTGTGGAGCTAAAACCTGTTCAAAACTAATAGAAAAGTTGTTCAGAGAAGAAGGTATTTCTTACGACCAAATTACTCCATTTGTGCAAAGACCACTATTCGTAGAAGTACCTCTAAAGTGTTTTACCGGATCTCAGGAGGAGGATGAGTAAAATGACTAAGAGATACGATGTTATAATTATTGGTGCAGGAAGTATAGGTGTTCCAGCAGCTTATGCTATTTCTAGAGAAGGGTTGAAGGTTGCAGTTATCGAATCGCTTCCTTCATCAGGTCAAGGTCAGAACAAGAAAGCTATTGGAGGAATCAGAGCAACTCATACAAATCCTGCAAAAATACTCTTGTGTCAGGATTCAATAGATATCTTCTCAAATTGGGAAAACAGACACGGTGATGATATCGAATGGTTCCAAGGTGGATATACCTTTGTAGCATACAATGAAGCTCATGAACAGCTCATGAAAGAAAATCTGGTCATCCAAAAAGAATCAGGATTAAATATTAATTGGGTGGATAAAGAGAAAATCATTGAGTTAGTACCAGGAATCAGCAAAGAGGGATTACTAGGAGGAACATATTCTCCTGAAGATGGAAATTCTTCTCCACTAAAATCTCTTTATGCAATACAAAAACAATCTCTTTCTAATGGTGTTGAATATTTCTTTAAAGAATCTGTGACAAATATTGAACAGAAGAATGGAACAGTTGAGAAAATTATTACAAATAAGGATGAATACGAGACGAATTTTGTTATTAATGCAGCTGGAGCTTCCGCTAAACAAATAGGTGAATTGGTTGGACTCAATTTACCAATATTTCCAGACTCACATGAGTCTGGTATCAGTGAACCTGTTCAGAAATTTATTGATCCTCTAGTTGTAGATTTAAGACCTGGAGAAGGCACCAAAAACTTCTATTTCTACCAAAATGTGGAAGGCAAGTTTATTTTATGCCTCACACCAGAACCAATTATACCTGGAATAAACGAAAACGAAACATCAGTCTTTCTACCACAAGTCGCACAAAGGCTTATTGGACTTATCCCCCGAACAAAACACTTGAAAATGAGAAGAACTTGGAGAGGACTTTACCCCATGACAACTGATGGTTCTCCTATTGTAGGTAAAATAACTAATCCTGAAGGATATATCAATGCGGTAGGGATGTGTGGTCAAGGTTTCATGCTAGGTCCTGGTTTGGGTGAATTACTTGCAAGATTGGTAATGGAAAGGACTTCCCCATCAGATGATAGAATCTTGGAGGAACTTTCTTTGAAGAGAGATTTCGGAAAAGTGGAAAAACTAAAGTGAAAGCATAGTCTCTTACTCATTATGAGTTGCACTTACAAATAGTTTTATAATCAAAAATCAATATAAGTTGCTTTAAGGGTTCAATCAATTTACAAGCTGGTTAACTAATGGATTCAAGTAATAAAAAGAAACTACTTATTTGTCGCGAAACTGACATTATTTGTACAGGTGGAGTAGTGTTCATTGGAGACGGTGCGGTTGGAAAAACTCATACAGCTTTGAATCTAGCAAGTTATAAAAAAGGCTCATTCTATGCAACTGATTGTACTAACTTATCCAAATCGGTTAATTTGGAATTTGATTATTTCATTCTATATTCAAATATTGAAAAATATAAAGTAACAATAAGCTCACAATTATATATTCTGCCTGGACAGAAAGGGAGAGCTGAGGCAGGACAAGGACTAGCTTTTGAAGATGCAGTTGACATGTATTTCAACGTAAGAAGTATCAATGATATTATGGCACTAATCTTAACTTACAGTCTAGCTGATATTAGAACCTTTCAGAATTTAGAATATTGGTTAGACAGAGCAATTGATCACGAGTTGATCTCAGATTATACAAACGTCATTTTACTTGGAACACATCTTGATCATGTTATTTCATTGGATATAACAGATAACATGATTAGTGATGGAGAAGTTTTTGTGAAGCAAAGAATAGATGAAAAGCTTGGAATAGAAATGAGTACAGATCGAATAAGCTCGGTGAAAATTTCTAATCTAAATAGAACGGGAATTGATGAACTACAAGATAGTGTATCAAAAGCCTTCTTCAGGGCATTTGAGATAGAAAAGTTCACACAGCAAGCAAACCTCGAATAATTACAGATAGTATAAGTTTATTTGAGATAAGTAAAATGTTTCAATATCTAATGATTTATCTTCATTGTAAATTCAAGAAACTTTATTTAGATAAATTTAGTATCATGTTTAAGGTTTAAACCATAGTTACTAGTACTCAAGAAAGTAGTTTCACGAAATTCGTAATATGAAAAAAAACACGGGATAATTATGAAAACTAATTCAAGCAGGATCTGGTCATCTTATTTTCTTATTCTTTGCATTTCAACTCTTATATACATAGAGCCAATTATGAACTCAAACGAAAATAATGGGAATCCAAAAATAGATATACCAAATGATGAAATTAATGATTATGTTGATTTTGAGGATATTAATGATTACAGTCCAATTAAGCAAGAATTAATTCCTGGGGGGGATTTTGAAACATTTGCTTTCTTTAGTGGAGGAGGAACTGAAGCTGGAACCGATTTAATTGATGATCCAGAATATCCAAATGATCCGGAGAATAATGTTACAGCTTGGTACCCTAATGTAGTTGAATGGGTAACATACGATGAAATTAGAAATGGTGGTCACATACCAAAAGAGCTTTACTGGAGAGCTCTAAGTACTGAACCTGATACTTGGCCAAGTACAGCAGATGTATGGCACCAAATGAGGGAAAGATCCCTTCCCCACGAGCCTTCAAAAATGTTCAGTCCAGTATTTACAGAGGATTGGGAAATAAGTGGAAGAGTTCATTATTTAACATATATTCAGACTAACAATGGAGCAACGTTCTCTGAGACAATAACAGTTACGATGAGATTTAGTATACATCTATATGAACCCATAAATCAGAATTCCACTATGTTAACAAATCACACTTTTGTAATTCCTGATGTTATGAATTATAATGAACAACAGAGAACTTTCTATTCCGATATACCTGAACCAGTCAACATACCAGCTGGTTATAGACTCAAATATGATATTGAATACATGTTCAGTTCTATTCCATCTTCAGGTTCTCTATTAATGCTTACTGGATATCCTTATGGTGGTGGAGGTTCTATGACTTGGACTATAAATGATGGTATTTATTCTAATTCATATACTCTCAATAATAATGCAAAAATGGCAGGAATACAACTCTATATGCGCTCAAACGAATACCCTGATATTTCTGTTTATGGTCCAACCAATAATACAGTATATTCAACAGCTGAAAACGTGACTATTGACGTTACTGATGGTTCCTTAAGCTCTTATAGGTGGAATGGAGGAACATGGAATTCTTTTACCAATGGAACACAAACAAATATACCCTCAACTCATGGGTGGCAATATCTGGAAATTAAAGCTAGTGATCCCATTTATAATAACACAAATGTAGTTATGTATCAATATGGTTATGATGCTACTGTTGATAATTTACTGCTACATAATGCTGTTACTGGACAGAAGCTTCCTGGAGGATTTTCACTCAATTTCAGCGCATATAATGTAGATTCTGTAACGTATGCATGGGATGGAGATCCAACACCTATTCCTCTATTGAGCCCATATGACATAACGACTTCAATGTTTAATGGATTACATGATATTACGGTTAATACAACAGATTTATTCAAAACGCGATCTTTTAATTATCAATTCTATTTTGATTCAGATTCTCCCATTATAAGCTTGAGTAACGTAGTAAATAATACCTTTATTCTCGAAAGTAAAACGATTAATATACAAATAACGGAGTATAGCGACTTTGAATTTCTGAATTACAGTTGGGATGGTGGTTCAATACAAAACTGGATATACGATTCGAGTGATATTTATTCAACTGTAATGCCTTTAGGAGAAGGAGACCATTGGTTGATGGTTTACGCTGAGGATGAATTCGAACATAGTTTTACAAAAAACTACAGATTTTTTACTAGTCCAAACGTTTTTTCTGTTGATCTAAAATATTGGGATAATGAAAGTTTTCATTATGGTGGAGAAGATGTTGAATTAATCATCCAACAGAGTAATACTACTCTTTATTTCTCATGGAATGGTGGATCTGAAACATATACAACCGTTGGTACATCTCTTGTCTTAACTGGTGCAAATGCATTGCCATCTGTCGAAGGTATGCAAAATCTTACTATTAGAACTTTTAACTTGACTGATGTTGAACATATCTTTATCTTTAGTTTCTACGTTGATAGAACTGCACCAGAATTCAGCACAAGTTATTTAATTTATAATAATACAAGATTTCTAGCTGCAGCGGAATTCAATTTTTATGTGATCGATAATTATATTGATAATGTCTCATTATCAGTTCAATATTCTATTGATGGAAAAATTTACAAATCATTTGACACTAGGTTTCTATTTCCATTATTCAGTTATGCTGATGGTCTTCATTCCTTAGAAATCTATGCGAAAGATAAAGCAGGAAATATTGCTAGTTTCATAATCTACTTCACAATAGATACAACTAATCCAGTAATAATATCTGTAACTATCCCTGATTTAATCGATGATTCCGCACATGGATTTCTTTATGTACCTGAGAATGCGATGATTCAGGTTCTTGCCACAGATGCTGATACTGGATTAAGAACTTTTTATAAGTGGGGTGGAGGTCCCAAGGTGGAATTCTTTAACAGTTTCATTTTAACCTCAGCAACTGATGGAAAAGCAAAATTAACAATATATGCAAACGATACACTTGATAATGAAGTTAGATATAACATTTATCTAGTATATGATAGTAGTGCACCAGTAGTGACTCTTGAATGGCCATTCATTTTTTCAAAAATCAATGATAGAACATTGTTAGATTTTAATGTACAAGACTTTTCACCATATTCTATTGAGAGTGTTCAATATGAATGGGATTCTTCCTGGGGTTCGGATAGTGCAAATCCTGATAATGAAGGTGATTTCAGTTTTAAAATGGAAGACTGGGTACTATTACTGTATGATACATTTGTTTGTGCCATTTATGGGTATGCATACGCTAACCTTACTATAACTGTAGAAGATGTATTGGGACATATAGATAACTATTACTATACTTTTGAGGTAGATCAATATCCTCCCGAAATCGCATTATATTTCTATAATGATAATACTTCTGCTTATGACCCTATGGAAGTTGATGGTGTATATAACTTACCAGGAGGAACAGAGCTCTTGTATAACAGCAGTGCTAATGATGATTTAGCTATTTTTAGATACTATTTTGATGACGATATTGAGCCCACTACTCTACCTGATCCTTGGAATTTTACGATACCTTCCGCAGATGGAAATCATACACTAAAAGTGATACTAATTGATACTGCAGGTGAGGGTTCAACTCCAAATATGATTGAAGCTAATTTTACATTCATCGTGGATGACATAAGTATTGACTATATCGATCCTTTTAATCTAAGTAAGATCAATCATATCGAACTTGATTATAATGACACATTTGCATATACTGTGAATGTCACAGATGCTTTTGATAATGCACCAATAGATGGACTTCAATACATTGTAACTTATGATAATATAGTTAATTTGAATTATACTGTTTCTAAACTAGATAACTCAACTTTCACAGTCACTATACGCGCTACTAATGTGACTAATGGTATGGAAACAGAAGTAAGAGTTAGATTTTATAATCTGTATCCAACAGGTGGTGATTATATCACTGTTTTTCTCACAATTAATAAAAAAGAAGCTGATTTATCCATTTTAAGTAAGAGTGATACTAGTGTGGTTTTCGGCGAAAATTTTCAAATACATGTCACATTAGAAAATGATTTGTTTGATTTTCAAACTATCAATAAAATAATTGTTGATGGAACACTAGAAATTACAGATTTCTACTTTAATTTAACAACAATGGAGTGTGTGTTCAATTATTCTTCAACGATGCTAGCTGCAAAAGGTAATTATTCCATATTTATACGAGCTGAATCATTTTATTATTATGGAAACACATCATCCGAAGCTCTATATGATTTAGAAGTTAAACCTATGCCAGTGATTTTAGATGTATGGGTTCTAAATGCAACTATACTAGAAGGAATTCCGGTGTCTATTTATGCGAATCTCACTTTAGCGGATGGTACCCCTATAGCTGGTGCTCAAATCTATTTTACAATTTATATCTATTTGAAGAGTAATCCTGATTTTCTTCCAGAAGCAATTCGAATGTTATTTACTGATTATGATGGGAATGAAACACATTTTAGTACTACAAATTCTGAAGGCATTGCCTTTTTGTCTTTCACGATAAATTCAAGCATTTCGTCAATTGAAATTGAAGCAGAGTACCTGGGCGATGAAACTCGTGATCAGATTCAATTCAAATTTGATACTATAGTTGTAACCTTCCCACCACCTGAAGCAGAGGAACTTCCCGTTTGGCTTTTGGGATTGATCATTGGTGGAAGTATTTTGATTGCAGGTATCCTCTCATTCATTATTTACAAAGCTACTCGACCTAAACCTTTCGAAGAATTAATGAAGAAAATTACTGATGAAGAAATAGTTCTTAATTATTCAATACTTTCTCCAGGTATTATGCTGTCAATATTTGATCAGCGGAAAGGTCCGATTCCATTGGTAACAGATCATTCATTAAGTATTGGTCGATATATGGGGAGAATGCAGATTGGAATTGAAAACTTTCTACTTAAAATTGCAGATCAAGCTTATTCCAGCTTAGGTTTTGAGGAACATACCGATGAGAGAAGAGTTGGATCGATAGTACTACCTAGTGAAAAAATGATCGGGTTCTTACAAGGAATACAACTAAAGAATCCACAAGCTCGAGGAGGTTTTGAGAATCTTTCTCTGATAGTTCTTGCTGACAGAGAGTATGGAAACTTGCTTCTTAACTACCAAGAGTATCTTTATCCAAAAATTGATGAATTGGATGCTGCACTCAAAACTAAAGATTCGCTGAAGAAAGTAGAAGAGTTGATGAAAGAAATCCGTAAAATATCTGTGGTAATTATCCTTGCTGCACAAAAAGTTGAAAAAGCTCAAGAAAACGGAAACAACTCATAAACAATTCTCTTTTTTTTCTCCAGCCTTCATCGATATATTGATATTTTAATACAACTCTATATTTTTAAAGAGGTCAACGATGCTGTTAGAGGTTACTATCTATGTCATACTTATTCGATGAAATTTACGGTAAAAACGACGAAGCTCCTGCAATTGAAGACAAGATTCTACTCATGGGTCTCCAAGCTGCAGGGAAAACTGCAATAAAAGATGTAGTTTTCTTTAACAAAGCTCCAGAAGATATGGAAAATTACATGGCTACTGTACACTATCAACGTCAGTTTATTGACGAAGAAAAATCAAGCATGGTTATTGATTCTGGTGGGCAAGAAAGTTATTGGAACGAAGCTGTTACACATTTTCGACACCTTGTATTCTCAAATGTCAAATTACTCATGTGGATTGTTGATGTTACCCATCCTGAGATGTTTGAAGAATCGGAAAGAAGGTTCAGTTTTACAATACGACAATATAAAAAAGAAAACCCTAACGGAAAAATAACCGTATTGTGTCACAAAGTAGATCTTGTTCCTCCAGAGAGAATGGTTGTTATTCATCAACACATCCGCGAATCATTTAATGATCCTCGTTTTGAAATAGATTATGAGAATACAAGTATCTATTACCGCGAAAGTTTAAAGGAATTAGTTTTTACGATTATGGCTGAAGCTGGTATAGATACTAAACGATTTGAGTTAATTTCCAATTTAGGTCAGAAAGTGGAGGAAAGTGAAGAGTTCCAAAGCTATCTTTTGGAGCATCAAGAAGACCCAAAAATTGCTCAGCTTCTAGATTTTCTCAAACCTGAAGCTGAAATTACCTTGCCCACATTTGGCAACTTAGATCTGCAATTTGACTTAACAGATTATGGTATTATAGAAATTGTTCTTATTGATAAACAAACATTTTCTCCTATTGTAGGTGCTTCATCCAAAACCGATGTTACAACACAAAATTCAATGGATTATCTCATTGCACTTCACGATTTCAAAAGATATGTTAAGGAGAAAGGTCAAGAGATTGAGTCCACAGGTACTATTGTTACATCTGATGATGAAAAAGTTCATGGTATGGTTTTCAACCTTGCTAAAAATTTCTTGCTTGTAACTTCTTTCTCTGAAATAACAGAGGAAAAGAAGAAAATGTTTTTTGATCTTATACTCAAGTTTGCTAAATCAACTACAGCTTCAGCTCAAGAAACTAAACCTGAGCCAGCTCCTGTTGTTGTTCAAGAGCCTGAGCCAGCAACAGTTCCTTTAGTACCGCAAGTCCCTTCAGTTCCTATTACTGAAGAAACAGTTTCTACTGAAACTGAACCATTACCTGAAATTGTTGATGAACCAATAGTTATTGAAGAGACAGTGGAGGTTCCTCAAATAGAGATAATGGAAACACCACTAGTTATTGAAGAAATTAATACTGCTGAACCTGAAATCATTTTACCTCCTTCTCCTTCTCCTGTTGAACTTGTCACAGAGGAACAAAAAGAAGAGATTGAACAAATTAAACCAGAACCAATCGAAGAAAAGCTTGTAGAAGAACCTGCTGAGCTACCGGAAACTCATGTAGAATCAGAACCAATTATTGTAGAAGAAACCCCAGAAACTTTAGCTGAGCCAGCACCTCAAGTACCTGTTCCATCAGTACCAGAGTCCACTGCTGTGCCATATGTTCCAGATACAACAGAACCTGCCGCTACGTTAAATGGTATCGGAGATTCAAGTGCAATCAGTTTTACAGCAGATGATATCACAAACTTTGCTAATTTCTTAGTTCAGAAGAAAGAAACAATACTTGAAGATGTATCATCAGATGCGATTAAAGGTATGTCAGACTTTCTAACAAAGGGATCAAAAACAAAACGTGATGAAATAACTGAAGAAGAAGAAGAACAAAACGTAGAATAGATTGCTTCTAATCTAACAATTTTATTTATTATACTGGACGACTGTCACCATATCTTCTATATTCTAATTGCGAATCTAAAAAGATTGGTATCTCTCGCATCTCTGTAACACATTCATGAATAGGATAAATCTCAATAGATGTTGTACCAAATCCTTTCTGAACTTTAATCCCTCTTTCAAGCTGTTCAGAGTTTTCAACTGCAACATTAAGCATTGATTTCTGCAGATTCCTTCCACAAACATCACATCTAAAACTTATGTTTTTATCAACTCTTCTTTCAACAACCTCGTCTTTCGGAATACCATTTTTTGCTAAATAATTGATGAGTGTATCTTTCATTTTGACTTTAGCTCTTCCAAGAAGTTCGTCCGGCTGGAATAGTTGCTGCATTTCAACTGCTAAAGTATTAAAATATTCTTTTTCATTAACTAAATCAGCATCTGGAGGAAAAACGGTTGTTAATACTAAATCTTCGTCTATTTCTTTCATATAAATTCTGTTTTCTTCAAAAGAGAATATAACATGATCTAAAACTAAAGTTGGTGAAAACATTTTTGCAAGATCATTTTTCAATTTAATAAAATTGTATCCTGCATATCTTTCAGGTTGAGAATATAACATTAAACCTTGTGCTGTGGACAGAGCGATAAAAACTAAGTCTTGTTGTTGGAATGTTTCCTTAATTTTAACAGATTTGTTGTCATCTTTTGGGTAAACATAGGCTAATACTGTTTGCATTGCATCCCATATTGTCTCCTCAAAAATAGACGTACCTATAATTTCTGCATTTGGAAAATTCTCAATTTCGAAAATATCTTTAATTGATTGTAAAACAGGTTCTCGTTTATTTGGTGGAACTACATCCATCTTATGTGCAAATACGTATATGCGAGCATCTTTGCTCAATTCTTTTGTAGCTTCAATAGTAAGATCAAAATAGTATTTTGAGCGCATGATGTTTGATGCATCAGAGATATCAATTACAAAAATTAGAGCTTTTGTATCACTGAATGTTCTTTCTTTGTATTGTTCAAAGACTTCATTCAAATAGTTGCTTTGGCCTCCTACATCAAAAAGATTAATAGCACTACCAGCAAGATTAAACAATTTTCTATTTATACGCACTGTAGCTGGGTTCATTGATGTTGCTTCTGGGGCAAATCCTTCAAAAACAACTTGGCGAATAGAGGTTTTACCTGATTGAGATAAGCCTAAAACGACAATCTTCGATTCTAATTCACTAGTACCACTGTACATTATCCTCACAGTTAGAACGGTTTTATTGTTATAAAAAATTAATGTTACTCCAAATTGATTGTATTGCGGTTCTTTATATACTATTTTTTCTAGATTAGAAAAATTAAGCTATTGTCAGCAATATGGATTCGTGTTAATGATTCTTTAATTCTCAAGAAAGTCTCACCCACATACTTTTTACTTGCATCTAGAACATTTTTTTGGGTTTGTATTAAGGAGAGCTTATTAGAAGACAGCTCTACTTACAGATATTAGTTCTCTTTTTCCTAAGGACCTTCTTGTATCGGGCTCCTTACAAGAAGAGTACCCTATTTACAGCAAAAAGAAAACTCTACCCTATTCACTATTCAGATAGCTCTAAACCATAAATTGGTTTATTGTTTCTCTTCACTCGCTATTAAATTGTTTAGATCTGTTTCTAGAGAAGCACCTAGATATACCTTACAAGAAGCTGTTCACCAAAAAATAACAAAGAAACCTTACAAGAAGGGTACTTACCAACAAGGTCATAGTGAAACCCATATCACTATATTTCTAGAAAAAGTGAGACAAGAAAATGTCTCAACAACCTATATTTTTGAAAAACAGATTTTAGAAATTATACTAGCTAATTTTAACAATTTTGAGGTTTCAAAGGTTCTTATTCAAGAGATTAGCGATTTTATTATTTCTAGAAAAAGTGAGACATTTTCCCTACCTGTCTGTGTCTCTTGTCTCACTTTTCCAGCTTGTTGGCTGAATGTAATTATCTGCGTAAGCAATTTGCTTACTCATCTTATTATCTGCGTATACAATTTGTTTACTCAGCTATTTAGGATCAATCCCCAATTTGTAGGAGTTGGTTTTCTTGACTAAAGCCTTTTATTTAACTGAATCTATTATCTCCACTATTCACGAAGCTAGTTACAAGCTTACTTGTGGGGAAATCGTTAAAGCTATTAAACAACTTCAACTTGATAGTAATTCTGATAGTATTAGAAGGATTTTAACAAGATTAGTAAGAAACCCCAACTATTCTATAGCTCGAACAGAAACTAGGCCATACCTGTATTACTATTCTAAAGCTGAACAAATAGAACAGATTCCTTATGAGCTAGATTCCTTTTTTGATTCTAATGAACCTTTATTCATTCATCGAATAATAATTATGCTAAGAAACCTACTCATTAAGAGAGATGAAAAACTAGCTCTACCTTTCTTGAATCTTTCAAATCCAATTAGATTCACTTTTTACAAAACTACTCAAAGTATTAGAATAGATCTCAAATGCAGTGGTGGTTGGAAGAAAGCTCTAGATATTTATCTATTCAATGCTTTGATAGCTGCTGTTGAAACTGTATTACACCTGAAAGAAATCAGCTGCAGTCGTGATAAAATGAGGATAATCAATTGCGATTTAAACAACGATAAAGATTTTCTGAGAATAGCAGGAGCTAATTATGTTAGTGTTCAAGCATTTCAAAATCTTCTCTTAACAGCTTATAATAAGAAAGAAGGATTACGAAAAGAAGCTCAATTAAGCAATGTAGATATCCCTGTTGATAGAATGATTATACAGCTTCAAAGAAATGCGTTAGAATTGGGTATAGGTACTGTATTTAACAGAACCAATACTTTGTTAAGCCAATTTGCAACCTCTTACAATCAAAGCATGTCCAAATTTAATTTTGTATTAAATCAAGGCATGTCTAAATTTAATTCTGTATTAGATTATAATCAAAAGGTTGTCCAGCAGCTAGATTCTAATTTCTACAATTATAACAAAGATATGAATCAGGTAGCTCAATTACAATCGCAATTAGCTGTTAATGATCTAATGCTGCTTCAAAAAATGGATAACCAAACAGAACTTATTCTGGACCATGATAGTAATATGAAAAAGGAAAGCAACTTTTTAGCTGAAGAAATACAGATTCTCAAAGTGGTTAGTACTAATCAAGCTAGGAGTGAATCCTTACAAACAACAATACTTGGTTTACTGAAAGAAAAAGATTATCCAATCCAGGAGCTTGAAACAGCTTTACAGCTAGACTACAAGCGGATATATTATCATATTAGAAAGCTGTTAGACTTAGGAAAAATAACAGCTTACAAAGAAGTAAGAACAGGAAAAGGAGCTAGAAAAAATATTTACAAAATAAAGGAAGGTGGTGAATCTGGCTGAATTACTTCTCTATTATTGCGAATGTTGTGATGCTCATTATTCTCTTGAAGAATTTCTTTCTCATAAAGAAAAAGATTCTCCTGTTATTGATTCTCTCACTGTAACGACTTCTTTACCTTTATGGGATTGCCTTCAAGAAGATTTAGATTTTAATGATCCTGTAAAAATGGTTGTTTGGTCTAAATTTAGTAATATGAAAGCTGAAATAGAGCTAATACAAAACAAACAAATTGGGAATATAAGTGGTTTCTACAAATCTGCTCTAGCTCAAGATATCCCAACTAACAAAGTTCGTTTATCCTGGTTGCTTAAAAACCTCTACAAATTTGGCTATCTTCATCGAGTAGAACAGCAATTTAGAAACAAATCCTTTTTCATTTATTTTCTTGCTGGTGTAGATTCAACAATTCTGGAGAAACTTTCTTCACTTGATGACTAATTCTTAAAAAGTTGTAAAGGAAGCTTTACAAAAAGCCACAGCCCCCCAAAGATGAATGAATGAAGCTTTTGGTTTTTCTTCCTTCTCTTGATAGTTGGTTTCTCTTCCCTTCAGGGTTTCACTTCTACTTAGTTAGAACAAAATCTTTTCTAAGTATTCTTCTAAAGTATCTTCTAAACCTGTTTCACTTCTACTTAGTTAGAACAAAATCAAAATGCAACAGTGTCCAAAATGGACACCGTTTTAGAAACTTAAATCTTTCAAGAACTCTCGAGTGAAATGGTCTCATTCTGCGGTTTAGTTTCTGAATCATTAGCTTTTTTGCTAAAAAAATAACAAAATCCAATTAGAGATTAAACCACTCAAGAAAATACTACTAAAAAATTTCAAACCCATAGCTGTCTTACCACACAAACATAAATTTACGTGGTAAGATTTTTTAATCTACTTGCTTAACCTGTATTTGAATAGGCATGGCTACTAAACAGATCCAGAAAAGGAAAGACCAACTTTCCACAGGAGAGAAAGCCTTCAATCAGCTAGAACCTAAAGAAAAGACCAAAATTCGTGTTTGTGCTAAATGGAATTTTTATTCTAGAAAATGTCAGAAATGTAAATATAAGCTGATTTGTGCGGACCAATGGGAAATAAAAGCACGGTTAGAATGACTTAAAATGCTTGTATTGTCGTTTTAACCTATTTTTAAGCAGTTTTTAGAAAAAAAGAGTTTGATAAGCTCACACTGCTGAATTATTCTTACTAGCTGTATACTATATGTCACAGCAAAATTTATTCTAGAATGTAACAGAGACTTCAAGCCTTTTTGCCAAACACCTCTAAAGAGATTCATCAAATGCAACACAAAAGGTGTTGTTTTACGAACAACCCCTTCATCATTGATTAGAACTAAAGCCATTATGATTCATCAATTGTAACTTGTTTGAATCATCGGCTGTACCCACAGTGGGCACAACCGAAGAACAGTTGCATTTACTACCATAATGATTCATCAATTGTAACTACCTGCATAGACAGATTGTCTACACAGGCCAGAAAGCTAATCTTTCCAGAGATTTGCTATTAGCCGTCTTCTAAAGAATATGTTTAACAGTAAAAATGAGCTATTTTTTAAAGATAATTCAAACGGTATCCAAAACGGACACCATTACATTAAGTAGTTTAGATCATATCTGCGTATACAATTTGTTTACTCAGCTTACTCGTAAAACCTCTACTTAGTTAAGCTAGAACAAAGTATGGTTGTACCCACTGTGGGTATAACCATAGAAGTAAAACCTCTACTTAGTTAAGCTAGAACCAAGATCCCCTATGTGCATTAATTGCACCAATGATTGGTGTAGTTTTGGGATCATCCATATTCCAGAATCCATTACTCATTTTTGAGTAATAATGTCCGTATTTTGGTGTAAATTAGTCCACTTTTCACCTTTTTTTCCTTCTTTTTCACATAAATCATACCGTTTTTAAATAATCTAAAAACAACGCTTTTCTCGAGTAAAACTGGCTGAAATAATTAAACAAAAACGGAATCCGCAATATATCCCCTCTATATAGGTATCCTATCGGAACGGACGGATTCTTGGATTCTTCTGAGTAGAGTACAGTATTTATCTCTATATGCTGGAAATCGGAAAAATTTCCAACAGTTGCCTTTGACTCAGGCTTTGGAAAAAATCTCTCGTATCACCCCCTCTCTTTACACACTTACCCTTTGCGCTTTTTCCTGATACGATCAACTTGTCGCTCTTTTTTCAAAAATAATAAAAGTGATCCTCTTTTGAATAAGAATCTTTGAAACAGCAGCAGCACAACACCAGGAAAAAAACTATGGGGTGATACAACCTAGTTAGTCTAAAATGCAAGAATTGGCATGAACTTAACTAACCGACAGCGAGGGAGTGATATAACTTAACTAGTTTGAAACAACAACGACTGTAATACCGACTTTTTACCCAAAAATGAGTTATACTACAATAAAATGAGTTACATAGTGTATATCTGTTCTATGGCGATAAATCGCAATTCAACACTAGACAACACCCTTAAAACCCTCGCAAACTGTCTTAACCCTCTTCCCCTGCCAATAATTACCCAACAATAAAAAACTCTCGTCTCAAGTCTCTTTCCCTCGAAGAAAAAATCACTGAAATTACTTAACCAATAATAGAAAAAAGATGGGGGGTTAAGACGTAAAGTAACAAAGGTTTAAAAGCTGAACGACAGCAAACGACAGCACAGGGTTGCATTTAATGCAATTTTAGTATATTCCTGTTGCATTTACTAGCTTACTGATTCATCAAATGTAACTTACCAACAGATGGTAATGAAAAAACAATTGTTGAAGTTGTTGCATTTACTAGCTTACTGATTCATCAAATGTAACAAAGATTTATTTGAATTGGTTACAAATTCAATGCCTTTAGTTGCATTTACTAGCTTACTGATTCATTAATTGTAACGCATTCAATGCATTTTTATTATATTTCTTGTTTTCTATACTGTTGCATTTACTAGCTTACTGATTCATTAATTGTAACGTAGTGATCACTCAGACAGGTAGAGGCCACATGAAAGAGTGTTGCATTTACTAGCTTACTGATTCATTAATTGTAACGGAATTAACAGGATCAGAAATAATGCAACAATGTTTTGAGTTGCATTTACTAGCTTACTGATTCATTAATTGTAACACCGTTGTACGCACAGTGGTACTAACGGAAGAAAAAGTGCATTTTGATAAGTTTATGATAACCAACATACAAAAAAATACATCTGAAACGAAAGATTAACGAAAGATTAAATTGGCTCTAATTTAGAAATAGATATATCCCTGTAAAGAAATTTAAGATTTTCATTATTAGAAATTTCCAACAACCTGGTAAGGATCAGATATCAAATGTCAGATATATGTCAGATATCAAATGTCAGATATATGTCAGATATATGTCAGATATCAAATGGCAGCAAAAATAAAAACCTGTTAATAGAGTATTTTCAAGAAACTCAAGAAACCCAAGAAACTAAAGTAACTTTATCACCCCTCTTTTGTTGAATTTCTTTATAACTCTCGAGTGAAACTGCCCAGAGAGGAAGTATAAGAAAAAATATTGTGGGGGTGATAAAGTGATAAAAAGTATAATTCTCCTTTGGATTCTTTGAAACCTTTGTTATTTTTTACTTTGGTGTATTGGTAATATGGTACGTTTTAGATTCTGTATATCATTAGTTCTTAATAATCAGAAAATATTCCGAGGATTCTTTGTTAGAAGGCTTCTAAAGAAAATTCTCAAATCTGGTGGGGGCTAAAAGATGACTTGGGGCTTTGGTTCTCCACGAGAGTATAATATTTCAGATGATAATCGTTTCCTTAATGTAACTAAGGAAGTAGCTGAACGTAAAACTCTCAAACTACTTAATTCCATTGCCACAAGTTTTGAAATGTACGAGACATGTCATTTTTAATACTACTATAAAAGTGTCAAAAACTATCTCTAACAGCATTTTATCGGAATGGTTTAGTATTCATCACACAAAACAAAATCGTTAGAATTAGAGTATGAAATCAAATTAGTAAAAAAACTGTCCAAAATTACCTTTTTGAGAGAAAAACGAAAAATTACAATGTTTCAATTTTACAGTAAAAAAGAAAAAGCAACATGGATTTAATCCATATAAAAAAAGGTTAAGACTTGAAAGTACATCCTTTTGTGTTACATCTATAGATCCAGCTTTGCAGTAAATGCAATTTATCCTTCCCAACTTGGAATGATGTTTAATCTATTCTCACAGTGTCTAATCAATGGGCAAATTGCCTACGGTTGTAACTGGTAAATTCTTCAGCTAGAGCCCTAGCCAATTTGGCAATGACTGAAATCTGTAAATTCTTTATAGGACGATAACTAACCTAAAAAACTCTTAAATTCTTCGCTTAGAGTTAGAAGTAAAAAATCTAGAAAATACAAAACAATATTTCTCAAAAAACTTATCTTCTACGTTTTCTCATTTTTCTATAAAGCTGTCTAAAGAAATCTTTCAGCTCATCATATTCATTATCTCTCGTTTGTTTTAGTTTTTCAAGTGATATTGCATCATATTCATATCTTGCATCTTGACTTAGATTCTTTAATAGTACATATTTCGTTGTAACTTCCCTTGGAATTAATTTCAATAAGTTTTGCATAGTACTATATCTGTGATTATGACTCCTTGAATGTCTATCCCTTGTTTTGAGAGGAGCTATTGCAAATACTCTCTCAATGAGATGAACTATCTCATAAAACATTATTGTTATTGCCCATTCAGTATGTTGTGAAAAATTTGAAGTGTTGAGATTGTAGAATTTTAAGTTTTTTGCAGTAACATTATAATGATCTTTTTCAGCTGGTATAAGTTTCACCTTTTATAAATTCTATGAAATTTAATTCTATAGACGTTTATTCTCTCTAATATTAAGACTTCAAGTTCAGCTATTTTTCTTTCCTCTTCAAGAGTTAGTCTGCTTTCAAAATAGTATGTTAAGAGAATTAAACCACTATATTCCTCAAATTCTAAGTCATACTTTTGTAATGATTCTATACTATTTACCCTTTTATTCAAAGCTTCTTTAATAAACTCTGACGAACTAGAGAAATGTTCTTCTTTTTCAAACTCCCACTTCTTAATGTTCATCATTTTTACCTGTTGAGATTCATTTTCTAATTCTTCATATTTCTTAAGAACAGTACCTAAATCTAATTTTGGAAAATCTGATATTTCTTTAGATTGTTTTACTATCAATGAACATTTATTCTCAGGAATTTCCCAGGTATCAAATGGTTGTTCACTCATATTATCATTTCCTTAAGTATTTTTCAACTATTTCTTGCATTATTTTAATAGGTTCTAGAAATTCTTCAAGATTTTCTTTGCGACAAACTATCTCAAAATTGTAAAAATCTTTACCAAGCTGATGAACAGGACTAATTCTGATTCCAAACCAATTCTTTGTTATCGCATCCCTATTAGATGCTAGAAAAATTCCGTGTGGGATTATTTGTTCCATTCCAAACTTTGAGGATAGTTCATCAAACATTGGAGATTCTATAGTTTCAAGGCGTTCTGTCCAACTAGTAGAGTAAACATTTTGCACTCGCCATATTAATTCATAATAGATTATATTTCTTCTAATGTTATAATGAGATTCTGTAAGAACATCGTTAACTTCATTGAAGGATTCTATTATATATTCATCATTAGACAATAATTCCAATACTTTATTGTTTGTTTGATATTCTAACTTGAAATTCTCTGTGTCCACAATATTAATTCTCTCTCTAATTAAACGAGTCTCACCTGTTTGTATTGGAGCTTGAGCTTCATATCCTGCATCATTAAAAGTTTTAAGAAGTTGTATGAAATCTAGAGGAAATAAACAAGACATTGTAATAGAGACATTATTGATACTAATATCTCCTGGTTTTATTTTTACTAGCGGTTTAGACATTGTTTTTCACCATCAATTGCTTATTATCTGAATCTTTTAGATACTTGTAAATATTCGAAAGTACATATATAGATTTTTTGTATGAAAAATCTTCTTTTTCTTGATTCATGAGTGCGTAAGAATAATTTTAAGGTATGGAAACCTTTCTTTGTTGGTTATTACCTTCAAACATTTTCAAACAGTTTAACAGCTTACACACTTATCTTTTTTCACCTAGTTTATGCAAAGCTACTCTTATAAATTCTTGAGGAGAATCATATCCCTGTTCAACAGCTTTCGTTACTACTTCACTCACTAATTCAGGATCATCAATAATGAGAAAATCTATTTCATTAGTTTCCTTTGTCTCTTTTAACATCTTTTGAATAGCAAGAGCGTATTTCTTTCCTAAATCTGTAACATGGTAAGTATATTCATTTCTGGATTTAATCTTTAACTTTTTTTCAACAAAAGTAATTTTAGCTAAATCATTCAAACGTTCCCTGATTGTAAAAGTGCTAGTTCTTCTTTTTTGTTTAAGTACTGAAAAAACAATATTGGACCAGTTTTCATAATTTTTAATTGCTACTGCATACAATACTTCATAGAATCCCTTTCTTGATACTAATTCCATTATATCTATTTTTTTTCCAGTCATTAATGTACTTTTTCGCTATTGGTAATAAATTGTTTTGTTAGATAGTTAAATCCGCTATCTATTTCCAATATCTTTAAATAATATCCAAACTGCTATTATTTTGGTGATATAAATTGCCATTGGAAAACAAACTTGAACAATTCAATACACGCGTACCTTCTGAAGTAGCTGAAATTTTTAGAGACTTATGTGAAAAGGAAGGAAAATCTACTTATGAAAAACTGCAAGATCTGATTGCAGATTTTTGTAGAATCGACCTCAAAAGAGGGTGGGTTATCAAACCCAAAAGCAACCAGGAGAAGAAAGACAATGCTTGAAATGGAAATGGATAAACAGAGTAATATAAGTGAAAAAGAAAGGATACCTGATTTTGTAAATTTGGAAGAGTATAGAAATCTTCTGCGTTCTCAAAGAAAGGAGCTCCTTCAACATTAATCCTGTAATTACCTTTTGCAAGATCAGAGAATCTACAAAAACCATTAGAATCAGTAAAGTCAGTTGATAAATAGACCCATGAATCAGACCTATAAGTGGTGTCTCAATCCGTTAAAGAAAAATGTATTATGACGAAGATATAATCTAATAGGCAAAACATTTATTAATCCAAAATTTATTTTTTAAATGCACTTTTAAGTGCGGGTGATAGTTTGAAAAATAAGTATGTTAAATGTTTAAGTATAATTTTGTTTTTGTCATTTGGAATAACTCAAGTAAATGCTGTTACACCTAACTATTTCGACGTTACAATAGATATAACTCAGATCTATCTTTATCATGATGGAGATCCAGGATGGTTAGAAGGAAGAGGAGAAATATACTTTAAAATAAAGAATAGAGGTGGAGTGACATTACTTGATACGATAGGTGATTTTACTAGACTTGGAAAAGGAGAACACGATATAGATGATGTTTCTTTAACAGCTGAACATTATGTTCCAGGTTTAGATTATTTCATAATAGAAATGTGGGATAAAGATCCAGGTACAGATGACCTTCTTTTCAGAGGAAAGCTATTCATAAAAGTAAAATCAACTGAAGGAATAATTTACTATCTAGAAAGTAATAGTCTTTGGTTAGAAGCTTATACGGTGGGTATATATAATAGTGAGGGACACCCAGTATCTGCGATACCTCACGGAACAGACCGAACATATGCTTCTTTTTATCCTTATGACTTTTGGTATTGGCCTTACTATGCATTAGATAACCATATGTGGATAGAAGTAACTATTGATTACTATTACTCAAGTATAGGCTAGATAGTAACATAGTCCCTTCCTCCATTTTTTTTCTTTATGAATAAGGCATAAAGTCTTTTATATGATGAAAAAAAAGTGAAAAGAATGCTATCAACCGCAAAGAAAAAAGACAAAGCAGTTTTTCTTTTTGTACCCTTGTTAATTGCAGTTCTATGTTTTTTTGTAGTCTATGCTAGTGGCATTGGAAGTTATTATGAAAGTTATGAAAACATTATTTCAAGTACGTATCCGGATTATATGATTCTAAATGAAAATTCTTCAGTTTTCCAAAATCCAAATTTCTCTAAAACATCTATTAACAATTTATTTTCTTTAGAGGACTATGAGTATATGGGTTATTTAGAAAGTGAAATCATAATAGGGGAATTTAGCAAAACTGATTTCGCCATAGTCTGGGCACCAAGTTCTTATTATTATAAATATGCTAACTTAACATTAAATACAGGTGAATTTCTTATCGAAAGTTCACTTCAGAATGAATATTTTAATGATAGTAACCAAATTTTTACATCATTCAGACTAAATAATGGTTTCGAAATAAATGAAACCTTGTTACTAGTTAATTTTGTACAAAGGGGGGAAATCTTTGTAAGTAACAGTTTAAGTGATATCCTGAAAAAAGAATTTGAACCGGATCTATACTACATCTTTATGAATGATGAAACTTTCGAAAATTTGTTTGTTGAACAACTAGGTGAAGTAAACTCATATAATGTATATTTTTTTCAATTTAAAAGAAATGAAATTTATTCTAAAGCTATTTCCAAAATTACGGATTTTCTGAAGACCAAAGAAAGCAAATTAAATTCACATTTCGGGTACCAATATATTGGAAAAGAGTATAGGTTTCAACAAGAACTTCTAAGGGAGAAATTAGTGTATTTTGAAAATAATATTAAGGCTGTAAGAAATATCCAAATGATTCCTTTGCTCCTTATAATTGGAGTATTTACTACATCTCTTGTCTATATAACATCACGAACTTACATTTCTAATCAAAGTGACAGTATCAACTTATTTAGGATTAGAGGTGGTAGAAAATCTGAAATCTATAAATTGTTCTTAGGAAGTGAGATGAAGATCATATTTTTTACTTATTTGAGCTCATTATTTATTTCAATAATCATTCTCTTTTCAATTATTCCCTCATTTCTTAAATTTTCAGTAAACTATCTAATTTTGGCAGGTACATTACTGTTAATAGTCATTGCTTGCGGTGCTTTTCAAATTATAATGTTGTTTAGGTCTTTACAAAAAAGAGATTCATATCAATCAACAGAAAAGAATATAATAGAAGGATTAAAGGCTTTTATCAAAGATGTTGGAATTTTAACAATTCCATCAGCAATGTGTTTTTTTATCTTTTTTTTACTTTCAAATATCTTATGGGAATTTGTAACTACATTTGAGATATGGGAATTAATATTATACCTTTTAACTATACTACTGGTTATTTATTTATCAACTAGAAAAACCTTATTGAAAATAGGAGTTTCAATGATTTTTGCTTTCACTAAAAGAGTGAAGATTTTTAGATATACCAAACAAAAATCAAAAAAAATACTATTAAAAAGGAATTTATTGTCCAAACTTATAATAGTTTTTATTCTGTTGATGTCTATTTCCTTCTCAGTACTAGATTCTTACAATCACTATTTGATCGAAAACGAACAATACAATCAAATATGTGATATTACTATCAATTATCCAATCTCAAGTAGATACAATGTCGAAAATGAACTTCAGGAATATGTAAATAGATCAATAGAGTTAATTCATTTTCGATTTATTAAAGAAATTGTTACAATACAAGGATGGATAGTTTCTGTAGATGGGTATTGCATCAACTCTACGAAAATAGATGAGTTGTTCGAAAATGAGATTTTCCAAGATTCCTATACTGGTTTAAAAACACCTCACGAAGTAAGTGAGAAATTATCAGAGAGTAATAGATCGATGATTGTTTCTAAAGGAGTAAGTATTAAGACTGATAAAGGCATTGGAGAGAATTTATCTTTCTTTTGGAGAGATACAGACAAATATTATACTGGTCAAATTAACGATTATGTAGAAACAATACCAATTTTTTCTTGGTTAACCAAAAATTATTATAGTGGAAATACTGTGTCATCATCTGTTAACTTTATAGTTTTAAATAGTGATTTCGAAGAGAATCTTTTAGAAATAGAGAACTTGGATATTATTTCGATTCTTAGTCTTAAAAAAACAATAACCAGGGAAGAAGTAAGAAGTCAAATAGAAAAACTCAATTCAATGAAACACTTAGGAATAAAAATAATCGATTTTACTAATATTAGATTCTTTGATAAATATTATCAATCTGTGATTATACAACCAGAATTTCTTTTAATATTAATAATACTGATAGGAATTGCTCTATTTATCTTCCTTTTAGAGAATTCTAACCAACTTTTCAATAGGCAAGTTGAAAGTTTTAGTGTATTTTTTTCAAGAGGATTATCCATAGAAAGAGGGATAATGCTAGCTTTATATCCAATCTTTATATTTTTGAATTTTCTAATTCTCATTGGAACTTGTTTTGGATGGATTCTTTCAACTATGATCATTTCAATGATTCAACCACCTGATTATTTAAGAATCCAATTTCATATTTTACCATCCACTTTAATACTAGTATGTTGTTTAATAGTAAGTATATTAATCATAGCACTAATAGTAGGTGTTATAAATTACCAATCGTTGAAAAAGCAAATTCCAGCAGTTTCTTACAGTGAAAAACACATTAATCTAGTGGAAGGTGTTTAATTTGAAATTACTTAAAATCATCTTCAAAGCAAAAGGTAAAAAAACAGTTTTAGAATTTGCTTTCATTTTTTCTATTTTTATTGTTTCATTTTTTTCTTTTACCTATTTTATAGAAGAATATAATACCGAATGGAATGAGTTAATTAGAAATTCAAATAACCCAGACTTTGAAGTTTATTTAGACTTAAATAATTCCCAATTTCTTTCTGAATACAATACATTTAATCAGCACCTTAATGACTGGAATCATAAACTGATCTCAAGTCTTCCTAGAAATTTAATTAATCTAACTATTGATAATATCACCATAGATTCAGTCAGCTTTTTTGTGGTTAACAATAAACTGAATTTAGAAAATCTCTATACTATAGCAGATGAAACTTCCATATTAATTGTAAAAAACTCAACACTTCCTAATGTCGATAATATTCAAATAGATTGGAGTTTAAATACAACAGTAGATTTCTTCAATGTATCACAAATAGTAGATAATTCTTATTTTACAGAATTATTCGGTTCAATTGAAAATTACTATGTTTTACAAGAAACAAGTATATATAACATCATCATCAAAGATACTGATTTCTTCAGTTTTGTTTATGACATTGGTATAAGTGCAATAATGAGTGTATTTAATCAGGAAAGAATTAAGTTGTTTTCTCTTTATACAATGAATAAAACATCATATCTCAATCTTTTACCTACAAAACTAAGAAATGAATACAATGATTGGGTTTCTAACATTGAAACTGAATTTTTTACATTTTTTGCTTATTATTCAGCTCAAAACGAATACTACATTGATTTTGACTTTAATGATATTTTCAGAAGAATTTTGGAGGAAACGATTCTAAAAATACGTTTGGTCTTCTTTAATTCTCTTATTTTTTCTGTTTTAGTTTCAATATTTTTCTTGTATTTTCTTTACATAGTTATCAGTCAAGAGAAAAAGGATCAGAAGACAACTATGAGCATTTTATCTTCAAGAGGTGTGAAATTTGGAGAAATATCTAAACATACATTCTTGTCTCAATTAATTATTACTGGAATTTCATTAGGTGCAGCTCTTAGCATTAGTTGGATTTTTCTATTTATTCAACAAATACATTCATATTCAGTATTTCAGTTAATTTTTTATCTATCACATTTCAGCATTTTCTTCTGTATAATTTTGATTACTCAAAAAACAAACGTAGAACTAGCAGATGAGAAAGTGCAAATGGTTGAAGATGAAAGGAGAAAATTATCAAAATCTGAGCTCTTCAACATAGGAATACAAGTTGGTATGATCATATTAATTCTAATGGTATTTGCTGCTTTTTGGACTATTAATAGTATATTACTTGAATCCATGCAGATATCAGCTGATACAATCTGGTTTATTGTCTTTGGATTGATCCTTATTACTGGTCTTTTAATAATTGTTCCAAGAATTCAAATAACAATATTGAATTGGATTACAAAGAAAATTACAAAGCAATTTACTCCAGCTTTTAAAACTATAGCAAGAACTTTGACTTCTGTATCTAAGAAAAAGAGAAGAATTCTTACTGTTAGTTTCTATATGCTATTCTTTTTATCTCTCTTGATGACATCCTTCGTATCTATGCAAAATCAAAAAGACGACATGAATGAATCCTTAAGAGTATATGATTATTCACTAATTACAGATCCTGAGACTAGCTCAGAAATCTTAAACATTTGTGGTTATAACAACTGTTTAGTATCTTTTGTGGATCAAGTATTTACCTTCGAAGGTATCTTTGACGTAATCTATCTCAATAATCCATTAGAATTCTTTCAAAACTCATATTTTAAAAATATAAAATTTGAGAAACATTCTAATGAAGAAGTATTCAAACAACTAAATTCTTCATCGAGTTATGTAATTACTTCTAGTATTCTTGCAAGAGAGAAACAATACTTCATATCTGAGAATATTACTATACCTAGAACTCAATTTGATATGTCAATAGTATATGATATAAACACTCTCTATGATTATGCTTATTACCTTCCATTCTATTCCCTAAATAATCCAGGGTGGTTTCTAAAGAAATATGAAGAATCGTTACATAACTTAACAAAATTTCAGTATGCAATTACAAGTATTAAAAGGCAAAATAACAATATAGAAGAGATAATCAATTATCTTGAGCTAAAAGGAATTTGGTATATAGTCAAACATGATGAAACAGAGGTAGAACTATCAAATAGTTCTAGAGATATTGTTCTATCACAACTAAATAATTCAACGGTAATTGTAAATACGATTGTACCGATATTTCTTGTTGGTCTTCTTGGTTCCTTTATTTTTGAAACCAACAAGAATTTCAAATACCTTAAACTTAGAGGTTTGAAAAATAAAGAAATTCGCATATCGCAAGCAATTTGGCTTTCTATATTTCTTCCTTTTATTTATACCGCTAGTATAATCTGTTCTTTTCTAATCTTAGGAGTAGTATTTTATACACATAATTCAATTTATGGTTTTCCTATCAAGTTAGCATTCTCATGGATGCCAATTATAGCGTTCATAGCTCCATTGATACTACTAATAATACTCATCTTCACGTTAGAGTCAATCAAGTTTTGCAGAATCAAAGATATAAAAAAATCAAACAACAAAATAAGAAGTGAATAAAATGAATAAGAAAGAGAAAACAATCATCCACATTATAGACTTGTTACATGTCTACAAAGGTAAGGTTGAAACTATAGCAATACCTGGAATCAACTTTTCCATTAAGAAAGGAGAAAAAGTTGTAATCAGAGGGAAATCTGGAATAGGCAAAACAACACTCTTACATTGTATTGCTGGTGTTTTGAAACCTACAGCTGGGAAGATACTTGTTGAAGGTAGAAATATAGTAGATTTCAACGAGGATCAACTAGCTGACTATCGTAGAGATAAGGTAGGACTTGTATATCAATCATATAATTTAGCTCCATTCCTGACAGTTAAAGAGAATATAGAATTTCCAATGACAATTGCAAAATTACCTGTAGATGTAATCGAAAGAAGAACTAATGATCTTGTCGAAATGTTAGAAATTGAAAGATATCTTCATCAAAAACCTTCTTTCTTGAGTGGTGGGGAACAACAAAGAGTTGCTATCGCAGTAGCTTTAGCAAATAAACCTTTAGTTATCCTTGCAGATGAACCAACGGGGAATCTTGATACTGAAAATTCTGAAATTGTATATGAATTATTATCACAGATGAGTGATTTATACAATACCACTTTATTGATAGTTTCCCATGATCACAATGCATCTAATTATACTGACAGAGAAATAGTTCTTTCCAGATTAAAATCTCTTGCTCTATAACTAGTTAAACAATTGAGATTGAAAAGTAAATACTTAAATCTAAATTTGCCAAGAATTAGCTCTTCTCTGAGCTTCATCTAAAATATCTTTCTTCTCTAAGTCATTTATAAAAATAAAGTCATATTTTACCTTCAATTCTTGAAAATGGAAACTATCCAGATCCTTAATACAAGTTACTTGAAATCGTTGTACTTTCTTTCAGAAACTTGTACTTACCTTTTATTCAAACCTTCTAAACTCATTCTTAAGTTTCTGAAAGAATTCTTTACCTTGTGAATCTGAATCTAGAAGTAATATTACCTAAACAGATTTAAGATATTTACTCAAAATCTCTTCCACGAATTCAAACCAAGGATACAAAAGATAACTCTGCTTCTTGTAATGTTCCTTTAAACAGAACTACATCCATGTATATTCCTCACTTAAGAATTTCTAAAGGTAATTCAGAAGGAATTAGCCAATTTGGATACAACTGTCAATTTTGTTGATGTTGCTTTAACATCTGA
>BPTM01000194.1 GCA_023705945.1 Candidatus Heimdallarchaeota archaeon
CCACATGAAGGGTATGATCTACGCGACAATTCTATGTTGATATTCTTATGAGTAGCAGCAACAAATAAGTCTCTTAACCTCCCTCCTGCACCTCCAATTGGAAACAACATCTGAACAGGAGGTTTCATTCGTCTGTCTTTTGCTTTTTCTGGTCTCCCCATTCGAGCTCCAGTGTAAACTGGACATTTATCTCTGATTTTCACGTTCTTTAAAGAATTAATTAAGTCAATTACCCTTCCATTCTTCTTGGAAATTGGTAACAGTTTTCCATCAGCATAACCAATCGTATTTAACAAAGGCAAAGAGTGTAAATCCAATACAATCTTATCTTTTACTAGTTTGTGAGGGACACAGATTAACTCTAATATCTCTTTAACTTCAAGTTTATAATCAATTTCAAGGATATTATCATCAAAACTACTGTTTGATTTTATGTAATCTCTAAGAAGCTGAAATTCTTCTGTGGAAATATTAGACCAGTGATAAGTAAATTCTGGATGGAGAGGGATGTTTAGTTTATCAGATAGTTCAAGTGCTTCTTGTGCTGAAGGAATTAAATTGTAAGGATGCTGAATAAAACCATTAATTTTCTCCAAAAGTTTGTTATCGATTTTTACACTTTTAGTTTCCTTAAAATCTACAAAAACTTCCTCAAGTTCTTGAACCCACCATTCTTCACAGTAACCTGAAGGTATTAAATCGAAGTTATTCTGATTAAACTCACCAACTCCGTACAACATATCTCCCAGAAATAAGATTTCAAGTAAGTTTTCTCTAATAGCTTTTGATTCCTCATAACTTTCTATTTTTACTACGTCACCATTCTTTAATTTTACAATAGGCGGATGGATTGAATCAACTGGCATAACTATTGCTCCTTTACCAGGTCTTTCTGTACGCACATGGGTCCCACAAGCTAGAAAATCATCCACTAAACCCATAAGGGCAGGATGTACACCCATACCTGCTAAACCTGTTGTTCTAGATCTCCCATATCTAAGTCTAAAACCTCCTTTCTCTGAGGGATGAGCAAAAACTGGTCTTCCTCCAATTACATCCTTTATATACCCCTTATCTGAGACGATTTCTTCTTCATCCTCAATTTCTATTTTCTCGTCTTCATCATCATATTTTATGTCTGGTTCTTCATCAGAGATAGAACCACTTTTCTCATGAATTTCAATTAGCTTATTAAGCCAATCCCAACCCTCAAGCTTGTTCTCTTTAATTTTCTTGATAAGCTTCTTTGATCTACCAACAAGACCATCGTTAAAAACTAAGCAAGCTCCACCACGTAAACGGTTTGTCTCGATTCTTCTTAAATCACGATTTCCTGTAACCTCAACTTTGTCTGTTGGTTCTCCGCTAATCTCAATTGGCAGATTCTGGGCAGCAAATCTTTGTTCTTCTTTTGTTGTCGGAAGTTGCAGATGACTAACTCTGTTATATAACTCCAATTCTTCTACATATCTCTCAACCTCTCTTTGATCTGGTTGATATTTACCTATTTTCAATCTTATTCTAATAAAATCTCCCAATAGAACACTCATACCAGCTGCAGTACCACCAGCTGAACGTATTGGACCTGAATAATAAACTGCAAGATAATCAGTCCCATCATCATTCTGTTTAATCTTGACCTTAGCGATACCCTCAATAGGAGCAGCAGTGATACTCTCGGTAATAACAGCAAGAGATGTACGTAAAGCTTGGTCCGCTAATATTTCCTTAGACCCCTTAATCAACTTTTGATCACAAATTTCACCAGCAATTCTGAAAGCAACCTGTTCCCTAGATAGGTTCTGTTTCTCTAGCTCCCTGATTCTTACTCCTACTCCTTCTGGGCCAATCAAACCTTCAACTCTATCAGCTATATCTTTAGCTATTGGTGTTTCGACATTAAGCGATGGATCTAATCCTTGTTTTCGAGCTTTTTCAGCAATATTATAGATTACATGTAGTTGATCATTAAGACGGTCGAAATACTCTTGCATATTGATAGATAGATTTTGATTCTGAGTGATTTGATTCACCAATCCGTTTTGGGCAATACATGTGTAAATTTTTTAACTTTATAAGTCTGTCAGATACTAGTTTTGAGATATAAATATTTTTTAATGGGAAAACTTCGTTTAACTGTGATTAGTGTTACAATTGCAACTAAGAATTTTAGGTTTTTGTATACAGTTAAGAATATATTATCTAAAATACATGAAATTAAAACTAATCACATTTTACCTAAGGAATTTACAACTGATAACTCTGACGTTATAATTACAACTGAAACAGAGAAAAATGTGATTAAAAGCAATAAAATATTCATACCAAAAGCTTTCAATCATTACTATCTCTTTTCCAATATTTTTCTTATTGCAAACAGTAAAAAGAAATTTGGGGAGGTGGTTGTTGGCATAGATCCTGGAAAAACCATAGGTTTTGCCGTAATAGGGGAAGGAAAAAGTATCTTAGGTGTAGGTGAGTTTTTTACTGCAGTTGATGCAGTAAAGGAAACCATTACAGTTTTTTTCAATGTTGAAACAGATATCTTTAAAGTAAACATTGGTAGGGGGGGAGGAGAAATTAAAGAGGAAGTTATTAAGAGATTGAAAAGTATATTCTACGAAAAAGTTCCCGTCAATGTAATAAATGAAGATTTTACATCTCAAAATAAGAATCGTTTAGCAGAAACTAGGTATAGTAAAAACATTAATGCTGCACTAAATATCGCGAGTCGAGAGATTTAAAAATGCATTTGTAAACATCTCTAAATACAAACAAATTATTAGGTTTAAAACAAAGATTAAACGGAGTTTGTGTTTAGTTAGAAGCAATGAACTCCGGCAAAATTGCAAAAACTGGAATATCTAAAAGTATTTAAAACTTGGAAGATAAAGCTTATTGTTTCAAATTAATAGTTTGTAATAATGTTGTAAGGATAGAAGTATCGATGGAAGGCGTTGTTAAACAGGATAAAACCATTGATGAGATGATTGAAGAAATACAAGAGCAATATAATATTGTTGGTAGACCATTTGAACTTAAGAAATGTTTAGCAGCAAAACTCGCAAACAGACATATATTGTTAGAGGGGGATGTTGGAGTGGGTAAAACCACATTAGCCCATGCATTAGCATCTTACTTTTCCCAAGATCTTGAAAGAGTAGATGGCGATGAAAGATACAGTTCTTCTAAACTAGTTGGGCATTTTGACCCTCCAATGGTAATTGAAAAAGGATATGATTGGGATTCATTTGTTACAGGACCATTAACCAAAGCCATGCAACAAGGTGCCATCCTGTTCTTGAATGAATTAAATAGGATGCCGGAAGGCACACAAAACGTACTTTTAGCTGCTATGGATGAAGGAATAATTATGATTCCAAAACTAGGCAAAGTTAAAGCTGTTGATGGTTTCTTCATTGTTAGTGCAATGAACCCAGCAGAGCTTGTAGCAACAACTCCTTTGAGTGAGGCTTTAAGAGATAGGTTCGTTTGGATAAGGTTGCAATATCAACCTGAAGAGGAAGAACAAAATATTGTTCGTGTTCGAACAGGTATCAAGGATGAAAAAACCATTACTATGGCTGTAAAAATCGTTCGAGCAACAAGAGATTGGCCAGACCTGCGAAGAGGATCTTCAATCAGAGGAGCAATAGATTTAGCAGCAATAATCCGATTTCTAGAAGTTAATGATATTGAATCTTGGATTGATGGTTCAATAATGGCTTTAGCAACTAAAATCGAACTAGAAGATGGTGTTGAAAGTTTAGTAGAAGATGTAATTAAAGACATAGTCACTACAACTTTACAAGATATGGATTTTTTCTAGAAGAGGAGGGGGATCCATTCCGAGAGGACTTCCAAAAGCCATATGTCTTCAGAGGAAAAATGGACAAAAACAGGCTTCTAGAAGCTGAAATTGTATCTGGAAAAAGAAACCCTTCAGTTTATTCAAGTTTATCTGAAGGTATGAGTTATTATGAAATTAAAAAACAAACTGAATTAGCTGTTGATGTTGATAATATGCCAGCTATTCAAGGATTAGCTATTTCAAACAAATTCGCAGTCGCGGAAGCGTTAAACTCTAAGAAAGGCTATACTCTTATTTCAAGAAGAGCATCTAGAGGTGATAGTAGTGCTCCTGAATTATTCTTTATGTTAAGATCAGCTTTAGACGATAGGATGAGACCAGTTTTTCGCCGATTGGCGAGAAAAGTTATTCTGACAACCGCTTTTGGTGTTACAAGTCAAGGGATTAGGGGAGAAGTTTTTGAACAAACTGAATATGAACCAGGTTTAGATGAATTCGATATCGATGAAACGTTAGAAAGATTTTTGGAAAACAGAAGTAGAATCTTGAACACTGAAGACATTGTTAGTCTTGAGAGAAAGGAAAAACAAAAGACTGCAGTATTAATGTTTGATACTTCTGGTTCGTTGTATGGTGAGCGATTTACAACGGCAGCATTAACAGTTGCTGTGATGGCATATAATTTAGCACGAGATAATTTCAGTGTTGTAGTATTCAATACAAAGGCATATACTATCAAACGTATAAAAGAAAGAATTAAGACAGACGAGCTAATTAATCGGATTCTTGAGAGCGATAGTGCAGGATATACAAATATTGCTGAAGGATTAAAATATGGTGGCCTAGAACTCGAAAAAATCAAAAAGAGAAACAAATTTGGTGTTCTTGTTACTGATGGAGCTTTCAATAGAGGGGGCGATCCTCGACCTTACTTGAGGTATTTCCCCAAACTTCATGTTTTAGCATTACCGAGTAAACAAGACTGGGGAAGAAGAGTGTGTAAAGATCTTGCTAGACTCGGCAAAGGGAAGTTCTCAGAGGTTAACAGTTACAAGCAAATTCCTCGTATTCTCATGCGACTTCTTAGAGAGACTTAGGGGGCGTAAAAAATCTCACCCAAAAGAAAGAAGAAAAAGAAAAATATCCCTATTTTGGGTCCAAATACCCTTTTCTTCTGTGATAATTGTGCTTTACCAATCATCAAAGCTAGGAGCTGCCCTATTTGCAAAGGTCAAACTAAACTATTTCCTCTTACTCCCCCTTATGATGCTCGTCCTGCAATGAAGATAGATATTGTTCAGATTCGCAAACTTATCTCTGATAATTTCGGTGACGACGTCGAGATAATAACTGAGAAAGATACTATTATTTTGAACCACATTGGTTCAGAAGATTTCATGGATGAGATATTCCTCCAGAATCACAGTATTGGTGTTCGTCGATTTGATATTGTCACAAATAAGTGGATTATCAAACTTAACAAAAATGGTTTATCGCTTTTAAACGGTAAATTTTCCAAGAGATGGGTCAAGGTTGGTGATGGAGCTGTTGATAATATCAAGGGTGGTGCGAGTGTTCTTATCCCCGGTGTTGTAGATGCTGACCCAGAAATTAAGATTGGTGACTACATTGTTGTGATTAACAATAACGATGAAGTCATAGCAGGTGGAATTGCTCGTATAGATGAATCTGATAGAAAAAGTATGGAAAAGGGTATTTACGCTAAGAACTACAAACCTGTTACTGAGCAATTCTCTATCAAGAGATCCAAACTTTCCTGGGTGCAGATTATTCAATGGAATCAATCTGAATTACAAAAAATAGAAAGGGAATCTATTGATTTCATCATTAAAATCCACAACGATTTGCAGCTTCCTGTAGCTATTTCTTACAGTGGTGGCAAAGATAGTTTAGTTACTCTTAAACTTGTTATGGATGCTTTTCCTAACGAAGACATCAAGGTTCTTTTTGCTAATACTGGTATTGAGTTTCCTGAGACCGTTGATTATATTAAGGAAAGTAGTAAACTTCTCAATTTCGAAGATAATTTAGTTATTGAAAGTGTCTCTTCTGATCTTTTCTGGGAGGCTTTTTCTCGATTTGGTCCTCCAGGTAGAGATTTTCGTTATTGCTGCAAATTTGCTAAACTCGCCCCTATTCAGAAACTCATTAAACGGAATTTCCCTAATGGTAAGTGCATCAGTTTCATTGGTCAGCGCAGATACGAGTCTTTCCAACGTTCTGTTACAAACATTTGGCAGAACCAATATATCCCTAATCAGATCAATGTCTCCCCTATTCAGAATTGGACCGCTTTCATGATTTGGCTTTACATTTTTTGGAAAGATTTGCCTTATAATCCTCTTTACGACAGTGGTTATGAGCGCATTGGTTGTTGGCCTTGCCCCTCGTCCAATTTGGCACATATGCAAATCCTTGAAAAACAGCATCCTAGTTTACACAATCAATTGTTTGAAGCTGTTAAGACTTGGAGAGAAGACAGAAACCTTCCCGAAGAATACTGGTCCTACGGTTTATGGAGGTTCAAGAGTTTACCCAAGAAGATCAGGGATATTCTCCCACCAAATTTAGAGGAAGGAAAACATTCTGACAAAGAAATGACTTTAACTTCTTTACAACTAGAGGAGAGTAACTGCATAACACAGCCTATAGCTGTTATAGGAGCATTATCTAACAGCGTCCAACTAGAGCAAGTAAATGCAGCACTACCAATGATAGGAGAATTGAAAACGAATCAACAACTGAACTATACAAGAATTACAGGAAAAGACTATTCAATAATACTATATGGAGATGGAACTTTCAAGATAAGCTTCAAAGAAAAGGAAACGAGAACAAGAAAAGAAGTAATAGAAAGGGTAAATGCGTTCATATATACAGTACTAAGAAGCATTGATTGCATTGGTTGTGGATTGTGTGTAGGAAAATGTAAAGA
>BPTM01000195.1 GCA_023705945.1 Candidatus Heimdallarchaeota archaeon
TCATAAGGATTTTCCCGACCTAGTTATAGAGGAGGCTCTGAAGAGTGGGTAAAGTAAAGAACATCGCACGAAGACTCCTGTATCCCAACAGCCCACATCCATTATTTAGGCATAACATCTTCTATCCTATCGGTTACTTTAAAAGTCTGAAACGCTCCTCATCATTGATGAAGGGCGAAGTGATGTGTATCCTCTGTACTTGGGATGAGGAACGAATGATCAGCTTAGCGTTAGAATCATCAAAGGACTTTGTCAGCCGGTATATTATTGTGGACAAGAGTGGTTCCACAATACCAAAAATACGTGAATGTATTGATAGGTGGAACTTGAGTACAGATACCTATGTGAAACCCGAACTCGGTCTACGAGAATCAAGAGGATTTGCACTCACTAAAGTCGAGGATGAGGATTGGATACTTGTGCAGGATGGAGATGAAGTATTTCATACAGATGGCCCATCTGCTATATCAACTCTCAGACAGTATATGAACCGCCCAAATGTGGTCTACTGTGCCGGATTAGTTAACCTTGTGGATACTTTCCATACAACTATAGAAAAATGTCCAGTTATGGATCCACATCCATTCCTGTATCATAACAACGGAACTGTGAGACTACACCCAAACTCGAAAGGGGACCAGTTCACAGCAAGGTCTTGGCTTATTGGTTTGCCCTTAATTTACAAATTTAACTGTGCTATAAAGTCCCACATCAGACAGGTATACAGGACTAAGTGGAGGGAATGGTACGATGCCGACACTGATCTCCTGCTCAAGGACTATGTTGATGCTAAATACAATGTTAGTGAAGAAGTTCCTAAATGGAATCTTGTTAAGTATGATGAATCAAAGTGGGGGCAATATCCAGCTCTAGTGAGGCGAGAGATAGGAGTTGGTCGACTATGATAGACAAAATTTTAGTAACAGGGGGGTCCGGGTTCATTGGTTCCCACCTCGTTGAAGCTCTAATCAAAGACCCATCGTGTGATGTACTCAGTATTGACATACATCATCCCACCAAGCTGCTAGGAGGATGCTTAGAGAGATCAAACCTTACTTGGTCGATAGAGGACGTAAGAGAAATAAAACGCTCCCTTGGGCTGTTCACTACTGTATACCATCTTGCAGCCAGACCGTGGTGTATGGTTGAGAAAGCTGATGAGTGGTTTAAAGAATCCCAACTAGACTTTGATGTTAATACTCTGGGGACATATAATGTACTGAAGCAAACTGAGAGTGACCTTTTCGTTCTAGCCAGCACTTCGTCTCTTTACGGAAGTGGTCACAAATTTAAAGAGAATGCTTCACTCGACATATCTTCTCCCTATGCCTACAGTAAGGCAATTGCCGAGAGGATACTTTCTGAATCCAGTAAGAGGTACGTCATCCTCAGGTTCGGTAGTGTGATAGGTGCGCGAGGCAGGGTTTTTCCAAATCGGTTGGTTTGGTGTGCTGTCAATGGAATATCTGTAAAAATCTTCAATAATGGTAACAACTATCGAGACTTGGTAGATGTCCGAGATGTAATCTCTGCTCTTCTCTGCTCATCGAAACTTAACAATGAAATCTATAATGTCTCTTGTGGTATGGAGATAAACAACCGAGAACTGGCAGAGACAGTTTCTGGGATAGCGGAAGAAAGAGGACATAAACTCAATTATGAGTTTACCGACTTCAAGTTACCCGGTTTGGTATCGTGCTCGACTCTCGATAACTCAAAGATACTCGCTACGGGTGTGTGGAAGCCCACCATAACACTGGAACAGTCGATAGAAGATATGTTCAGCTACTATGAGTTTCCGAACAGTATAGAACCACCGAGGTGGGACAAGGTATAATGAACAGTGAGGTGGTTAAATGAGAACACTAAGGTGGGATGCGTAATGGGGAAAACTGATATGAAGAGTCTGGTTACGGGAGGATCGGGGTTTATCGGAGGTCATCTAGTCGATACGCTCTGTGAACGAGGTGATGATGTATTCAACATAGATTGGAAGAGTCCGAGAATGACTAGTCCATATCCATTTACATATTACTGTATCGACATCTCCAAATTAGACGAACAGCCAATATTCGCGTCTCCCACCGCCAAAGTAGACGAGATCTATCATCTCGCCGCCATACCTTGGACAAAAGCCGACGCGGATTGGATACACAATTCCGAAGAGACCATGCGCTCAAACATTATCGGGACACTCAAAGTGCTCACCAAGCAACCGACAGACCTATTCATATTCGCCTCGACTGCCAACCTTTATGGTAATGGGCGAAAGTTCAAAGAAACAGATCCAATGGACATACCCTCCTCATACGGATACTCTAAAGCGGTCTGTGAGAGAATGATCTCATTGTCTGGTGTACGGCATGTCATATTCCGATTCGGGACGGTGGTCGGCATCAGGGGTAGATGCTTCCCCAATCGGCTCGTATGGTGCGCTATCAACAACGTTCCTGTTAAAATTTTTAATATGGGTGACACATATAGAGATCTTATTGATGTGCGGGATGTGGTATCGGCTATGTTATCCGCCAAGGATCTCGAAGACGGGATATACAACATCTCTTGTGGAATGGAGATATCTGGTAAGGTGTTAGCACATCAGGTTTTCAACGAGGCACATGACAGGGGATACGATCTACAATACGATCTCACAGTTTTTGTGGCGCCTGGATATGTTCCACACTCCACTCTCGATATCTCTAAGGTCCTGGAGACCGGGATGTGGGAACCGAAGATCCCACTTAAACAGACAATCTCCGATTTATTTGATTACTACGAGCAACCAGATGCAATAGAGCCACCGAGGTGGGATGCTCAATGAAGGATACATATTTTGCTGTATTGTTGATAGTAGCAGTCTCGGCTTCTATTTTTGTCATCGCTGAGTACACGTATCTGGGAATAGAGAGACGGGAAGCAGCTAGTCTGACTACAGAAGAGAGGGAAGTGTACACTGGCCCACTATCCCCAACAAAACCAGTGGATGTAGATCAGTACAGATTAGTCCATTTAGCGATAACACTAGGAATGATCGTATGTGTTCTCGTTGGGATGAGACCCGAGTCCAAGAAGCTGAGGAGACGGAACAGAATATGAGCCGAGTATACTTACTCAACCCGCCCGGTGATGTGATTCGGACGGGTAGGTTAGTTCGGAGGTCAAAGATACACAATCAAGGGTGGCCACCCATATTCCTCGCCTACGCAACGGGTGTGCTGGAGAAGATGGGTTATGAGTGTAAGTTATATGATGCCAGTGTTCTCAGAACCACACCGGAAGATACCACAAAGCTGGTTCAAGATTTTCATCCAGAAGTAATTGCCTATTACTGGGCTTATGATACACATGCCGAGGATCTAGCTTATGCAGAAAAATTAGCAAAAGAATTTCGTGTCTACCTGGTGGGACCGTGGAGTGCGCATTACCCAGAAGCTTTAAAGGATTGCCCCAGTGTTGAAGGTATGACCTTCGGGCAGTTTGAGTATACTCTCCCGAAACTTATTGAGGGGGAAGAAGCACAGGGA
>BPTM01000196.1 GCA_023705945.1 Candidatus Heimdallarchaeota archaeon
ATGCAGATAAACCTTTGAGATGTATGCCTCCAAAATATGACCCAGATGAATGGGCTAAAGATAATACAGATAAATTTTAAATTTATCTTTTCTCCTTCTTTTGTATAGTTTTATATAACTACTGAATACAAATACTCGTGATGGAGTATACATTTGATAAACTATTTCGTTTAAGAAAAAATCATCTAAATTCAGCAGCGGAATTGTTTTCGGAAGTATTTTTTGAAGATGTTTTAGCAAAGCAGATGTTTCCAGAAGAGAAGACAAGAAAACAGAAATTATACCATTATTTCAAATTTCGAATAAAGTATGGATTACTCTATGGTGAAGTTTATGCCACGTCATCTCATCTAGAGGGTTTAGCTGTGTGGGTTTACTCTGAAAATGTTGAAATGACAAATTGGAGAAACACGAGAGCAGGAGGAATTAATCTGTTCCGCAATGTTGGAAGAGATGCTGTTATAAGAATGTCAAAGATTGGTGATTTCACTTTTACCTTACATAAGAAGTACGCAACATTTCCACATCTTTATCTGGCTCCAATAGGTGTTGATTCGAAATATCAGTGCAAAGGATATGCCAGCAAATTGTTGCGACCTATGTTTAACAGATTAGATCAAGAAAAACTTCATTGCTTTCTGGAAACTCAAAGTGGGAATAATGTTGATATTTATCTTCATTATGGATTTGAGGTTTTAAACAAAGCAACTATCCCAGATACAGAAATAGAGCATTGGTTGATGGAAAGACCCCCTGAGTAAACCTAATACCTCTCTATTTATTTTACAAAATGTGTTTCTACTTCACGAATGACCTTGTTTAGAATTTCTGTTACTGAACTAGCTAATTCTTTAATGCCATCTACATTTACAATACTCATAGCTACATCAGGATTCATTGCTGAAACGACTATTTTCCCTTTTTCATTTTCATAAATAATTACATTACAAGGTAGAAGAGCTCCTATTTCTGGTAAAAGTTCAATTGCTTTATGTGCAAATGGTGGATTACAAGCTCCTAGAATTTTGTATGGACGGATATCAACATCAATCTTCTTCTTTAATGTTGCTTGAGCATCTATCTCAGTCAGTATACCAAATCCATGTTCAGCAAGTTTACTTCTAGTAACTGTTTCAACTTCATCGAAGCTAGTACGATCTAAATCTAATTCGACTGTAATGACAAGTGACATGATCTAGGACTCTTATCATTGCAAATAAATATTTACTTTGACTAAAATTCATTCGTAAACTAGAAAGAAATTAGTTATGAGAAACCGAATTTCTACTAATGGGTGAAAGAATTGGGGAATTCTCTATAGATAGTGATTTATTTTCTCTAAAAGCAATTTTTGTTTCATCTGTTATATTACTAAGAAGAGAACAAAAATTTATTAGTGTTTTTTCTTTTGCTCTCTCATGTTTGAAAATTTGAAAGATTTTCTTGAAGTAAATTTTCCAAATGTAATTACTCAATTACTAAGAATAATTGAATACCATCCTGTTGAAAAGACTGTTCTAGACTGCGGAGCAGGAGGAGGAAGACCTCCCTTAGCACTATTTAAAGCTAGAGGCTATCAAACTACAGGAATTGACATTAGTAAAGAAAGAATTGACATGACGAACCAATTTGCAGAGAAATACAATATTGATTTGAATATCATTGAAGGAGATATGAGAAATATTCCTTTTGAAGACAATTCTTTTGGTTGCGTTTTCAGTTTTAATACAATTTTCCATATGAATAAAAAGGATATTGAAAAAGCTATAAAGGAGATGTTAAGGGTTCTAAAACCAGGTGGCTTACTCTATGTTAATTTCATATGGCATAGAGAAGATATGTCTTATCTAGGAGAAGAGAGAGAACCTGGAGAGTTTTGGTCGGAAATAGAAGGTGAAAATACTCTGCACACATGTCACAAGGATAATGAAGCGGAAAAATACTTTGCAAATGCAAAAATCGGTTATAAGGAAAAACGAGAGTTGTATTATAATCTAAGAGGTAGAGATTTTCAAGATGGTTATTTAGACTATGTTGTTGAGAAGTAATTCAATAGAAAGGAATGAAACTAGGATAACATACATTTCGAGTATTGTTATTCGGAAAAAATCATTCAAGAACTTCAGGTACGCTTTTCTTAATATATTCCATAGATTCTAAGGATTCTTGATGACTAAGCTCAAATACTAAAGGTCCTTGGTAGTTCTTATCTTTTAGTCGTAGTAAAAGTTCTCGAACTGGCAATTTATGCTTACCCAAAGCCTTGTGATCTATCCGTGGATACTCTCCATCGTGAATATGAAACTCAATTATTCGGTCATAATAATTTTCTAGAAATTCAATCACACTCATATTGCCTGAAAAACCCGCAAGTAAATGACCAGTATCAAAGCAAATACTTAGGTCCAGTTGTTGAATAATTGGATACATAAGATCAAAAGGATATTCTATGTTTTCTATTGCCATTTTTCTTGGTTCAATTCCTGTTAATTCTATAGTTTGTTTGATAGCTTCTGTTGCATGTACTGTAAATTGTTGCATCATCATTTCATGAGCAAATTCTGGAAGGTTCATATTCATAAATTCAACAGTTAAACCACCAGTGGGGTGCATAACCCAACAAATAGGGTCTAAGGGTTTAGTTAAGTTGATACAGTTAACGAAAGTCTCAACTGATGCTTTTCTGATTTCAGGAGCAAAAGCTGCAGGTTCAATTGCCCAAAGTGGAAGATGAACTGAAAATGAGATGTTTTTTTCTTCTTTAATTTTCACCAGCTCTTCTATGATCGCAGGGGTTAATATTCCGGGTAGAACATAAGCTAAGTCTCCTGTAATTTCAATGTGCTTAAAACCAGCATCAATGTTTTTTTTCACTATTTCAACATAATTCAAACGCGATAAATCTAAATTTCCATCCTTGAATAGTTCAAAAAAATCAGCAAATTCGAAAGGCCTTATACCAAATAACAATCCCATTACAACAACTCCTCTTCTTTAACTTCATTCTTCTTTGCTTTCTTCAACATGAAAGGATCAAAATTTCCCAAAAAAAGTACAGGAATAGACAGCAAAATAAATCCTGCAGCTATTGGTCCCAGCCACTGCAGTCCTACACCCGCTAGTGGTTCATTAGGATCATATATCAGTGGTATTATGAGCAAAGCTAATGCTTGGAAGATATTAAGAGGGATAGAATTAAAACCTGTATACATTCCAGCTCGTGATTCTTTTGTTAACCTTTCATCTTCGTCGGCCATATCTCCAATAATTGCATATGGAAATAGATATGAAACTGATAATCCAATCCCTAGAAGGAACCCAAATAAGTAACCACCAATGTTGTATGGTATTTCCGCAACAAATAGCGTAAAAGGTAACACAACAATAACACAAGCAAAACCAATGATAAGACTCCACTTTTTCCCAATTTTCTTGGATAACCTAGTCCAAAAAACAAAACTTACTATCACCATCCCAAACATAAGCACTCCAAAAATGCTGAAATCTAGAATACCTGATAATCCCATAAAACCCATCAGATCTAGGGTTAAAGAAAGTAAAATTGTTAACCCAATTGAATAGATTCCTTGTGCGATAAACCAGATAACATAGTTTTTGTTTTTTAGCACAACTTTGAACTCTCTAAGAATATTCCTTTCTTTTTTCTCAACTTGCCTCTCTTCAATTGTAAGAAGCATTGGTAGAAACATAATCACTTCAATTACTGCAAAAGCGATTACTGCAAATATGAGAATTGTTCCATAAGAGCTTGATATTCCTTCTTCACCTAAACCTCCAGCAATAAAGAATACAAAACCTAATCCTACTACAGTTGCAATTAAATTTGAAGTGTTTTGATATCCAGATACATTGACTCTATCCTCTTCAGTAGTAATTTCTGGCATCCAGGATTGATACGGAGTCAATAGATATCCATAGAAAAGATTAAACAATGAATTCCAAATTAGCAGCCAGACAAATACTGAAGTATTGTTACCAATTGGAATGAACATGTGTGGAATGAATAGCATAACAAATGAAACGGCTAATAATGGTGCCCCAGTCCAAATAAATATCTTTCTTCTCCCAAACTTTGAAGATGGAAGAATATCTGAGATATATCCAAAAATAAACCCAGAAAAAGCTATGACGATTTTTCCAACAGAATTTCCGATAGCATTTAAATCCTGACTCAATTCAAAATGGTTTGAATAGATATATACTGTTGCTAATGTTACAACTTGCATAAAAATAGATGTTCCAAATCTACACATTCCATAAAAAATCTTTTGACGATTGCTTAACATTACCATCTAGCTCACTAAAACTGTGCAATTCTACTGATAGTGATTACATAGAATTATTTAAGATTTATGTGAAAAAGAGAAAAATGAGATTCTACCGCATTTTGTCAGTATATAGATTTGGTTTATAAGTTAATGGCCATTCAGGTTCATTATCTAATACTTGGTTAATTTGTAAAAGAATGTCTTTTGAAAGTACCACATCAGAAGCTTTAACATTTTCTGTTACATTTTCTGGTTTTGTTGCACCAATAATCGCACATGATATTTCAGAACGTCTTAAGATCCATGCTAAAGCTAATTGACTCATGGAAATTTCCAATGATTTAGCTATCTCTCCTAGTTTCTTAATTTTTGCAATGTTTTCATCTGTAAGGTTTTTCTTAAGAAATTCAGATTTTGAAGCTCTACTACCCTCTGGTATTCCTTCATTGTATTTACCTGTTAAAAGTCCTTGAGCTAATGGAGACCATACTGTAAAACCAATACCATGAGTCTTTGCGACGGGCATGATTTCCATTTCGATGTGTCTTACAAACATATTGTAAAGAGGTTGTTCAACGGTTGGTTTATGTGCATGAAATTCCTTTGCGATTGCAACGGCTCTTTCTAACTGTGCAGCAGTCCATACACTTGTACCCCAATAATGTATCTTGCCACTTCTAATTAAATCATCCATGACTTGGACAGTTTCTTTTAATGGAGTCAAATAGTCATATCTGTGACAGTAGTAGATATCAACATAATCTGTATTCAATCGTTCTAATGTCCCCTCAATTGCGTTCAATACATTTTTTCTGCCTAATCCCCAATCATTGACGTCTTCTGACATAGGCCAGAACAATTTGCTTGAGATTACGAGCTCTTTTCTGTTAACTGTCTCGTCTTTGAGGAATTCAGCTATAACTTTTTCTGCTCCCCCTTTTGCATATATTTCTGCTGAGTCAATGAAATTTATTCCATTTTCAATTGCTTCTGCAATGCATTTTTTGGCTATTTCGTCTTCTACTGTACCACCATATGTTAACCAAGAACCAAGAGAGATCTCACTTATTTTAAGACCTGATTTTCCAACTTTTCTAAATTTCAATTTTTTACTCTCCTATTTTTTTAAGTAACAACTATTATGATATTATAGAAATATTTTATCTTAAATACTGTGGAAAGACAAATTCTTAAAAAAAATCTAAGCAAGAAAAAAAAATAAAAAAATGAGATTATTGTGCTTTCTCATTTAATCCAGATTGAACAACCCATACGGCAGCTGGAGAGAAGATGAGATAAATCAGGAACAAGACAATAGCATCCATCTTTTGGGTAGCGATTGCAAAGCCTTCACAATACTTCCAGAACCAATATATGTTCAAGATAGGGATTATAATGAACCAAGCTGTAGGAACGTTTGCTCCTAACTCGTTCATTTCATTCTTTGTTTTTACCATCCACACTAAGGCATAAATACCAAATGTGATGACTATCAGGATTAAAACCATTAAGGGATTTCTTTTTTCAACCATGTTAATCACACAGTATTCACTGAAGTTTTATAAAAAACTTTGTATAATTTTTCTCAGTAATTCAAGCAATCACTAATCGTTTAATTTCTATTAAAAATGAAAAATGTATTCTATATGTAGGCAAAAATTCTTAAGATGCTTATTATAACCTTTACAAGGTGATGTCATTTGGTTCTAGAACAAGCTGTTATTGAATTCTTTGAAACTCCAAGGGCTCCTCTTCCCATGAATTTTATCGCAAATGGAGTTTTAGGAGAAAAAACAATCATTGCTGCTATAAACCCGAGAGCAACTGAAGAAGTTATTAGAGGAATATTAAAAGCAGCAAAACAAACAAATTCTGTTGTGATATTTGAACTTGCATTGAGTGAGATGTCTCTTAGTGGTGGCTATACAGGATATACCCCTAAAAAATTTGCAGACAGATGCCAATCAGCAGCAGCAAAAGAACAATGGTATGCTTATGCTTTACATGCCGATCATTTGACCGTAAAAAAAGGCACAGACGAGGAAATGTCTAATGTGTTGAACGAGATAAGTGCTCGAATTGAAGCAGGTTTTTCAGGATATGCAATTGATACTTCCTTCCTTTTCAACAGAGAGGAAACAACCGTAAGTGGTCAACTGAAGGATATTCTTTCTAAAGGCTTAGTCCTATTTTATTTCTTAAAGGAAAAAATGGGTGACAAACCATATGGTTTAGAAGGTGAGGTTGGAGAAATTGGGATCACAGAATTTACTAGTGTTGAAGAAGCATCTCATTATGTTCAGTCCTTAGAGAAGAGCGGAGTAAAATTAGATTATCTTGCAATAGCAAATGGGTCTACTCATGGTGTCAGCGTTGATGCAAATGGTAAGGTTGTACCTCAATTGGGAATCAATGTGCAAAGGACAGTAGAAATAGTTGCTGAATTTAAGAAGTTAGGATATAATACTCGAATAGCACAGCATGGCATTACCGGTACTCCAGTCAATGTTATTGGATCAACATTTCCACATGGTAATATAGCTAAAGGAAATATAGGTACACATTGGCAGAGGTTAGTTTATAAGATACTTGAAGTAGATGAACCAGAGTTATATACAAAGATGAGGAAATGGGTACTTGATACTTATAGTAAACCAGATGTAGATGAGCATACAACTTTTGCTAAAAGCTCGAAATACGCTTGGAAAGAGTTCTTTGATCAGGTTGAAAATATTAAACCCAGCACAAAAGAATCTATAATTGCTCAAGCTGTGTCTGACATGAATGATTTTATAGAAGCCCTCAAAATGAAAAACACTGCTAGTTTATGCTATAAATATATAGTAGAAAACAATCTATCAAATACTTATTAGGATTTGAATGTATGTCAATAACAAAATATCATACGTTAGACTCTTATCTGGAAGAACTTGAATCAAAAGAGTTAGGCGATTTACTCAGAGAGCTTATAACTATTAGTTTGGATGTTCCAAAACAGATTCTGACTTTCTTATTAGGTGAAAATGATTATTCAGGAATTATCAATGTTTCTGGGGATGAACAACTTAGTCTTGATATTGCAACACACGAACTTTTCCTTCAAAGAATGCCAAATCATCTCTATTCCTTACTACTGGGCGAAGAAACTGATGAAAAAAATATTATGGAAGGAACGGGGAATTATATTATTCTCGGGGATTTTATCGATGGTTCCTCAATTATAAGAACTAGAAGCCCTGGAGCAATTGTAAACATTATCAATAAAGACGGTTATACTATAGCTGCTTTAACTGTAAGTTATACACTTTACTTACGATTCGATTTGGCTACTGAACTAGGTTTTATACAATTTATTCATGATGGTGAATCCTTCCGTGTTGTAAGGGATTCCTTAGATATAAGTCCAAGTAAAAGTCCTGTTTTTGGTCTAGGTGGTAAATATAATGACCATTCTGCAAAACAGAAACTCTTTGTAGATGCTTTAGATATTAAAGGTAAAAACAGATATGGAGGGTGCATGGTACAAGATATGAATAACGTTTTTGAGAAAACTGGTGTTTTTGGCTATTTTGCCCCTAAACTTAGATTCATCTATGAGATAATCCCCTATCTCTATATCCTCTCTAAGGTAAATGGCGATGGTTTTTACATTACAGCTGATGGGCATGAAATAAAATATGAAAATATTAATCCACTTGATGTCAAGAAATTAACACAGATGCATTATCTTCATCAACGAGTAGGATTTGTAGGTGGCTCAAAAGATCTTATTGAGCTCTGGTTCAAAATAGAACAACTATAAATTCTATAATCCACTTTTCTCTTCTTGTTTATTTTGCAATTCTCCAATAATGCTATTAATTGTCATCTTCTTCTGCATTTTTTCTTCTTTTTTCCAAATCCTCTATTTCAGATTTTATGCTTTCCTCAGTGATTTTGATATGTTTTTCTGCAGAAACTAAATCTGCTTGTATCCCCTTCTCTAATTCCTCAATCTCTTCTTCAATTTCCCTCATTTCAGATTTCAAAGCTTCCTCCAGATTTTCTACATTCTCATCTTGAGTTTCTAAAATCGCTTGTTCTATTAGACTCTCGATTTTTTCTTTGTCCCTTTCAATTTTTTTAATTTCTTTTGTTAATGGGTCTTCAAGAGCTTCTTTAGATTCTTCTACTTCAACCTTAATGTCTTCTTCCATGGTTCTTCTCATTCTTGTTTCTCTTTCACCTAATAGATTGTAAACAAAAACTTGCACTGGATCAAACAGAGGTCGATAAATTTCTAAATCAAAGTCATCATGATGATTACATAAATTATCAATTACAAAATCATCAATATTAAAATCATAAATAAGTGGATAGAATCTACATCCTTGGGGGCGATTTTCATAAATTGAGCACATTTTATTCTTCAAGAAAATGCAATGATTATCAATATTTCGTAATGTCATGAAACCATCTTTCTCTTCTAAAAACTCTTCAATTTTATATCCTAACAATTCTATTTTTGAGATATCCTCTTCAGATAGAGTCATCTCTGTGTCTAGACAACACTGGTAACACTCAATAGAATATGGGCAATAAAACTCAGGTAGAATATTTTTCATTTTACCACTTCATTTAGATGCTTTGTTAATTAGAAATTTCAATCTATCCTCAAATTCATTCTGAATTAACTCTATTTCAGGTTCATTATTTGCTTCTATTGTCATTCTTATTATTGGTGATGTGTTTGATGGGCGAATTAGTATCCATCCTTCTTCCAATTCTATTCTAACACCATCTAGGGTGTTTACTTCCTCATATTCTTTTTCAACTTCCATTTTAAATGCTTCAACAACATCGAATTTGAGTTTATCCTCGCAGTCTATTTCCAGCTTCTTCATAGGATAGATAGGTATTTTTTCTACTAAATCTGAGAGTCTCAATTCTAAGTTATTAAGTATTTCTGCAATCTTAAGTGGAGTAATGATCGCATCATCAAATAAGAAGTATTCAGGAATAATAATGTGACCACTAGATTCTAAACCTAGGGGCGATTTCTCTTGCTTTGCTTCTATTGTAAGATATGTGTGCCCTACTGGAATTTGTTTGATTCTATATCCTATGGGCTCAAGTTGTTCCTTAACCGCTTTAGAACACTCAACATTAATTATAATCGTTCCTTCTTTCTGCTTTAAGCCATACAACCCTATTATAATCCCTGTTTCATCTGCAGATAGTACTTTCCCCTTATTGTCAATAATAACCGCTCTATCCCCATCTCCATCAAATGCGACACCAAAATCACAAGCTTGTTCTTTCACAGCTTCCATTATCTTAGTCAAATTCTCAGGTTTTGGATCTGATGGTCTTCCTGAGAAGAGTGGGTCAGGATCACAATAAATTGGAACAATTTCTAAATTAAGACGTGTAAAAACTTCTGGAGCGGAAAGAGTCATACTTCCACCTCCACAGTCTAGAGCTACTTTAAGTTTTTTTGAGAAACTGAATTTATTCTCAAAAAATTCCAAATAAGGTTTAGTTACATTATAATTGTCTAATTGTCCTGTCTCTTGCCAACCTTTAATGGAGAATGTTTTACTAATTGTACGATCTCTTATCATCATTAATTCCTCTTCAGAGAACCCAACCCCATCTCCATGATAGAATTTTATCCCGTTCCATTCGGGAGGTAAATGACTTGCAGTTATAAATGCGATAGCCGTTTTGTTCAGAGACCATCCAGCAAATAGTGCTTGTCCAAATGCAGTTGTACCAGCAAAAGTAGCATTAATTCCTACAGCTGTAACTCCCGATATAAAAGAGTGGACTAGCGGAACGCTTGATTGTCGAATATCACAACCTACAGCTATATCCAACCCATTAAGCACTTCTTGTACATAGGATCCAAATGCTAAACCAATCTCGTACATAATTGGAGGTGTTATATCTATGTTGTATAACCCTCTTATGTCATAAGCTCTAAAAATATGTCTTGAAATTTCAGGGCACATTATAATTATTTGGTAACTAGCAGTTTAAAAAATTTGTTTCTTAAAAGGATTTTGAGACATTCGATCTACAAAAATTTTTTATTAAACTACAGCGTTTCAAAGAGCATGCACATTTCAATTGTTTATATTCTAATATTTATCAGCTCATATCTAATAGGTTCTGTCCCTTTCAGTTGGATTGTCACTAAACTAAAGACTGGCGAAGATCTGAGAGAAATTGGCTCAGGTAATGTTGGAGGTAGAAATGTTTATCGTGCAACTAAATCGACACCTTGGGCAATATTTGCAGGTTTTCTTGATGTATCTAGATCTCTGACTGCTATGGCTGTCCCTTACATCATTACATGGAAATATTATTTTACAAGCTCTGAATTAATATCATCCTGGTTCAATGATACATTGGCTTGTTTTGCTCTAGCTTTAAGCGGAATTGGAGCAATTCTTGGACACAACTGGCCAATTTATCTCTTTTCACATGGTGGAAAAGGTATTACTGTAGTCATTGCTTCTATGGCATTTGCGAATCCTATACTTCTTGGATTCTGGATTCTTCTATGGCCAATCATCATAACAATTGTTGGTTATTCTTCAATAACCTATATTGTTGTTACATTCTTAGTTGGGGTAATTGCATTGTTCTTACCTTCTGTGATGTTAATGCCTTGGGCAAAATGCAATCTCGGTCTTGCTGTGTTGCTTTTTGGTATTACTATAATTATGTTATCGAGACAAGGAGATAATTTCAGGAAAATAAGATCTGGTGAAGCAAAGAAAATGAAAATAATAAAAGTTTTCCGCGGAAAGAGTAAACTTTCCGATGAAGCTTTGAAATAAAAATTGGGTAAGTTTTACGCTTACCTCAATAATCTTTTTTTGGTTTTATTGCTGTAACAGTTATACTTTGTATTGATTCTTGAATACACCCAACATCTTCTTTAATCTCATCCAAATCTTCTATGTTCATTATTTCACCATCGACTACTAGTAAAGGGTCTCCTGTTTCTTCATTTAGATTTAACTCTTCAGTAGAACTTTGTACTTTTTGTACGATTTCAATATTTTCGAAACCAGAGTTACTAATCAATTCTAAATATTTCTCTGTCAATTCCGCTCCTGCAACACATCCAGCAAGAAGTGTTTCATTTTTTCTTAATGACTCTGGAAGTATTTTGAGTAGCACAATGTCTGATATCGCAATCCTACCTCCTGGTTTAAGCACTCTAAATGCTTCATCAAACACTCTTTGTTTTTCTGGTGATAGATTGATTACACAATTGGATATGATTATATCTACGGAATCATTGGCAACTGGTAGATTTTCTATTTCACCTAATCTAAATTCAACATTTTCAAAGTTGTTCTTCTCTGCATTATCTCTTGCTAAATCGATCATATCTGGTGTCATATCAACTCCGATTACTTTGCCTTTGTTCCCTACTTTTTGAGCTGCTAAAAAGCAATCAAGCCCTCCTCCGGCTCCTAAATCCAGTACGACTTCTCCTTCTTTGAGTGAGGCTATTGCTGTAGGGTTACCACATCCTAATCCCATATTAGCCGCATTAGGAATGCTTTCCAATTCTTGTGAAGAATATCCTATTGCTTTGCTTACTGCGTCTGCATCCACTTTTGTAGATCCACAACAAGAGGATTGACTCTTAGCTACTTTCCTATATCTATCTCTTACAATTTTCTTTACGTTTTTTGTTTCCATGTTTCTCACCTTATTCCTCAAGTATTTTTTTCATAACTGGCTTGAGCATAATTTTTATCATATTATCCATCGTATTTGCTTTTATTAGAGAAATGCTAGCTATCTTTCCTTTATCTCTCATCCCTATGACGATGAGTTTATCTTTTTCCTTCAATCCCATCTCGTCCCTAAGACTCTTTGGAAGAACTATCTGCCCTTTTTTGTCAATCTGAGCTACACCCTCTACATGACAACACCCTAACTCTTCATAGCTTGACTGGCAACATTTCTCGTCTTTAGTGTCCTTGTTCATATCTATCCCTAGCTTATCCTCCGTTTATGCATTAATAAATCTTCTGAAATTTCCTATTTTTCCGAATTTTCCTACTTCTATCTCTCTTTCGTGAGAATGCTTTTATTCTTTTTCAATAAAAATTTTTTAATGAAACAGGCAGTTATTATTACCGGAACTCCAGGAACAGGTAAGACAACACTTTCCAAACTTCTCTCAAAGGAAGGTTACTCTTTTATCGAGGTTGGAAAACTCGTAAAAGAGGAGAGATTATATGATTATTTTGATGAAGAAACAGATAGTTATGTAGTAAATGATGATCTGCTTAATGCAAGGTTAATAAAATTAATTGAAGAAAATTCTTCCTCAAATCCTCTTATCCTTGATGGACATGTAGTAGAACTCCCTCCTTCTTATATTGCCTCTTGTATAGTTCTCAGGACTTCCATAGGGCTTCTCCGCCAAAGGTTGATTGACAGAAGTTATAATGCGGCGAAGATTGAAGAGAATATTGAAGCCGAAATTATGGAAGTAATCCTTACAGATATGCTCAATCTGTATGGCCCTGAGATTGTTTCTACTGTTCGATCCGATGTTTCTATTGAGGAAACCTTTCAGAGTGCTTTGTATATTTTGGGAAAGATATAGGTGAAATCTAATCATTAATTCGTATGGACAATATACCACGTTTATCTTTTTGAACCATTACAGCTTCATTAGGAGCTACGATAGTAAAAACCTTGTTTTTTGAACCTCTTCCAAACAGTTTGGAAAGTTTGAAATCGTCTCCACCATCAAACGAGAAGAGCTTTAGACCTACAAATTCATTGAAGTCAATTTTCCCCATTGTTTTACTGATGAGATTCATTTCTTCTGCAGGTGTCAAACCATTTTCTAGTACGAGGATGGTATTTCTCATAACTTTTGAAAGAATGTAACGAATCTTTTCATCATCAGTGAGATCATTAGTTTCCGCATATGGAACAAAATCTACTCTATACTTCATGTCTATCGCCTCACCTTTTTAGCTAACTCAGCTATTTTATCATAAAGCTCATCGATTCCATCGCCTTGAATTGCTGAAACTGGTACAACAGGATACTGACTAAAAGCATCTCTGACAAGTCTTACATCAGCTTCCACCAAGTCAATTTTGTTTGGTACTAAAATGAATGGTTTTTTCTGATGCTCTAGATTTCCTATAATTGTGAAATTAACTTGATCAAAAGGTGATTTAGATGCATCAATTATAACAAGTGCTACATCAACTTGTTCAAGATACTTTATCGCTTCAATAATTCCTCTAGTTGCTTCTTTTGCTCTTTGCATCGCATCACTTGCTGATAAACCATGTTTCATAAATTCCTTTGGATTAACAGAAGTAGCAATTCCTGGCATGTCTATTAAAGTTAAATCTAATTTAGTACCGTTAGCAGAGAAATTCACTTTTTCTAACTTTTGAATCTCTCTAGTTTCATGAGGAATCTCACTCACTATACCCACTTCTTGTTCTGCCCAATCCAGACCAATTTTATTAGCGAGAGTTGTTTTTCCCGCGTTTACTTCTCCGTAGAACCCTAAATTAACGGATTTTGGCTTTGACTTCAGCCACGATCTCCATGACAATCAATTCACCTTAATGAAGCATTCTTATAAGTTACCTTAAACAGAAATATTATTGTCAACACACGCTAGTATTACGAGGAATTGCTTAAAAAAAGTCATAAAAATTATATAGTTTGAGAACCTAGAATATCAAGTGAGACTAAATAAAGAATTAAAAAGATTAAGTTTTGACCTCTTAGCTCTTGTTCTAAGCGCAGGAATGACCTACCTGTCTTATATAGTTGTTACGAGCATAGAAACATTTGAACAATGGGATCGATATATTATACTGATTTTCACAAGTTTAATAGCAGGAATAATTGTTGGCTTTTTTGCCTTCAAAACAGAAGGTTTGATTATTGTCATTATACTGGGAACTACAATGTTGTCAATTCTAACGATTTTCGGTGTAAAAGGAATCGGTCTGTCAGAAACCTCAGAGAACTATTTACTCTCCTTATTCGTTTATATCTTAATCGGAATACTTTCTCTTTGTAATAACCTCTTTGGTTCATTTCTTGGTCGGATTGTAAGTCCCAAACTTTGGAAAGTAGCAAAAGGAGAAATAGAAATTTCTGATATAAAAGATGCGGTACAACCAACAACTCAAGTGAAGGAGCGAAATTTTTGCAAAAATTGTGGTTCAGAAGTACCTCATGGATATTCTACTTGTGAGATTTGTGGGACTTCAATAAACTAAATAAATTAGAAGAAAGGAGAAGGTGAAATCAAAGGCATTTCATTTTTGATGGGGTAAATGATAAACGGGTAATTCCATCCTTCCGTACAACCACATCATCTTCTAATCTTATTCCAAACTCTCCTTGGAAGTATAACCCAGGTTCAACGGTTATAATAGAGTTTTCTAGAAGTTGTTTACTTGGTCTGTCAGGTGTAGCTTTAGCTATTCCTATCCCAATATCATGTGTTTCTAGCCCCAGAGAATGTCCTGTAGAATGAATAAAGAGTTTCTCGTGATCATATCCAAATTCTTCAAACTTATCTCGAACTACGTTTTCGACATCTGAAGATAAAACCCCTGCTTTTATCTTGTTAAAAGCAGCTTCTTTTGCTTTATCAACTGCCTCATATGCGCGTAATATATTTTCTGGTGGGTTTCTACCTATCCAGTAGGTGTGTGTTATATCTGAATTTGCAAGATTATATGATACACCATAATCTATGAGTAAAACGGTATTTTCTTCTATCTTCTTCTCTCCTGCTTTGTGATGGGGAATAGCTGCATTTGGTCCTGAAGCAACAATAGCTTCGAAAGCGACACCACCTCGTTTATTACATTCATATTCTATAAGCGCATTAATTTCCTTTTCTCTCATACCTGGTTTAATACTTGGTTCAACTACTTCTTCCATAAGTTCTTCTGCTAATCTAGCTGCTTCCTGATGGTTTTCAATCTCTTTTTTTGTTTTAACTGCTCTTATATCAAAAATAAGATCCTTTGCTGATACATATTCAAGTTCCTTATTTAAGGAAGTTAAAGCTTTAAATGAACCACTTGTTAGAATATCATAATTCATCTTCTTGAAAACTTCATCTTCTTCAACAAAGTTCAAAGCTATCTTTGATCCTTTAGGAATTGAATTGAATTGTTTTTTTAATAATTCTTGTAATTCAGATCCTTTATTGTATTCAGTAACATCATAGATATCTGAATTAATCATCATTGCTTCCATTCTGGAGGCAATCACTTTTGGTTTTCCATCTCTAGTAATGAGAACAAACGTGGGTCCAGAAAACCATTTCTCAAGTAGATATTTGAGATGTATATCATAAGAATGATGACAGAAAACACCCCATCCATCAATTTCTTGTTCACGTAAAACGTTTTGAATTCTTTTGATTTTCTCTTTCATTAAAACACTTCCTTAAAATAACTTTTCAACCATTCAGGCAGAGAGTTGTTTTGATTTAAGTTTGTTAAATCTTTAAATGTGTCTATATCTTGATAACAAAAATCATATTCCAAAACTTGATGGTTGATACTGGTCTTAGTGAGATAATTTGCCAATCTCTTTGCTGATTTTTTCCCATAAAAGAAAGGAAAAGAAACATTTCTGTTGAAACACAAAATACTTGTTCCATAATCTTCTGCAGGTGCTATTATGACTTTTTTTTCTTGTTCAACAGTCTCCAAAATGCTCTTAATATGGAAATTGTTTATCAAGGGTAAATCCGCCATAATAATCATAATAATATCTTCGTTCATTTTTGAAGCAAATTTTTGAAGAGAATCATTGAGATTCTTTCCTTGATCTTCAGCTATTTGGTATTTACCATCAAAAGAAATTTTATTCTTTGAAAGAATATACAAATTTACCTTCTTATCAAGTTTCATAATTTCAGATATTACCTGCTGTGTCATCCTATTAAGAATATATCTGACACTAATTTCATCCATATCTTCTCGTAGACGGCTTTTGTCTAAGTCCGTCCCTCTAAACGGGATTACTATTCCAACAGTCATTGTCTACCCTTCTAATTGTTGTATTAATTGAGCAATAAAATTTGGATATTTGATGAGTGGTCTTGCTACAGATACAGCAATAGCTCCTACTTTTAGCATCTTTTTAACATCTTCTATACATCTTACAGAATTATTGCCAATAACTGGAATATCGGTAGAGCGACAAAAGAATTCTAATAATTGAATATTTGCAACATTTTTTCCTTTCAACATAGAATCAATATGAATATAGTTAACTTGTTGTTTCTCTAAACTTTTAATCAAGGCATCCTTATCTCCAACAGAACACCCTCGAATTTTTATGCCTAATTTTGTTTTTTGTAAAGAATTTGAGATACCTGTTAGTAACTGATTTAATTTCTTTAGGTCCTTAAGCAGACTTTCCCCTCCTCCTAGTGATAGGACTTCTTTTTGTCTACAATGAACATTTAATTCTAGAAAATCTATTTTTCCATCTAAAGATTTTAACCATTTTTCAGTAATTTGATCAATGGTTACAATTCGTAGATTAACAGCTGTTTTTTGATTCTTCTTCCTCTTGTTTAGTAAAAGATTTTGATTAAGCCACTCGGACAACTCATTCGCATTTACCGACGGAATGAATTCCATTCTCCCCCTCTCTTCCATCTTCAAAGATGCATTACAATTTAATTTGTCAGCTGGAAATCCACCCAAGGTGACCATACCTGCTCCTAAATCAAGCATCTTTTGACAAAAATCTCTGTTTGCAACACCAGCTATAGCAGATTGAGCAATAAGTGGTTTAATTTTAAACATATTTGTCATAAAGTTCTCTCCGATTCAATATAGAACAAGCTAACCTAGAAGCATCTTGAGTGTCTTTGAACAAAATTTCTTCTGAAAAAACTTCTAATCCAGTTTTATTTTGTATCTGGTTACTCATATCTGAATCTGTTTTGTCAATTATTAAACATGAACAATAATCTTTATAGATTTTTGCAATTCCCATTGGTGTAGATTCCAATCCTTCGGCTTTCATGAGCATTTCAGTGGGACCACTAACGGGTTTATTACCAATAAGGGGACTTATGGCAATGGTCTTATCCTTATGTTTTCTCAATAATTCTGCAATCTCTCTAACTCGGATTATTGGACCTATACTTGTCACTGGATTACTTGGACCAATTATAATTAACTCAGATTTTTCAATTGTACTTCTAACTGCTTCTGGGATTTCAGCACTTTCTAGATTTTTTATGTAAACTTGTTTAATGTTTACTTTTGCTTTGTATTTAACCCAGAATTCTTGAAAATGAATGTCACCTTTCTTTTCTGTGATAATACGACTCTCTATATGATTGTTTGTGCAAGGAATAATTGTTGATTCAATATTTAGAAGGTTTGAAAGAGCTTTTACAATATCCTCTTGAGAGCGCCCTTTTTGAATCATCAGAGTTCTAAAAAGATTAACAGCTAGGTCTTGATCACCCAAATTGAACCATGTTGGAAAGCCAAGCAAGTGCAACATCTTCAAAGTGTTGAAAGTGTCGTTTTTTATCCCCCAAAATTTATTTTCATCTAACAAACCACTGAACAAGTAGAGTATCGTATCCACATCAGGTGAGATATAAATTCCCGAGAGCCATATATCATCTGCAGTATTAACTATCACAGATAGACTTTCATCACTTAAAATAGTTCTAAAACCTTGAATTAACTTTGGGGTTCCTGTTCCTCCTGAAAGGAATGTTATCATAATAAACCCCTAAATTATTTCTTTTTAGCTGTGGATTTCTTTGCCGCTGGTTTTGCTTTAGTTTTTTTATTTACTTTTTTAGTTGCTTTCTTCTTTTCAGTTGTCTTCTTTTCAGCTGGCTTTGCTTTAGTCTTTGTTTCAGTTTTAACTGTTGTCTTCTTTTCAGCTGGCTTTGCTTTAGTCTTTGTTTCAGTTTTTGTTTCAGTTTTAGAAGTTGTTTTTTCAGTTACTTTTTTAGTTGCTTTCTTCTTCACTGCAGTTTTCTTTTTCTTTGAATCTACTTCTGTAAGACGAAACCGTGAAGTTGATTTTATGACAACTCTATAGTAAGCTCCTTGTTCTCCTAGTATAGGATTTCTAACAATTCTAAGAACATCACCTGGTTTTGCTTGAATCGCTTTTACGGCAGGATCTGTCTCTAGAATTTTTGGAATTTGATGTTTTGAGATTTGATATTTTATTAAAAATGATCGGATTTCCTTACTGGTTAATTTAATATGATGAGGGACTACTTCATGATCAAAAATATTGAACAATGGGTTTGAACTACTGATAATCTCTATTCCGAGTTTTACAGATTCTTTCTTTGCATAATGAGTCAACGGTGCTTCTGCAATTAGTAATGCTTCATCTAATTCCTCTTCAGCCTGAAGTTTACCAAGAATTCTAATTGTTTTTACTCCGACTTGAGGATTTTTTGGAAATCTTGCTAATGCTGTTTTTTTCGTATCATCTTCTCCAATCTTTTCCGCATATACGTCCATAAATTCGTCGTCTTCTTTTATCTTAGTTATTTCAAATCCTCTAAATTCGAGTATTTCTTTAACTCCACTTGCGATTCTTTGCTCTTTTGCTAGTTGTTCCTTAGTTGCCAAGAAGGATACCTCTTCCTTCCTTTAATTAATGACATTTAAAATTTTTTGAAGAGTGAGAGGTTTTTGTTTTTTAGTTTTGTTCCTCTTTTGTAGTGAATTTGATGAAATAGGAACCATCCTTATCCCTACTTATAATAGTTTTTTCTTTCCCTGATTCTGTTAGAAGTTTCTCTATATCAACCTCAAAAACCCCTTCACTAGTTAGCCGAATTGATTCCAATCCTTCTTGAATATCTGTATTTTCTACTTCTCTTTCAACTATTATATCTAATTCCTTCTCATCTTGAAATTTTATACTTCCTTCTTTGAAAGTTTTGAACTTGAAAGATCCACAGTTTGGACACCCATTGAGAAGTATATCGTTTGAAAGGGTAATATCTTTCTCGCAAATTGCACAAATAGTCTTTCTCTTTGATGATTCTGACATGAAATCACTTACTAAATAATATCTAAGATAGAGTTTGTGTATAATTATTTATTTTTATTCTAGCATGATACTTGATGTGTACCGGAAATTCTCCGCATAACCGCATTCCGGACATCCTTTCTCTTTCAGTTCTTCTATTGAGTTATATTCCCCACCTTGACCCACAGAATGTATTTTGCCACATTTGCATTCGTAAGGCTGAGGGATTTGTGTACTCTCTCTAAAATACATAGGACCAAAATAATGATTTGGTATAGTTTCATTTGAGTTTTCATTTACATTTAAAACATATAAATCAGAAGTTCTAGTTCCAAGCGGTGTATCAAATTCATATTCATTAAATGATTTCTTAACACTTTCAATTGTTAAACTCATTTTTT
>BPTM01000197.1 GCA_023705945.1 Candidatus Heimdallarchaeota archaeon
AGTGAAACTTGACCTTCATGTAGACCATCGTATTCGATATATGGTAAGGAATCAACTATTCCCCAACGAGCATCATAACCGAGTGTGTTTGACCATGTAGCTACGTATGATCTTGGTGCGAACAATGGAATAATAGGAACGATTTTGTCCATTACTAATTGTTGCCAATCATAGTACCATTGTTGCCTTTCTTCAAGATCAGTTATGGTAACACCTTCAATCATCATGTTTTCACTGTCATTACCATATGGCATTTCTTTGTTCATACCAAAAATATTCAATGAACCTTCTTCACCATAAATGTCATACATGTCTGGTGAGGCTCCACCGCCGGATAGACCTACAACACCTATGTCAAAGTCTCTAGTTACCATCAAAGTTCCAACGAACACTGTCCATTCTTCGACCTTAACTTCAATTTCTATCCCTATCTCTCTTAGGTATTGAGCAATATACAAACAATAATCAGGTCGGACACCACCGCCATTAGTTTTACAAACTAAGTTAGCAATTGGCTGAACACCTGCATAAGTGCTATTTGCGTTGTATACACTCATTACAGCTAAACTAGAAAGGATAATTACTGTAAAAAGCATCACTTTTTTATTCAAATTTTCCACCTATTTTATTATAGAGCATTATCTCTAATGCTTCAGTCATTGACTAGTTACTGCACTTATTATGCTGTTTGTGTAGTGCCCCACACAGTAAATAATCCTTATAAGTGTTTGATTTGCAAGCTCTCTTCTTTTCTTGTTTACCTTGTCTAAAGTTTAAAATCAAGGTTTTCACTTGTTCACCCCAGCTAACAATTTTTATATAATCTGTCTCAACTTTTTTTTGTCCTCATATACTCATAGCACTATTACGAAATCAGCAACAAAGAGGTGATTCAAGGTATGAAGCCAATCTCAGAAATCGTCAAAACACGTGCGTTTTCTATTTTTCAGGCATTTTTTGTGACAATTCTGTGGTCTTCATCTTGGCCAATAATGAAAATTGGTTTGCAGGAGATTCCCCCCCTTTTTTTTGCTGGATTACGTTATTTTATCGCTTCTTTAATTTTAGTGACTATTGTCCTAGTTACTCCGAAAAATCGTAAAACAATAAAAACTATCTCACGGGGATGGTGGATTAGATTAGTAATATACGGACTTATTTTCTATTCTTTCACTCAGGGTGCACAATTTGTTGCAATCCTTCATCTTGAAGATACAATTACTGTAAGCCTTCTTCTCAGTTTTACTCCAATACTAGTTTTGATTCTAGCTATTCTGCTTATTAAGGAAAAACCCAATCTAGCCCAGATTTTGTTCGTTCTTACTGCTCTTGCTGGTGCTTTATTGTACTTTTATCCATTCGTAGAAATTCAAGCATCATCAATGGGACTCATCGGGTTAATCGCTGCAATTGTTGGTCTTGTTGCAAATGCACTGTCGACAATTATGGGGCGGGCAATTAATAAAGCTCAAGAATTTAGTCCATTGGTTGTTACAACCATTAGTATGCTGATAGGGTCGGTTATTTTACTAATCTCAGGAATAATTATTGAGGGGATTCCTGTACTGTCTTTAACATCGATTGGATACATTCTTTGGTTGAGTTTTGTGAACACCGCTTTTGCATTTACTTTATGGAATAATGTAATGAAGAAACTACAAGCTGTTGAAATTTCAATAATAAATAATACGATGTTGGTGCAGATAGCAATTCTAGCACTAATCTTTCTTAATGAAAGACCGTCAGTTCTTGAATGGATTGGTGTAGCTATTGTTGCTGTATCAGCGTTGTTGCTACAAATATTCAAACCCAAACGCGATGAACCTCCCCTTTTACCATTCAAAAAAACCGAAGAACTTACCTTGATTGATAAAGAATTTCAATCTAATAATTTAAAAGAAAAAAAAGGATGAAGAAGTTATTTTCGTTTTCTTCTTACCATTACTATGCTAAAAACAATTAATCCTACTACAGCAAAGGATCATTCATAAGAAGCACTAGTCGGTAACTGAGTACTTTCTATCAATAAGTCAACTGATTCAATGTCATCATCTAAAGAACCTTCAATCTCATAAACTCTATGCTGGCTGTACGTGTATTGCAAATATGTTGCTAGCCCTGTTTCTCTGTTAAATCGTAGTTCTGTTAAACTAGTTTCAATAGTATGCTCTTTGAACCAATCTTCTGAGTCTCTGAAGTCTTCTATTATTTCATCAACAGAATAATCAGCCTTAATTGTCCAAGTATCTTTACTTAGTTTAGTAGAAGTGACCACTTTCATAATTTCAAGTTCGTAGTATGCATATTCATTAATCTCTATTCTTGATTCCGCATTTACTTCAGGATAACTATTATGGTAAATCAGAAAATTGTCATAGACACCTGTTGAATTTGTGTATAACGTAGGTTCCAGGAAATAATAATTCCCTAATCTCATCCAAAATAAATCAAATAAACCAATATCATGTACATTTGTAGATTTGTTTACGCCGTTAAGATAAAATTCAATCCATACATTTGAAATGTTTAACAGTTGAAGTGGATCTCCCATTGCTGTTTCATTTACGTCTAAAAGTATTTTTGCTGATAATGTATCTCCTTGACTAATCGTTTCATCTCCATAATCCAAGAATGATGTACTTGCTGATCCGACCACAACTAGTGTGGTAACACTCCATTCATAAGTGCCATCAGGGACTAAAAGTAATGAATAACTATATTCTTGACCTCTTACTGTGTTGTTAAAGTTCAAAGAACTAACAATAATTAAGGAGAAGAAAACTCCTAATAAAATCATTTTTCTAGAATTTCTCATCTTTTCTCACCGAAGCTAATTCTTAAACAAAGAATGCTTGTAATTATATAATCGTTATTCAAATAATATAAAGCTTTGGAGAATACTAGAAGTAGAAAAATAGTGAATTAAGTATATATCCTTAATTCTTTTCTTTATGCTCTTTTAGGAGTTTAATGAATTCAGGAATAATCTCATGCATGTTCCCAACTATTCCAAAGTCTGCTACTTTGAAAATTGGTGCTTCAGCATCATTATTCACTGCTATAATGGTATCAGAGGAAGTCATTCCAACAAGATGTTGAATTGCTCCTGAAATCCCAAATGCAATGTATAGTGTTGGGGCAACAGTTTTTCCTGATTGACCTACTTGCTGTGGATGGGGTAACCAACCCAGATCGACAAGAGCTCTTGAGCCAGAAACAGTTCCATCTAACTCCTTGGCAAGATCTTCAACGTACTTGAAATTCTCTTTGTTTCCAATTCCACGACCTACTGAAACAAGAATTTGAGCTTCTTCGATGCTAATACCTTCATCATGAGATGTGATTTCTTCAATGATTTTAGTCCTTATACTAAATGGTTTGAGATTCACATCAATTCTTTCTATTTCTCCAGTTTTATTCTCATCAGGATCTGGTTTTGGGAAAACATTTGGTCTTACTGACGACATTTGCGGCCTTGTATAAGGTGACAGAATAGATGCCATAATATTTCCTCCAAAAGCTGGACGAGTTTGAAGTAACTGCCTATCTTCATTAATGTCTAAACCGGTACAATCAGCTGTTAAACCTAATGCTAATCTTGCTGCAATTCTTGGAGCTAAGTCACGACCATTAGGTGTTGCTCCATATAGGACCACAGAAGGTTTCTCTGCTGCAATGACAGATGAAATAACTGTTGCATACCCATCAGTAGAATACTCTTCCAGCAGCTCATGTTCACAAAGATAAGCAATATCTGCTCCATGGTGGATAAGAATTGGTGCTAGGTGTTCAACCTCTTTACCAAGTAGAAGAATTGCAAGTGATTCACCTAGTTTATCAGCAAGTTCTCTCCCCTTACCGAGTAATTCTAAAGCAACTTTTTTGATTATAATCTTTCCATCTTTTTTCTCCCATTCTCCCCAGACAAAAACTTTATTGAATTGAGCTAACTCTTCTTCAGAAACTGCTTTTCTCTCGATACTCAATGCTTCGAAATTACACGCACTTACACATGCTCCACAAAGAGTACAATTATCAAGAACTTTAGCCTTCTTTGTTTCGGGAACAACTACAATTGCTCCAAAAGGACAAACCTTCTCACACATTTTACAGCCTGTACATGCTTCAATATTTACTTCCAACATATTTTTCACCCTTTAATAAAATTATTTTCTACTAAATAATCTAGAAGTTTCTGAGTAGCAATTTTAGGGTCGCCCCCATCAACTATTTCTCCCCCTGTTTTAGCTGGTGGGGCAAATATTTTATCTACTTGAGTGGGAGAAGCTTGTAATCCTATTTTATTTTCATCAATGTTCATGTCATCGGCTGTAAGAGTCTCAATTGGTTTGCTTCTCGAATCTAATACCTGTTTCATAGATGGTATTCTTCGAATATTAGACCCTTTACTCATTGTTACTAGTGCAGGCATTCTTGTTGAAAGAATTTGGTAACCAGTTTCTGTCTCGCGTTTGACTTCTACTCTTTTTCCATTGAGTTTCACATCTACTCCGTATGTGATTTGTGGAATACCTAACTGTTCTGCTGTTTCAGCTGGAACCTGTGCTGTATCACCATCTATGGCTTGTTTTCCTGCTAGTATCAAATCAAAATCAGGTTCTATATGTACAATACCTTCTTTGAGAGCAGTGGATGTAGCCCAAACATCAGAACCAGCAAATTTTCTATCAGATAGAAGATAACCTTTATCGGCTCCTAATTCCAAACATCGGTGCAAAACAGCTTTAGCCTGAGGTGGACCCATTGTAATAGCTGTAATTTCAATGTTCAATTCTGGATGCTCTTGTTTTAGTTTGGAAGCTTGATCCAAGGCATATTCACAGTAAGGATTAAGAATAGAATCTACTCCTTCTCGGATTAGTGTTCCTGTTTCAGGATCAACTGCTACTTTATCAGCTTCTGGGACTTATTTAACAAGAATTACGATTTTCATATACATCTACTCCTTGGGAATATATTGCCACAGTTGATTAAACAATGTGGGTCGAATTTACACTTGATCGCTTTCATTTGTTCTATTCCTTCTTCTCCAAACATTATCTCTAGGTATTCATGTTTTATTTTTCCTATCCCGTGTTCTGCTGAAACAGAACCTCCATAAGAAACAGTTTTTTTAGCAAATTTCATATAAAGTTCTTTACCTTTCTTCAGCTCTTCTAAATCTCTTGGGAGAATATTAACGTGAACATGATTATCACCTATGTGGCCCCAGACAACGTACTCGAGACCTTCTTCCTTAAGAGAATCATGATAAAACTTCATTATTTCTTTTAGATACTGATCTTCTACGGACATGTCAGTACCAAGTTTGTGAATTGAGGGATATTGTTTCTTTCTTTCTGCTATGATATTGTTGACTATTTCTGGAACTGCGTGTCTGAAATGTTTTATACGATCTAATTCCCTGTCTTCATATACACACCATGTATCTTCAAGTGAAGAATTACACTTCTGGAGAATCACACTTATTTGAGCAAATACCTTCTCCATGTCTTCTTCAGAATATGCCAAATCAAACGATATAGCGGTTTTGATATCTTCTGCAATGTTGGGCATATTCACAAATTTTGGATCAATTTTCTGTTTTTCTCTCAACAAATTCAACGCATTATTATCAAAATATTCTATGAACTCAGGGGAAAGATTCTTATCATCTCGAAGAAGTTTTACAAAATCGATAGCATCTTCTTCATTTTTGAAGAAACCTACACTTGACATTTGAGCATTATATTCCTTAATCCAGATATCTGCTTCTGTGATTATACCAAAAATTCCTTCAGATCCAATGAACAAATCAATTAGATCCATATTTGGCTCAGTAAATAAACCAGCAGCGTTTTTTGCCTTTGGCATGTGATAATAGGGAGTTTTAATGATTAGTTCCTTTCCAGCTGTTTTTACAATAAAAATGCCATCTTCAGCCAAATACTTACCTCGAGTGATGTTTAAAACCTCACAAGTACCAAGAACCACTCGAATACGACGAACCCAATCTCTTGTGGGTCCATATTTGAAAGATCTGGCACCAGATGCATTTGCACATATTGTACCACCTAATGAAGCGGTCATTTCTGTAGGATCCATTGGATAATACATTGTGCATACTTCCATGAATTTTTCAGCCCAATCGCTTTCAGGTGGGATACTCTGATTCTGACTACATTTTTTGAGTTTTATATACTCATTTATTTCATCAAGAGACATACTTGGTTGGCAGCGTAAGAACCAACGTTGTGCATCTTCATCAAAGCCAATACCAATAACCTCATTCATCCTTTCTAAGGACATCACGGCTCCACCGAAAGGAACTGCAGAACCCACTATCCCAGTTCGAGCAGCAGAAATTGTGATCATTTTGTTTTCTTCTTTCATCTTGTTTATGATGGAAACAATTTCATTTTCTGTCGTTGGGAAAAATAGCCATTCTGCGTTACCCCCACTGATTTTAGATTCATCAACTAAATAACTGGGATAAGACTCTGAAATAATCATATCACCCTTAACTGATTTAATCTCATCAAATGGAGCAAATTCTATTTTTTCTGCAACAATAATATTCGTGGGCATTTTGATGCTCCTCTAATAATTGTATTTTCTATTTTGTGAGATGAAGGCTTTCTATATAAAAGATTAACTAAATCTGTTAGGAAGGAAAAATTACTTAGAACATTTTACTAGAATTATCGTTTGACAGATAAATTAATATGTTTCACTAAGTTATGTTGAACAGATCAGGGAAACAGCATGCCCGACATAACAAATACAGAAAAGACCAGAATTCGTTCAACTGTTCAAAGACTAGTGCATAAAATATGGGTCTCTCCTTTTAGTGAAGGTGTCTGGATATACGCTGAACTGTCTGAAGATTTATACATGAAGTCTGCTAGATGGCGCATCTGTCTAAGGTGTGGTACAATAGATCAGAAGGAAAAAATGATAGATGGAAAACATTCTTGTGACTTCAAGCTAAATAATTTTCCCGTGTTAGTCGCGACATCATGGTACAAATTAAAAAAATACTTTCTAGAGGGTGGTTTTGTGAAACTCATAGACAAATATGATTTAAAGCTTAAACCACCTATTATCCTCACAAAACAAGTTCCTGTAGCTGTTAAACACGAAGTAATTACAGAAGAAAAAGCAGTAACAAAAAGCAATTGATTTTCTATTTTAATTTTACACTAATTTTGCTCTGTTTTCTAATTTGCATAGATTATTATCTCAAAAACCTTATATGTTATGTCATCTAAGGTAATACATGCCCTTGTAATGATCCAAACATGAAGCTGTTCGAAAGGAGTTGAAATCTTGCCAGACATTACTAGAAAAGAAAAATATTTGATTAGGCTTATTGCTGAGAAGTATAGCAAAATTCTTTCTCGTCTCAAATTTAGCAATGGATCTTTAATTTATCAAAGAACCTATGGGCAACTATACAAAAAATCTTCTCGCTGGAAATTCTGTCTACTATGCGGAAAAATTGCTACTGTTGATAGTTTTACCCTAGATAGACACACATGCCCACCTCTTTTATTTCAAAAACATCCTATTTGCTGTTCAACCTCTTGGATACAACTAAGGGACTTTTTCTTAACAAACAAGTATCTAGAAACACTTTCAGAAGTCGGTGTAGAAGTTGTTGCAGGGAAATAATTTTGATAATTTTTTGATTTTATTGCAAAAGACTTTTCTTTAATACGCTTTTTAGAGGTGTAAATACACAGGTTGTTATCAAAATAATCTATGGTACTTGATGGTGTTTTAATTCCTCAGACTCTTGGGAAGCTTGTGTTAACATATCTATTCTAGTAGATTCTTTGGATGTGGGAACTTACAATTTCAGAATAGTCTTGATTGATATTGCAGTAAAATAGTGTTGTAGATAGTGTAATTGTAACAGTGCATATTGCCATTCCTGAGTATGATCCAATAGTATCCTCTCATGCTATTTTATCTGTTACATTCACAATACCTATACTATTGTGTTTCTTCAAAAGATGAAAAAAAACTGAAAGGTAAAGGTATAATTCTTTACTCTTTTTTCTTTTCTTAGCGAGAATCCATACTTGTCTTATTCTGCTATTTGCTCAATTTCTGGAACATCTTCGTCAGAGCTTTCATCAATAACTTCAATTTCCGCAGGAGGTCGTGGTATTATCTCTCTGACTGGTTCAGGTTCTACGCCTAGTTTTAGCAAAGCGTCTGTGTATCCTTTTCCTAGAAAGAACTCTCTCATTTTTAACCAACTTGTAGTAACCAAATAGGGGATTGCTAGTTTGTCAAAATCCATAGTACATCTGTGCGTGTTTTTGGTAAGCTTTGAGGTTGTATTAATGTCTCCACATTTCAAACATATTCTTAATCGTGCTTTACCATCATAGAGTTCATTAACTGTTTCTTGATAAATTTGTAGTCCCTCGCCCAGTGGTGCATCCAAGAGATCGAGAACAAATCTTCTTGCTCTAGATTTAACTTGACGTTTCTCAATATTAGTTATTTGATCCGTTGGACCTTTCTTGATAGTCTTATTCTTTTTCGATGTCATGTCAGCACACTTTTATGTAATTAATTCGCCTTTAATGTATATTGTTTTCCTACATATATAAATGTATGTCATATGGTAAAACCTGTATTTGTTAGTTTTAATCTCTTATTTATCGTCTTACTTTCTGCCTTTTCTTTCTAATATGTCGGAAATAGCGGCAAGTCTTGCCTCTTTCTATTCCTATTGCTTTTACGTTATACGTTGGTTGAGCCACTTATGGTGCATGGTGTGCACCTCTCATCTGATCTCTACACCTTTATGATGTCGGAAAATTCCCGACATATACACAATGTTTATATATGATGTCGGAAATAGTCCTACATAGAAACAAAAATCTGGTGAAAAAAATTGAAGCAAAACGAAATAAAAAAACTGCTTGACCACGAGTTAAGAAAGATTTACGAAGACTTGGAAGAGATAACTTTGGCCTTAACATTGAGATTATCAAGCTACAAGGAATACAAAGTTCCCTTCATGCTTCCTTCTTTTTCAGTTGGTTTTTTGGAATCTAACCTGCGAAGGTCAAACAAACTAAGGTGAAATGAATGAAAAGTTACGAACTAAATGAATATTTGGATCAACAAATAACTGCACTCGAAAGCGAGTTGAAAAGGCTAAAAAGAGCCCGACGTGCTAGACGAGCAAAAGCTCAAGCTAGCTTCAAATTTGGGGGAAGTCCTATTTCAGGATAACCCCTTTTTTTTAAGGTGAAAACAAAATGGCAACAAAAATTGAAACAAAAACTGAATTCATTACAATCTTCAACAATTTGAAAACTTTGTACAGTTTCGAATTTGTTGATGAAGAAACTTTCAATGTATTCCTGAAACAAGTCGCAGAAAATCTTCTAGCAACTAATGTTGAAGAAATGCATGATGAAAACGAAATTAAGACCCAAGATATAAGTAAAGAGGTCAGAAAAACCAAAGATCAAGCTTTAAAGAACAAGCTAATGTATTTTGGTTCTTTCAATTAGGTTTTCAAGGTGACAAAGAGATGATCACTCCTTCCCTTTTTTTTAACTTGAACTCTAACTGTTTCATATGTTCAAGTCAATCGCTTATCTTACTCAAGAATTACGCTGATCAAGTATTGTTGAAACACCTGCCTACACCCATATATCTGTCCATCAGGAATCAGAATGGTTTGGAAAAAAAGCTGCTCTTGCTAATTCTCCCTTTAATCAGTAATAACCCTGACCGTTCTGATTCCTCTATATCCTCTTTGCTTCTAATTATGCAGCTAATACTAGAAAAATCCTCTCTTGTCACTACTAATAACATTACCAAAGAAATAAAGGAGGTGAAAAAATGAGAAAAATTAGTTCTGATGCATTAAGAAGACTGTTAAAAAACAAGGCTATTATAAATCTATCAAGATTCTTAATCATACTTGTTTCAGTATCAACATTATTCTATGCAGCTTTAGCATCAATATCAGTAATATATTATTTTGGAGCATATTAATCCGAGCTCCTTCTTATCTTTTTCTTTTTTTTTGGTCATTTTTGCAGAAATCTTTTATTATGCTCTCTCTAAAGTTAATTTGCAATAAGGTGTAGTCGCATGTCCACTCCCCCTAAAAATGAGCTGATTTTTGTTGAGAAATTGCTTAGGGAGGGGAAACTGGAAGAAGCGTTACAATTAGCAAGAGATTTGGAAAATGTAACAAATCTTGATATAAATGATAAAATGGAAGCTAAATCCTTACAGCTGGAAATATTATCCATGCAATGTGATCATGAAAGGGTACTGAAATTGGCTGATATTGTGATTAACTTAAGCATCGAGCTTAAACTACCTTATCATAGACTTGATGGGTTAATCTTTAAGACATTATCTCTTGTCAAATTGAAACAATTTAAAGAAAGAGATGAAGTAATCAATCAGCTAAAAGTTTTGATAGAACAGGTTAGAAAAGATGAAGACACTCAATTCATAAAGCGTGAAATTCGTTTTCATATGATTAAGGGAGAAGTATTTTTAGAAGAGTATGAGTTTGAAAAATCTCTAGAAGCGTTCAATAAATCTCTGTCATTAAACGAGAAATTGAACAACATGTATCTGAATGCAATAATCATAAAGAACATTGCAGATGTGTATTTTTATTATGGACATTTAGACATCTCTATGCAGAATTATGAATCGAGTTTATCCATCGCTGAAGAATTAGGTTATAGACAAGTTATCGCACTTATTTATCATATGATAGCTGGAATAAAGTTCAAAGAGGATAAACTTAATGCAGCTTTAGACTTTGAGAATAAGAGTGGAGAAATCTTTAAGGAATTAAATGATGAGTATAATTTAGCTTTTAATAGTCAATATCTTGGTTTCCTGTTCAAGGGGTTAGGGAAATTAGATCAATCTTTGGAATATCTTGTAAAAGCGAAAAATTATTTCGAGCAAATTGGTCATAAGGCTCGAGTAATAAATGTATTAATTAATATTCATGGTCTTTATCAAACAAAAGGGGATTATGATAAGGCACTTTCAACTCTAGATATTTATTATAAAATGAATGAAGAAATGGGAGATGAACACTGCCTAGGAATTGCCCATAGATTGTATGGTATGTTATTTTGTGATAAAGGAGAACTCGATGAAGCGTTAAAACATTACAAACAATCATTGGAAATTTTCCACAAAGTAAAGGCGCTTGACAATCTCGGAGGGCTTTATTATAACTTAGGAGATCTTTATCTAAAGAAAGATGAATTAGAAAAAGCTCAAGAATACCATAAGTTAGCATTAGAGTTCAGAGAAAAAATGCAGATGGGAGACAAACTCAGCAAACTTGCATTATCTTTGAAATCCTTAGTGGTTCTACATCTAATTTTAGAAGAAAACGAGGAATCTCACAATTATCTTGCAAGATTAGAAATTCTTAATTCAGAAACAGATAGTGTTGAGATTGAACATCTCTACCTCTTTGCAAAATCTATTTACTTAAAGCATCAAAGAGAGATTGAAGCTGCAAATGAATCTAAGAAGATTCTACTCGATCTAATAAGTAAACAAAATGTCGATTACAGCATTTCTATTGAATCTATTCTGAATCTTTGCGAACTTCTCCTAATTGAACTTGGTACAACAGAAGATATGTCCATTCTTCTAGAAGCAAAAGGATATATCGCTCAACTTATTGAAATTGCTTCGTATAATAATCTCTATCCCCTATTAGCTGAAACTTATCTATTACAAGCACAAATAGCTCTTATAGAAATTAAAATTGATGAAGCAAAATCCTTTATTTCTAATGCTCAACAACTTGCAGAGGAAAGAGGGTTGAGCAGATTAGCCATAATCATTTCTAATGAATATGATTTGATTCTAGATAAATTGGACCAGTGGGATGATTTTACAAGGAAACTCCCCACGGTTGCTGAAAAACTTGAACTAACCCATATAGAACAAATGCTTAATCAAATGATAAAAAAGAGAATGATTGATACCTCATATGCAGTGAAAGAAGAGGAGTATCCCATTATGTTGTTTATTCTCAACTCATCAGGGTCAATCCTTTTCACAGAAAATTTTGACTTTGAATTAGAGGAACAAGATTTAGCGCAGTTTTTAGAAATTCTTCAGGAAATAAGATTAGAAGAAAACGTTGACTTTATTCGAAGAAACAGGTTCCAGGAATATACTTACTTGACAAAAAATATTAATTCTTTTTTGTTTTCCTATGTTTTTGAAGGTAAAGCCTATTCGAGCATCAATAAGATGAATGCTTTTATTGATGAAATAAAGGATCCTTCTCCCCTTTGGGATATGTTCAAGGACTCTGAAGAAACTGGTCAGCCAATAAGTGTACTCAACAGAATGGCAATATCTCAAACAGTAACTGAAATATTTGCAAGAAAAAAATGAAATATAAGAGAAAAATTACTTTTTACTCTTATGTTTTCTAAGATTCACTATTGTTGTTAAAATGAATACACTTGATAAAATCGTTATGAAAAGATAACTTGGGGTGTCTGTGGTTTCAGTTTCATCTATTAGACATGAACAGTCATCACATCCAAATAGATTTAGATCGACTGTAGGATCCAGAAGTAGAGCAGATTTGTAGAAATACCCATTTTCTGTCAGTACTGTCATAGACAACATGTTTGCAGTTTCATTGTATGATATAGTGAAATTAGTAATCGAACTTCCATTAGATTCTATTCTAGGTTCTATGTATCCACAACAATAATAGCCCGTCATATTAAAAACCATTATAGGTATGCCTGTTTGAACCTCCAGTGTATTTGATGGTGTTTCAGTTGTTAGTGATCCACCACCTCTACCCCAGCAATCTATTGAATTACAGAAGGATGTTGTAGAATAAGATCTAGTACCATCTAAGTTTTCAGCTTCTACTTCTATATCATTATGGTCTCCCGGTATGAATACCTCATCTACATCAATTGCACCGTCATATGAATTGCTGTTACTATCAGGGGCTGCAACATCAAATGTACTTTCGCTGTCATCATTCTTCACAGAAAGTGGAGTATTGGTGGAATTATATACTACATAATACCATATAATAGAAATATTCGGAGGAGAAGTAAGCTCTACTCCATTCCATTTTACTACAACTTCACTAAGATTAGTCTCAGTATCGTAAACTTTGATTCTTAAAATACCATTAGACGACATGTCTGATAAATCAAAAATAATAACTGGCGGTGTTGAATCAACTGCGTCGAGGTTTGGAATATCAATCTGGTTATCAGGAAAAGAGTACAAAGTGTTGGTGGATGTAACTAGAACAAAGTAAATCGTGAATAGGAGAAGTGTTTTGTAGGCTTTTTTCATAGTAAATAAACAATTCTTTGACAAATTACTTAAACTTTACCCATTTGTAGCCTAAAAGAAAGCCTATCTAACCATTTTCGTAAAAAAGAGTGCATTGCACTGACCATATCTTCTCTCAGTTGTAATAACAAAGTCTTTTAAAGCATTGGGGAAAAGATTAGTCAGAGATGAGGAAGATAAGAAAATAAAATTATTCTGTTTTTTCAACATTTCAGAAACTATGATATTAATTGAAAAGAATCAAACATTCGCAACAATAATACTTGGTTTTGAATCATAAATAATTACAGATGAAACCAATGAAATTTCAAGATTACAACTTAAAACAAGAAATAAAACAAGCTTTAGACGACATGGGGATAAATACTCCAACAGATATACAGGAAAAAGCAATCCCAGCAATATTAGAGGGGGAAAAAAGTCATATCTTAGCTCAAGCAAAAACAGGGACAGGGAAAACATTAGCATTTGCTATACCCCTAGCTGAGAAACTTGACCCATCACTACGCAATGTACAAGCAGTGATAATGGTCCCAACAAGAGAATTATGTAAACAGGTATATCACGTAATAAGTGATGTGACAAAATATCGACATCTCAAAGCAGTAGAAGTTTATGGAGGAGTATCTATTGATCGACAAATACGCAACATTAGATCTGGTGCTCAAATAATAATTGCCACTCCAGGAAGACTAATAGATCTATATCATAGACGAGCAGTGACATTCAAGAAGGTCAAGTTCGTCGTTCTAGATGAAGCAGATAGGATGCTTGATATGGGATTCCTTCCTGATATCGATTTCATTTTATTTGACGCTATGAAAGATGTATTTCCAAGATTGTTATTGTTCTCTGCTACATTATTGGAGGAAATAAAGGAAATCGCTTCTGATTTTAGCTGGGGTCAAGAACTAGTTGAAATAGATGTCAGCAAGGATGAACTTACCGTTGCTTCTTGCAAGCAATATTACTATGAAATTGATGACCCTAAGAAGAAATATAATGCTTTCATCAAAATTCTGCAAAAGGAAAAACCAAAATCTTGCATCATTTTTGTAAATACAAAAAGATGGGCAGCAATGTTGAAGAAAAGGCTCATTAACGATAGAAGAATCCAATTAAAAATAGATACACTCCAAGGAGACATGACTCAAAAGCAAAGAGAAATAGTCATGAGTAATTTCAGGAAAAACAAGATTACCTGTTTAATTGCTACTGATGTTGCTGCAAGAGGTTTGGATATCCCTCACGTATCTCATATATTCAATTATGATTTGCCTGTCGGAAATGCTGAAAATTACGTTCATAGAATTGGTAGAACATCC
>BPTM01000198.1 GCA_023705945.1 Candidatus Heimdallarchaeota archaeon
CGTCTCCTTCGTCAGGATCATATTTTTGTTTGTACATCATTATGTATCACTCATTTACTTATTCTTAGAAAGAGGAAGAAAATACTAAAACAATAAAGAAATTAAATGACAAGGAAATATTAGAATAATTTACAACTATTCAATTTATTTCAAAAGGGAGAGAGATTAGCTGTTTCAAGCGCCGAAATGATTGAATGGGTAATCTTACCACACATAGAATAAATAATGTGGTAAGATAAATTAAGGGATATTGAGGATCAGATAAGAAAAATAAGATAGAAGAAATATCTTACCACAGAGAAATATATTTACGTGGTAAGATAATAATAAAAAAAAGTTTTTACTCGAAATTATCTTAGATCAGGGTGGATTTCCAGTATCTTTAACTCACCATAGATTTCCAAAAGTTTGGTGGTTACGGAATACAAGCGTTGAGAGACGTTACCTTTTCGATGTAACATGTTCTCGTCTGCTAAGCGTGCAAGATAAGTACTGACAGTGCTCATCTTTATTCCTTCTTTAAACACTATCTCATATAACTCACAGACTTCATTAGAGGTAAACCAATCACTCTCAGGATAATGGTTCCTGATAATACTGGCAACTCGTTCAATAATTGAAGCTCCAAGGAGTTCGGTAATAGAATTCATCTTAATTGGTTCGCGCTCTCCTTCAGTAGCAACAGCTTCTTTTCCAGTAACTAAAGCAAGTGTGGTCTTTAAACTCTCAGTGTCTCCTGAAGGTATCCTTATGATCGTCCCATCAGGTAGTTTAATCGTGATTTCTTTAGGCATTAGACTCACTTTGTTACTTATTATGTTTACTCAGTAATTTGTATTTAAAGGTAGATATCACGTTTGTCTAGGTACAGGTCAATAAAAAGATACGTATTAACAAATAATTGTTCCGACTAAAATTTAGACCGACCCCTCTAGTTCGACTGGAAGTTATTATCTATATAAATAGGCTTTTTTTGTATTAAATATCGAAAGATTTATATAATCAACATTTTACTTTTATTGGGAGGCTATGTACAATTAACCTATATTATACTTTTTTTCCAATATGTACAATAAATATCACTTCCACAAGAAACAATGGGGAGTCTGTATACTTGTCAGCTTTTTTATTTAACTATACAAATGTTTAAAATCTTTTAATGACCGGAAATCTCGATACTATGGTTACTAGAGTACGTTTTTGTGCTAAGTGTGGACGTCCTGTCCAGGGTAAGGTCAATTATTGCGAAGACTGCACAGCTGATATTACAGCGGGTACCCAAGATAGGTGCTCGATCTGTGGAAAAAGCAAGTTTATGTCTCAATTGACATACAATACTAGAATCAAGAAAGTCTACTGTAAAGAATGTCTTAATGTCTTTATTGCAGGTCTTAAAGCTAAAGAGATACCACAAAGAGAAATTAACAAGATGCTAACAAAAGATTTTGTACCAATTTCTTGATCATACAATAACTCTTTCTAACCCTTTTTTACTTGCATAGATTGAAGCAGTTGTTGCTATTAGTATGAATCCCACTATTACTGCTATGATTATCACTGCAAAGTTTGATAATACTGCATAAGGTACAAGAAAATATCTTCCTATTATTGCTCCAAAATAGCTTCCTAAAGCTATCCCTGGAATAATTTGTAGAAGTATTGCCGTTACTACTGATCCGTATATACTTCTCTTTTTTATTCCTAGCCTGTATAGTAGTTCGAAATCCTTTCTATATGTTAGGAAATACAGGAATGAATATACTATTACTTGGAATGAAAATATTGCAAACATTACTCCCCCTAGCACTTTAAACATATTAGTGAAGTTGTTATAATTCGCTAGACTTTGCTCAATCATCTTTTCCATACTTATTATTTGATATCCATATTCTTCCAGAATCTCACTTATATCATCATAAACTGCTGCATCTACATTTTCTAACATAAGCAAATTAGTCCCATTGGCAACTCCCTCAGCGATTAACTTGTTCAGTGGACAATAAATGCTGTATCCTGCTGCAAAACTATCTATTACTACCCCACTAATTTTGTACTGATTTGAATCATCGTGAAGTTTTAATTTTTGAAGCGTGCTGTTATCAAATAGTTTAGCTTCTAATGAATCACCTATCAACACCTCATCTTTCGAAGGGTTCGGGTTGGTCCCTGCTATATATTCATTTTCTTCGAAATTGATATTTTCATATCCTATTATTGTAGCGTATACTTTACGATTTTGCCCTATTGGTAAATATATATCATTCAATATTTCATACCCTGATAATTCTTGTACTTGCAGTTTTGATATGAAGTACTTCTGATACGTTACTCCTATCCCCCCTAATTCCGTTAATAGTTGAGGTGATATAGAGGTATCATAGAAATGTTCTAGGTCATTATCTAATCCCGTGTAAGAGCTATTACTATATTCTTGAACTGGTAAACTTTGATTAAAGAAATCTATCGCATCTGGCGATCCTATTACATAATTGTAATCTTGAAACCTATTATTCATATTTACATAATGTGTTTCAGCTACTGTTAATGGTCCCAAAACGAATGAAATTGAGGCGAAAATTAGAAAGAAGCTAAATAGCAAACTCGTTAGCACCTTTCCTGATCTTAGGAAGTTCTTTACTCCTAGTTTTACTGATGAACTAAACTTGTTTATTACTGCATCAAATTCAAAGATGCTTTTGTAGTTACTTAAACTACTTGAAGATATTTCAAAGTCTTTTTCGCTAATGAACTTTAATATTGTATAATGTGCTTTAAAATATGAGGAAACCAATATTGCCAAGTTTCCTGCAAGAATTGGTAAAAACCCTACATAGCTAAATATGCTCCCAAAGCCAAAAGAAACGCTTGTTATAACTAAAACAATTAATCCTAGGATTATCCCCAATAATAGCATTATTACGGCTGTTAATATCTGATTAAAGATGAAGTAGCTGTATATCCACCTACTTTTTCCTCCTACATTTTTCATGATAGCTATGTCATCTTTTTGACTTTGAAACTTAAGATCTATTGATCTGATAGTTACAATTAATCCAATTATTATACAAACCACTATGAAAAAAATTGTAATTAACATGTAGGAACTAAAATAAACATAATCTAATGACATTTGGAGATTAGTTCTCATTAATGAGAATAATCCTATGCTGATTGTGATAGCTGAATAGGTTATTATTTGGCTAATGAATGTAAACAATGAGCTCAGGAACGATCTTCTAAAATCAATCCAAGCAAATTTCAGTTGTCCCATCATCTATATCCCACTAACACATCTATTTTTCCTGTTTTTCTTCTTCTTCTATGAAGTCTAGTTCTTCCTCTGTCATGTTCATTATTTCTTTCTCTGTGTATCCATCATTGAGTTCAGTTTCTTCTTCTTGCATTTCCAAAGAACCAATAGCTCTATACTTGATGTCATCCTTTTTTCTTCTTTCAGGATGGTCTTCTTCCAGAACCACTGCTTGTGAACCTATTTTGTATATTGTTGATGCTATCTCTTTCATTTTTTGATCGTGAGATGCAACAATTATTGTGATATCTGTTGTAGTAAAAATCTCGTTGATTAAGTCACATAACATATCTGCTGATTCGCGATCTAGGTTCCCTGTAGGTTCATCTAAAATTAATATGTGAGGATTATTAGACAAAGCTCTTGCTATAGCTACTCTTTTCTTTTCTCCTCCACTTAGCTGAGCTGGAAAACTATCTTTCCTGTTGTCTATTTTCAATCTTTTTAATAATCCGTCTATCTTCTTCTCCCTTTCTTCCTCCTCTCCATCAAAACCACAGAGTTCTTGGAAGAGGACTATATTTTCTCTGACTGTAAGTGTAGAAACAAGGTTGTTTTCTTGAAAAACTATTCCAAGGTAGTTTGAGCGAAAATCAGCTTTTTCTCTGTCTTCAATCAAATCTATGTATAACCCAGCAACTTCTATTTCCCCTTCGTTTGGGTGCATGAGTCCTGTAAGCAGATTAAGTAAAGTTGTTTTTCCACTTCCACTAGGACCATATAATAAAACTAGTTCGTTTCTATCAATCTCTAGATTTATCTCCTTAAATATGACTATTTCCTCCCAGAATAGCTGAAATCTCTTTGATACATTACTGAAGCGAACTATTTGATTCATCTTAATACTACCAGCCTTATGTCATAATATGCCTTTATCTTTATTATTGTCTTATAGTATACTAATTTATATTGCATATTTTTGAAAATCTATGGATTAGGTATAACATAACACTCACTAAACTTTCTTGAAAACTGTTATACCGCAGATTTATCTAGTTCTATTTATTAAAAAAAAATTAAGGGTGCCACAAGGGCGGAAGTATAGATTCATCTCCATCTTCAGGATCATATTTTTGTTTCATAGATTATCAATAATATAGTAGATGTAACGATAATAATCTCCAAGGAAATTCAGAGACAAATATAGCCTCTAACGAACAAAGAACCCTCTCCCTTGAATTTTATATGGTTCTTGCTATCTCATTCTGCTGCAATTGTAGGTAATTCAATAGAGTATCTTCCAATCTACTGAAACCATAATTTCTACATTTCTTAATAGCCATGTATTGTAGAGCAGGTCCAAGAGGGTCACCATTTTTGTACGCTCCTACTTGGATAAATGCTTCCATGAAGATTCGCATCTCTAGAACTTCAATTCTCTGTAGCCTATTTTCATATTGTTTGAGAAGGGGAGAGATTTCTGCATACCGCTTAAGTGAAAACAGTTGTTGAGCTATAAGGAGATCCGCATAAGCATGTTCTATGAATGTAGTTTTGCTTGTTGTTACGCGCTTTTCTAAAATAGCTATACAGTTCAATGTCTTCTGTTCCTGACTAATCTCTGTTTCTAACTTTTGCTTTTCTAACATGAATTTGATCAGGTGTTTTATTCGATTAATGCTAAAATTATCGATTGTTAATAATGATTGAAGTTTATCAGAATCAAGATCGGAATTAAGGATGAATTCGCTAAAGGTTATAAATTCACTATACTGAACCTTACAACCTTCATATATTTCCTTTATTAATTCATGATATTCTTGAGAATTATAATTGCTTAAACGTGACAAATTATAGAATTTTGTTAAGTTGTGAGTATGAGTAATTTGTTTTTTGGAATTTTCATCCAAGTTTTTCTTGATGAATTCTGTTTGGAGAAGTTTATCTGCCTCTTTAACCATATCTGTAGCTTGCTCAGTTTTCCCTTGTAAACCTCTGACGGTGGCAAGATAGGAAAGTAAGACTAGATAATAGGCAAAATAGATGCTGTTTTTGTAAATCGGTTTAAGGATATCATAAGTTTCATTGAAATACGATTCAGCTACTACTAGATTAGCATCTAACATATAACCCAAACCTGTGAAATAGTAAACGATTCCTTTTACATCAAGAGGTAAATTCTCAAAAAGTGCTCTGTTAGCAAGAATGCTGTTGCTTAAGTTTAATGCTTTTGTGTTTTCATGTAGTCTGCTATAGATTATGCTCAAAAGTCCAACAGTTTGAGCTAAACTCCTATAGAATCCTTCCTTGAAGAAATAATGCACACACTCTTCTAGAATTATTGCACTTTCAGAATCATGTTCTTCTAACCATTTTTCAACTGCATACGTATACTTACATGTATAATATACAAATTCATCTTCAATGTTATTTGCATTAAGCTTTTCTGCAGATTTAGCGATGTATTTTTTTGCTTTCTTCTCATTACCTTGAATTTTTTCAATATACCATAAATGCGAATAGTATAAGGCATACCCTTCTGCATAATCAAGATCTTCAAGAAGAAGCTGCATCTTCTCAATAATCTGTATGATTTCTTGAATTTTTGGTTTCAAATGATGAATTTGCGAAATTTTTAAACTGTAAAGATTTAATAAGATTCTTTTAAATTTTGTTTTTTTAGCCTTTGAAATTGCTTTATCAAGTAACCTAATAACTTGATTATTCTCTTTTTTATTATATGATAAAATACGGAGATCTTTCAACACAATTTCCAATGCTACTTGTGAATCAATATTATTTACAGATACAAGTATGTCATCAATATCCATTGCTATCATAAATTAATCCACAAATTCGTTTATAAAGGGTGATAATACTATTATAAAAAGTTAAGAAAAGGTAGCCATCTAAGGCCACCAAAGTGGGGGAAGTATACTTTCGTCTCCGTCTTCAGGATCATATGTTTGTTTCATTATTGTTCATCACTCGTTTAAGTTATACTTAGAAGTGTAAGAACATTCTAAAAGACAACAAGAAAGAAACTGACAAAGAAACTATTTTACTAGTTAAAATATCAACAAAGCAAGTTTTTCTTAAAAAGGATTAAAGCTGTAACAAGGGTGGAAGTAGAATACACACTAAAGCAACAGGTAAACGAACAAACCAGTCAAAATAGTAAATCCATCAGAAGATAAATATGGGTAGCGAAGTTTCGAAATGAGAATATCATACAAGGGTTTTACACCCATAAGTCCAATCTCAAACGAGAAAACTTCGCTAGATAGACATGATTACTATCTATTATATCCTTTTTCGTCAGTATTATTTTGATTGTTTTCTATCATACAGTGCGAAAATCTATGTTTATGTGTATGATATTAACAGTTAACGAGAAAACTGGCGGTGCTAATGTGTAAGCTATATTCTGTGAAAAACCTGCGGTTTGAGCTTTTATAGATAGTTCATCACTTTGTTCACCCAGATTAAAACTTTCTATCACTTGACTTAGTTTCACAATCTGGATCTTATCTTGCGTATTTACTATTGGAAAATACTCTCCTTGCCCATCCAAAGTTTTTGAGGTATTCAGGTGAACTATCATGAAATTAACTTCTACATCTGTTTCACTTGTTATTTCTATACTCACAAAAACACTGTAGTATAATTGAATGGTCTTGTATCCATCAAATGTTTGGTGAACAATATTCATCATTTGCGCTGTTCTATTAAGCGAATAAACAAGTAATAATGGACTACCAAAGTCGTATATTGCTCCTCCCAACCCCTTATAATTCCCTTCTATTTTATACTCAACCTCTCCTGTAAAATAGGATCTATTCAATAAAGTAACTCCTCCTGAATTTATCAATAAGGATATTTCTCTATTTTGTTTCAAATCTAGTATCCCATTATCAAGATTATATCTTAATACGCTTGAAGAGTTATCTGGTGTGTTGATCAGTGTTTTAATTTCTGAATCGAAAGACAAGAATGTGTTTGTTGCAGCTGTTAGATCACTTTGTGTCTGAAACCTTTCTAGTGATGGTACTATTTGCGAAAAAGCCAAACCTAAAGCAGAAACCATTACTGTGAATATTACTAACGTTGATATAATACTTGAAACTCCTCGACGAGATTTGAGTATTTTCTTCATGTATATTATGTTTAACAATTTGTCTTATTTAACTTTGCGGAACTTCTTACGCAAACGTCCTATGGCATTACTCACTCTCTTTTATTGTAAGCTTAACATCCTTACCATCTATTCTTATCAGTGAGTTATCTTCTAGGATAGGAAGAATACGATTCTTTAATGTGACTTCAGGAATTGTTGTTTTGCTATATAATTCTTTTAATGTACAAGTGTGGTTTGGAGACGACGATAAAGCTACAAGAACATCGATGTTCTCTTTTTGGCTAGGTAGCCAATTTGATATTACCCTAATTGTGAAAATGTATCCCTCTTGCTGCAGTGTTAAATTTTCTACTTGTTCGTTTAATTCTTCAGTTATACTTTCTAAAGGTGATAGCTTTTCAACTGTTTTCTGAAGACTATCTCGTTCATATGTTATTTCATCTAATTGTGAAGTAAGGTTCTTAACTTCATCTCGAATTGAGCTGATATTCTCTCCAGATTCCTTTAATTCCTTTAATTCTTCTTTTAGTTCATCTATCTGATCAGTCATCCTTCTTGATTCTGAATCAATTATTTGATCAATACGCTTGAGTAAATCTCTTACTTCTTCAATCACGTTTCTACAAGGATTTTGTTTTAAATATAAACATTTTCAACAGAATAACATTGTAGTCAACTAGTATATTTAATGTATTATCTATGTATTATAAAAAACATCTCTTTTAAGTAATTAATTCTTTTAAGACCCCCAAGTTAGTTTTCAAGTTTATGCAGCTATTGTTTTTATTATTTTCTTGTGCAGATTGATTACTTCTTCATTCTACTTTCATAATTCTATACCAACCCAGGATCAATGTTTTAGAATATTCATTATCTGGGATTTTAATTTTCTTAACCTCTCATAGTTGTGCTTTTAATTTATTCACTATTTTGTTAATCAATAATAGATAATTATTCCAAAGAATATTCAATAAATTTTACGTGTTTTTTTTTCCATATTCTTGAAACTCTTGTATTCGCCTATCTTAGTACTTCTGTTAAATATCTAGCACATTTTGCTGATTAAATCAAAATGCTTTTTGTTCTGTTCTTTGTTTGCTCAAATATATATTCTATATTTTGGTTCAGTACGATTGATACAATCATTCTAGAATATCTTTATTCAACCAACTAGTTAAAAATTCTTATGAAATGTTTATTGAGTAAACATTTACTTGAAAGTTTATTTCTTTGTACAAGTCCCGACATAAATAGTACAGGAGAAAAATTACCGAGATTATGAACTTTGATAGACAAAAAGGGTATTTTTTATTGTTCTAAGTTCTTATTCTCGACAAAAATGTATTTTCAGCTTAAAATAGAGGTTTTAAGGGTGTTTTGTGCAATCTAGCAATAAGTTTAAGGTATCAATTTAACTAATTTTGCTCCTTATTTTTCTTTTCTTTAACAATCCTGAAAATAGAATAACAAACACCAATTGCAAGAACACTAAGAGCTAAAGAAGATGTGATGGTATGATCTGCTAGAAACCCTTTTGCCATAAGTAATATTAACAATGCAATAGTTGGTATCCCTATAATATAGTTTACAAGAGCGAATTTATTCGTTTTTTTGCTCTGCTTATTCTCATCTATTTGATATCCTAATGTCAACTTAATCTATTATTGAGTATAGTCTATTCTATATATGCACCACAAATAATCACAAAAAATATGGGGGAAAAATAAATCCCCTGATTTTACCCATTATTAAAAAAGAAGGGGTGATAAGATATCAGAACCAAACTTTTCTTTAGCAACTAGTAGTCGTTTCTTTTGTTCCTCTAGTTCAACAAAGAACTTTTCAGGAATATCCTTCTCTGCTCGAAAGATTGTTTCTATTCTTTCTATCTTCTCAAGGAACTTCTGAATTCTTATCGAGAATTCTGCTTCATACCTTTCCTTAGTATAGTCTACATCGAATGCTCCTTTGAAGAGACTCGCTATATCTTCAAACTTTGGGATAAGACCAATTGGTGTTTCAATGGCTTCATATTCCCCGTGAACTCTACCTTCAGCCCACAGTAACCAAATTTTCTTGTCCAAGATCTCATCGAAATAACGACCGTTTTCGTCTTTAAGGAAGTAATTTGTTGAAAAGATTCGAGGACGGTTTGTATCGTCAATTCTTTTACCGAAGTTTAAATGTGCATTCAAGTATTTGCCTAAGGGTGTAACAATGAAATCTAAGTTTGCCATTGGTTGATGTTTTCTAACACCAGCTTTACCTAAAGTTGCTGCGGTAGTTTCAGATTCAATAGATGCTCCTATAAATACTCCATGTTCCCATGAGAATGATTCATAAACAGGAACAGATGTATTAGAATCTCTGCCTCCATAGATGATTCCTGAAACTTTGACACCGTCAGGATCATGAATGGCCTCATCCGCATTCTCAAGTCCTTCAATTCTAATGGTATACCTAGCATTTGGGTGAGAGAATTTTAATTCATTACCTTCATCGTCGAAATGTTTTCCTGCTTCCCAATCTCCAAGCTTGGAGGAAGTCCAATTGATTCCTTTATCTGGAACAGTAACTTGTTTACCCATTCCTAACCAATAAGGTGTGCCTTCATTGATTAATACATTTGAAAAGATGGCTTCTCGAGGAGTACATAAGTTTTTGTAGATTTCTGGGTCATCATCTGGATTAACATCTTTAATAATCCCAAAAATACCTTGTTCGATGTTAACAGCTTTAACTTCACCTGCTACATTTAATTTTAAATATGCTATATCATCTCCAACAATTGTAAAACCAGGGATCATAGCTGTACTAGTCTTACCACAAGCACTTGGAAAAGCTCCAAGAAAGTAAGTTTTTCTACTTTTATCCAGGGGCCAAACAGCGCTAATAAACATATGCTCAGTGAGCCAGTCTTCATTTACTGCTTTGTTAATAGCCAATCTTAAAGCAAGTTTCTTTAATCCTAAACTGTTTCCTGCATATTGGTTGTTAACCGAAAGAACACGATTTTCAACTAAATCAATGTATATTCTTCTTTTTTCAACATTTTTTGTAACATTTTTATCTGTAAGTTCACCTGCTGAGTGTATGAGATAGAAAAAATCATCGCCTTTTCGACGTTTAAATTCTTCATAACCCATTCGATATAGAATATCTTCAGAATGAGCAACATATGCAGAATCTGTAAGTTGAAGAGCAAGAAGTGAAAACTTGGATTTGGTTGGACCTAAACTGAAAAATCTTATGAGAACAGTTTTTCCTTCCATCGCCCCATCCATAATCTCAAGAACTTCCTTTATTCCCTCATCACGATCAGCAGTGTTAATATGCTGACCATATTTCTCTTTTTCATCAGCTGGAACAAGTAAACGAGTGTTTTTCTTATCCCTGGCTTGATCATAAAAACCGTCATAATGAACTGTATGTCCTTTTACCGCTACTTTCATCTCTTCGCCGTTATCAATGGCAAGTTGACGAATATAAGCAATATCTTCTGGTGAATCATCAATTACTCTTGCTTTAGCAGGTTTGCAAAGTGTAAGAAATTCTTCAATTACCTTTTCAACTTTAGGATTTTCGAGAGCACGAAGTTTCTCCAAATCCTCATTATTTATCCATTTTTCGAGAGCACGAAGTTTCTCCAAATCCTCATTATTTATCCATTTTTCGAGAGCCATAACAAGCGTTCTCCTAGTTTATAGTAACTTCTGATGTACCTCAAAGAAATTTTTATTATGAACATTCCGTTATGACAATGAAAATGAATAAGAAAAAATGAATGTTGCTTTACTTCTTATTAAATAATTCTCTGTATAATTTCATAGAGTGAGTTACGCATTTGAAAGCTTCTGTCTTCTTATCCCACCCTAGCACCTCTACCTTTTTACCATGCTCTAAACCTTTGTAGGTCTTGAAAAACTCTGCAATTTCACTAAGTGTGTGAGGATAAACATCATCTAATTCATAAACACCATGATAGAAAGGATCGGTTGAAGCAACAGCCAGAATCTTGTCATCATGTCCTTTTTCATCTTTCATTCTAAGAACACCAATAGGCCTAGCAGCTACAACACAACCTGTAAAGGTAGGTTCAGAAATAAGAACAAGTATATCAAGTGCGTCACCATCCTCAAAATAGGTTTGAGGAATCAATCCGTAATCACCTGGGAAATGAACAGATGAATGCAAAACACGATCCAAGTAAATTATACCATCTTTCCCTAACTCATATTTGTTTTTACTATTTTTAGGGTTCTCAATAATAGCATAAACCTCTTCAGGAGGATTTGGACCAACCTTAATAGTGTGCCATAAAGAGTCTGCATCTACCATACTGCTTCCCATTAACCTTTTCGTGCAATGATAAAAACATTGTCAAAAAGAAAAAAAGAAGATTTGGCATATTATTTCATAGTAGTTTTTTTAAGATGAACACATTCAACTAGTGGAAGTAGAGGGTGGCGAAGAGAGCGTAGAAGGATATGCAGGCATCACTCGAGGGGAACAAAACCTCTATTTCCTCTCTTTTTCTCAAAATTATTTGATTTCAATAATATATCATTTGTTCCCTAGAAATGTTTACTGGACAAGTAAAAGTAAAAATTGGCAACCGATTCTAATTGCAGAACCAAAACCGACAGCCGACATGAAAATTAAATTAATCTTACCACATAAAGTGCTAAAAGCGTGGTAAGACAGAAGAAAATGAGAACTTGACTTGAAGGGCTTGGAAGATTAAAATCGTATTTACAAAATATTTTTTAGGACAAATGACAAAACCTCAAAGGGATCTAAGACCCCTTTCTTGAGTTCTACATGGTTCTTGTTATTTGCTCTTGCTGCAATTGTAAATACTTTAGTAATGTATTTTCTAATCTAGAGAATCCGTAAAGCCTACACTTCTTTATAGCCATATATTGCAAAGCTGGACCTAGAGGATCTCCACTCTTGAATGCTCCTACTTGGATAAAAGCTTCCATGAAAATACGCATTTCCAGAACATCAATCTTGTGAAGTCGTTTCTGATATTTCTTTAATAGAGGTGAAATCTCTGCATATCTTTTTGAAGAAAATAGCTGATTAGCTATGAGTAAATCAACATAAACATGTTCAATATAAGTGTTCATTCCTGTTTTTATTCGGTTTTTCAAAATAGCTATACAGTTCTGAATCTTCTGCTCTTTACCAATCTTTGACAAAGATTTCTGTTTTTCAAGTTTAAATCTAACAATATGCTTAATTCGATTTATACTGTAGTTATTGATTAATAGCATTTGTCTTAGATTCTTACTGTTAATGTCTGCAACAAGCATAAATTCACTTAACATTACAAAATCGCTATAATACAATTTACAATCTTTTAGAATAATAGAAATTAGTTTTTGATCTTTAATTTTTTCATATACAGCAGTCCTAGAATAGATATAAAATTTCGTCAAATTAAATGTGTGTTTAATCTGATTTTCATTAAATTTAGTAAGATTGCTTCTCAAAACATCTATTTCTAATAATTTTTCAATTTGTGCTATTTCTTTATGGGAAGTATCTAAATTTCCTTGTAAAGCTGTAATTACTAAAAGATGGGAAAGAGTTGGAATATAGTATGTTGATTTAATCATCTTATTCTGTTCAAATATTTGTTTTACTTTTAGGAAAAATGTTTTAGCTTTAGAAAGGGAACATTGCAACTTAAAAGAAACCCCCAAAAAGTAATAGGCTATAACCTGCAAGTCTTTTGGAAGTATCTCTAGATCTAACTTTATGGAAAGAATCTTCTGTGCTATCTTAATCGCTTTGTTTCTTTTCTGCATATGCAGATATATGATACTCAGATATCCCAATGAATGAAACAGACCTTTATAGTTTCCTACTTTAATAAAATATGAAACACATTCCTCAAATATTTCACAGCTCTTGAAATCATAATCCTCTAACCAGATTTCTATTGCGTAGCTATATCTAGTTACATTATAGGTATATATGTCTAGATTGTTCGATGATTTTAGTAATTCCATGGCTTTTAGTATTGCTTCCTTGCTCTTTGTTTGGTTTCCTATAAATTTCTCAAAACCCCATTCAATTGAGTAACAAAGAATTAGCCCCTCAGTATAATTCATTTTTATTGATAAATTCTTCATATCTTGAAGTGTCTTACTAATTGAGGAAACAGTGTTTCGATTTCCAAACAATTGCTTTATCCTTAATTCATATAACTTGATTGTAGCAATTGAATGTTTTAATCTACAGCTCTTTTCAATTGCTTTTTCTATTATACTGATAACTCCGTCTGATTTCTCATTTGCTGATAAAATACGAAGTTTATCAATTATCTCCTCTAGATCCTTCAACGTTTGAATTTTATCTATGTGAAAATGTTGATTACTATAACTCACTCTAACCCACTAAAGATATTATGAAAACTTTGATTTATATACTTGGTAGATATTTCAGCTTCAAAAAGAAGGTAAAAAGGCTAGTTTGGAAACCAGCCAGGAGGAAGAATGTCTTCATCTCCGTCTTTAGGATCATATGTTTGTTTCATTTGCATCACTCTATTGATTATACTTAGAAGAGGCAAAAGATACTAAAAGACAACAAGAAAGAAACTGACAATAAAATCGTTTTACTAGTAAACATATCAACGGAAAAAGCATAAAAGTCTGCACATCCTAATTCAATTGTCATGACTATTCAAGAATTATCAAAACGAGATGCCTATAATCTAGTTATAGGTGCAAAGATTTTAGCCTGTGGTGGAGGGGGAAGTGAAGCTAAGGCTCTCGAGAATATCAATAAAATATATGACATAGGTCTGAATTTTACGATTGCTGACTTAACAGATTTTCAACCAGATGATAGTCTTTGTATCATTGGAATGGTTGGAGGAGGAATTACTGAAGAAGAAAAAAGACTAGTTGAAGAAAAAGAAATAGTAGAAAAGAATCCTATGATTAGAGCTGTTAAAGAACTTGAATTGTTCCTAGGCGAAGAATTCAGCGCTTTTGTAGCCACTGAACTTGGACCTTACAACAGTATTATTCCTTTGATGGTAGCTGCTCAAATGGGTAAAGTTGCCATCAATGGAGATTGTTGTGGAAGAAGTAAGCCAAAAATATCTATCAGCACAACAAGGGTCAAAGATCTTTCAATTTCACCTTTCTCAATCGTTAGCCAATATGGTGATATTCAGATTATGAAAAATGTAGCAGATGATATTAGAGGTGAACTCATTGCTAGAACCTCTTCACGTTTGTCGGGAGGATCAGTGAGCGTTGCTCGATGTCCTATGAAGGTTAAAGAAGCTCAGAAAGCAGTTATTCCTCAAACTCTGTCTTTAGCAATAGAATTAGGTAAACAGGTAAAGACAGCTAACGAACAAAAAAAACAACCGATGAAAACAATTCTCGATACACTCCCTGAAACTAGAATAGTTTTTACTGGGAAGGTAAGAGATTTTTCAAGAACAGAAGAAGGAGGTTTTACCTCAGGGGAAATTATCCTTGATTCTCTAAATGTAAAAAACCATGAATTAAAGGTTTGGTACCAGAATGAATATCTTCTCTCTTGGTTAAACAACGAACCATTCGTTACCTGTCCAGATGGGATTTACATGGTTGATTCTAAAACAGGGTACGGTTTAACTCCTTGGGAGAATGATTTCAAACGAAATAGAGAAGTTACAGTCTTTACAAGAGACGCTCCAGAGATTTGGAGATCAGAAAAAGGGTTACAGGTATTCGGGCCTAGAGCTTTCAAAAAGAATTGGCCAATGTATAAAAGAGCAAGTTCATTCAAGCTATAATCTGCTAAAGACTTTTCAAAAAGTAGAAGAAGAAAAAGAAATGAAACTAGTGTGGAGAGACCATAGTGGCGGTGTTATACTTTCGTCTCCGTCTTCAGGATTATATGTTCGTTTTATAGTCTATCAACAATCTAAGAAGACCAATAATACAAAAAATCAGAAGAAATTTAGAGACAATTAAAAAAACCTCCAAAGAACATAGGAACCCCTCGTGGTAGCACTATACTGATCTTGTTATCTCCTTATGCTGTAATTGTAAGTAATCAAGTAGTTTATTTTCCAGTCTAGAGAACCCATAGAATCTACATTTTTTGATGGCCATATATTGTAAAGCAGGACCAAGGGGATCACCATTTTTGTAAGCACCCACTTGGATGAACGCTTCCATAAAAACACGCATCTCTAGGACTTCAATCTGATTCAACCTGTTTTCATATTTCTTAAGAAGGGGTACAATCTCTGCATATCTTTTCAGTGAGAACAGTTGTTGAGTGATGAGAAGATCTGCATAAACATGTTCCATGAAAGTAGTTTTGGTTGTTAATGTTCTATTTTTCAATATAGATATACAATTCAAGTTTCTGTGTTTTTCATCGATTTCTGTTTCTGGTTTCTGTTGTTCCATCATATATTCGATAAGATGTTTGACACGAATAACACTGAAATTATCAATTTCCAATAACTCTTGAAGTGTATCGGGTTCTAGATTTGCATTAAGGATGAATTCACTAAGAGACATGAAATCACTAAGCAAATCTTTGATGTTTTTCAATATATCATTGATGAGCTCTTGATGTTTTTGAGGGCTGAAATTTCCTAGACGCGAGATATTGTAAAAATTTACAAGATTGAGGTTATGATTAACCTGCTTAGCTGTAGCTTTGTTCAAATTAGTCTTGAAATAATCTGTTTGAAGGAGAACACGTGCCTCTTTTATTATTGAAGAAGATTGATCTATCTTACCTTGTAATGCTTGAGCTATTGCAAAATAGGAGTGAAGTATTAGAAAATTACTGAAGTAGATACTGTCCTTATAGATCGGTTTAAAAATCTTGTAAGCTTCATCAAAATAGGATTCGGCCATTTGCAGATTAGCATTTAATATATTTCCCCATCCCGCAAAATAGTATATAATCCCTTGTACGTCAGTTGACAAGTTTTCAAAGTGATGTCTATTAGAGAGAATTTGGTTACTCAAGTCCAATGCCTTCGAGTTTTCACCCAATTGAGTATAGATTATCCCAAGAAGCCCAATAGTTTGAGCTAAACTCCTGTAAAATTCTTCCCTATAGAAGAAAGCCACACATTCTTCTAGTAATATCGCACTCTCCATGCTATGATTTGTCATCCAAATTTCAATTGCATAGGAATATTTGCAGAAATTTATTACATAATTATCTTCAAGTAAGGATTTGTTAACCAATCCCATAGCTATATATATAGCTCTTTTACTAACATCATGGTTACCTCTTAATCTTTCAACATGCCAGACAAGTTGATTGAATATAGCAGTACAATCGTGATTTTTTATACTCTCTGTTAGTTTTTCCATTTCTTTTAACAATAAAGCGACTTGTTTAATATTTGAATGCAAATGATAAAATTATCTAATCCTAAGATCATAAAGAAAAACCAACGATTTCTTGTAATTAAAAACAGTGCATTTTTCAATTGCTTTATCTATTAAATCGACCATCTCTTCTGATTTAATATAAGTTGCTTTCAGCCTTAAAATCTCTATCAAAGAAAATAACTCATTTTCACTCTCAGCATTGCTAATTAAAATCAGCAATTTATTCATTTTCATGTTTCTTCATTCTCACTGACCCAATCTAGCTTCTAATGATTAAATTGGTATATAAACGAGGATAATATTCTTTGGAAAAATAAACTAAATTTAAATAAAATAAAAAGTGGAGAGGTTATTCTCAACCAGGAGACCACAAAGGTGGTGTTATTGCATCGTCTCCATCTTCTGGATCATATGTTTGTTTCATTTTTGCATCACTCATCTATGTTATACTTAGAAGAGACAAAAGATACTAAAAGACAACAAGAAAGAAACTGTCAAAGAATCTGTTTTACTAGTAAAAGTATCAACAAAACAAGAGTTTGAAAAAAAGGATTAGTTTGGAAACCAGCCAGGAGGAAGAATGTCCTCGTCTCCATCTTCTGGGTCGTATTTAGTCTTCATCGTCTATCATTAATCTAAGAAGACCAATAATACAAAAAATCAGAAGAAATTTAGAGACAATTAAAAAAACCTCCAAAGAATATAGGAACCCCGAGAGCAAATACTCTGAAAAAATATAAGGGTAAGGAGAGCCCTTGCGGGCTTCCAAACATAGGAGGTGATCCACATACAGTGTGCAAGAAAATTTCTATGCTTTAGCTGTATTTGCTTGGGTACCAGAACATATAATCTATGGAAAACCGTGTATTATAGGAGTTTGGGTTGATGATATCATGAACGTTGCTATATCTCGAGATAATCACTATTCCAATCCTCCTAATTATATTGTACGTGAACCAGAAGATACCAGCAACAGAACCCGAAATCTTCAAATGTCAAATTGTAATGGTCTTATAATACAAGAAACAGGCGAGAAACTTGAAGAAGCAATTGAATTTTCCGATGCTATTGGGATTAGGAAACAAGGATATAATTTAGATGAAATTTTCCAAAGTAAACTAAAAGAGTCGCAACAGAGATACAAATATCGATTAGATACGAATTTTGCAAAAATTGATAGGATTGAGCATAAATCACTTCATAATTTCAAAGTAAAGATTGGAAAACAAAAACTACATGATAGACAGATTTCAGAATGGACTAAGGTGTTTAGAAAGGGTTCAAGAAATGAAATTGAGGCTGCCTTTGATATGCTAACTTCGTTAGATATTGTTTGATTAGCTTATATTATTTGTCCTATGATAAAAAACAGATAAGCTTTTAAATTTCAAAGAGCAACAATTAAATACCATTTTGAGTTCCTTCTATCGATTGGAGTGAGTTCTCTTAAGCAGAAATTGATTGACTTCCGTTCTATATTTAGACAATATAAACAAGAAGCTGAAGAAATAAAGAGTGAGCAAACTAAAAAGAAAATGATTGAAAAGAGGACTCCAGAATTTATTTCAGTTGCTTTTGGTATATCAAAAAGTTTAGTTAGGGATTTCCAAAGTTTTTCTAAAAAAGAGACTTTAGATCCCTTTGAAAACTGGAACAGAGCATTAGATAGAGATTTCTGCGATCTAGAATTCTTTCTATCAGAGTGTATTTTTATTGAAGTTGATGGAACGAAATCGAAAAAAAACCCAAGAACTTTTGTCTCTAAGGCTAGATCTGTAAAATCACCAGAATCCAAAGTTTCACATGTTATTAATGGCCTAGACAGTCTCCTAAACCTTACTCAAACAATAATATTCAAAAAAGATTACACAGAAAAGATAGAAAAAATTAATGCACAAGCAAAGCAAATTATCTCTCCTGTTAAGGAATTATGGCAAAAACTAATTGAAGGAAAACACAAATACCTTTTTTCTATTGATGAGTGTGAATTCTTTGATCGAAAACAAAAAATGATATTAACAAAAAAAGCTGAAAATATTATTGTAGCAATGACAAACACATTGGGTGGGATTATTGCCTATGGAGTAAAAGACAATAAATCTCCTTTTCCGCTAAGCAGTAAAGAGAGGGATGATATTCAAAATCAGATTACAAATATTTGTAGAAATAATGTAGACCCCCCAATATCTCCTGAATTTAAATCAATAATCCTAGAAAACGATTTAGGATATATTATTGTATATATACCTCAAAGAAACAAAATCTTACACTCTACGAGTGACGGTAGAACCCTGAAGAGAATAGGAAGCAACAACGTTATAATGAAACAATCAGAAATGAGCGAATTTTATAAAGGGGCTGAATAAATGACTAAAAGAAAATTGAGATTCAATAATAAAGAAAATTCCTTTTCTTTTATTGAAGATTCTATATTTCTATCACAATATTTTCACATCTGGAAATATTTGATTGCAGTTATAATTTGTATTTTTCTATTAGAAGATTTTCCCAATCTTTTTACTAGTCAAATAGATGCAGAAACCATTCTTATATTGATTCTTGTAATTTCTGCGGTTCTCTTTATTTGCCGTTATTTGATTAAAAAAATAATGAAAATTATTGATAAAAGAATTGAAACTAAAGAAAAAATTCAACAAATGCTCCCAAGTTTATTCTTTTTACTAATTCTTATTGCAGGATTATTGGGTCTTTTAGCTGTTTTTCAAAACGTCTCTATTATTTTTTTTCTTAATTCCATTGTAGACTTCCATGAATCCTTAAGCAAAATTGATTTAATGCCATATTCAAACAATGTTCTACTCAAATATCTATTTATTCTTCTTGCATGGGCTGGATATGTGTGTTTAATTGTCTACGTTAAAACATGGAAGAATATATATAAAACAAAGGAGGAGCGAAATCTTAGAAAATTAAAAGAAAACTTAATGTTTTCATTGGACAGTTCCACCGTGCCAGATGAAATAAAGGCAGATCAAAGTTTTAAACTAAAATTATTGTTCTCATTATCATCATCGATTAAATTAAGAAAAATCAAATCAAGATCATCGATGTTGCAAATAAATGAAATTCAACCAGATTTTCCTCCTCCTAGGACAAAAAAAGATCGTGACATTGAGTTTTTTGCTGAAGTTAAGCCCAATAGTTGTGGTGATTCTACGTTCTCTCTGCGAGTTTATGCATTCATTCCCAAGGTATTTTATCAGATTGGACGGGTTCTATATCTTTTTCCAGGATCATTTTTAGAAACCAAAAAATTCAACATCAGTATTTATCCCAATCAACCTAAAATAGAAATAAAAACCACATATGAACCGATAGCTGCTACTGAGAAACGTTTCTCAATTGCTATCGAAGCCAAAAACACAGGCATCGGTATAGCTAGGGATTTAATATTTAATTTAGATTTCCAAGATGGCATTAGTATGGTCGATGATTTTAGATTTGTTCCTATCCTAATACCAAGACAGGAAGAAGCGAAGCGTTTTATCACATTAGTTTCGAATGTTTTGGGCAGGTTTCAATTTTCACTTAACGTCTCTTACAAAGATAAAGCTGGATATAATTACACGCTTCCTGACCAGATATCTTTTGAGATTGAATTTGTGAAAAATCGTCAAAGCGTGAAACCAAATCCAAAAATTAGAACTGTAACTCTTGCATCTTCACCTTCAATTAGGTCCACATTGTTTGAGGACATTGAGAAAAAAATTAATGAGGTTCTAACTAGTTCAAAAATTCAACTTAATTCATATTTTGGTGCAATTAACGAGGATATAATGAAGCAAATTTTAAACTATAAGAAGCGAATAGAAGAGTATTGTTGGAAAATCGCATCCAAATTCAAAAGAGAAAAGCAATTTCATGATGATATATTTAGCTATTTGAATGAGGAAGAAAGATTTCCTGATATAATTATTAAAGAAAGAGAAATTGCGAGTGGAAAAGTTGATTTAACAGTATTAGAGGTACCAATAGAGTTAAAGCTAGATAAAATAGGTGATGATTTTGAAAGAATAATTGCCAGCAACTATCAACAACTGCAACAATACTGTTCAGATTTAAATTCTACATTTGGTTTTTTAGCCATATTAACAACTCACCTTCAAGAAGCACCCTATTTCAGAAAAGCTGAAGATATCAGATTAAAAATAATTAGGGGAGGAGACTTTCCAATCATTTTAGTTAGTATCTTAATAAGAGGTGGTAAGAAGATTTCTCCCTCAAAACTTTAATCTGTATCCAACAAAAACAGTATCAACTTCAAATAAAATATGAATCCAAAGCACATATAAGAAAAAATAGGTAAAACTATCTCAAATCTCTCTTCTGTCTATAGATAGATAGCGTAATGAAAGTCAAAGTGATGAATATCATAAAAAAACTAAGAAAATTAGCCTCCTTTACTGAAATATCGCCCATTTCCTCCATAAAATTACAAGTTTCCTTTAGAGGAAATTTATCTTCTGATTTGCTTTTTCCTTCTATCTGGTAAAAATCCATATTTCCTAAATCAGACCAATAATTTCCCATTTCATCTATCTTTTCATACCACGCATTGTTTCCCTCATCCACTGCTTGACTATTATCAGAAAAACCGTTTTCTATGAAATTATTAAGAAAAACTCTGTTATTAGCACAACTTGAATTAAAGTAGAGAGCAATATAATAATTGCTTATAAACCAGTTATAGTTGAATAAGCAACCATCTGTTTTCCAAGCATATATCCCACAAGCTTTGTTGTCTTCTAGTGTATTGTTTACAAGAGCAGAATTGTCCGTATACTCCATTCTGATTCCATACTCACGATTATTTGAAAAGATATTACTTACTAGATTAGACCCTGCTGATCCTGCAAGATACAATCCTTCCCAACCATTATTATTACAAACATTATCAGAGAAAAGAGAGTTATTGGCAAAAGCTGCAACTATCCCATTCATGCCATTGTTATTACATGTGTTTCGGTAAAGAATGGTGTAATAAGAGAAGAATAACAAGATTCCATGCGCTTCATTATCATTACAAATATTATCTCTCAATCCAACTTTGTTAGAGAAGGCTATTTGTATACCCACTCCATTTGAATTCTCATTTCTAGTGCAGATGTTGTTAATTAATACACCTGTTCCTTCTGCTATCATTTCTATTGTGATTCCCGCATTTGTGGCATCAATATAACAATCTCTAATAACAAAATGTTTGGTAGTTAAAGAAACAAAAATGCCATATTTCTCACTTGTAGTGATATTCAATCCCTCTATAACATGTGGGTCCTCTAGAGTTCCTGAACCACTAAAAACAGAAAAATCTGCATCAGAAGTAATGATGATTGGCTCGTGATCTATATACGTCTGTTCAATATATGTCTGATTAGCAGAGTCTCTTGTGATTATTTTACTATTGATTATTAGACAGGAAAAGACTAACAAGGAAAGAATGATGCGCTTTTGGAGAGAGTAAGATTTCATACTTATACAATAAAAATACTAAATGAATCTATAAAAACCAGCAAAAAAATGTCTGAATTTTTAGTATTCTCCTCGTTTATAAACGAATTTGAAGATATCTTAGTGAAGTTAATGGTCAAGAGAAGTAGGTTAATATTTGTACTATTGTTGGTAGCTTTAGCTAGTAGATACTTTTCAATGACCATTCAAGGGGATTCAGAAGAACAAGACCCAAATTATTTACCTGCTTCGCTTCCACAAGAGATAATCTTTGAGTTTAATCAAACATACAGAGAACAAACCTTTGATTTTTCTCTGTCAAATCTTGAACTAAGTGAATTCAACAGTTTAATCATGTTTTTTGTGGTATCAGGTGATAGAAGTACAAGTGAGGGGTTAGATGTAGTTTTTCTGGTTAACTACTCAAAAGTGAATTTTACAATAAATCGATTATATCAAGACAATTTAGAGCATAATTTAAGTCAAACTTTTGCTTATCCAGAGAATTTTATTGGTGAGATGAATATCACAGTCGCTTGTAAAGGGCAAACAGTAGTAGGTGAGTCGGGGATATTAGTAATTCATAGTTCAACTATTTTTAATCCGCTCACTCCTCCTACTCTTACCCAACAACTCTCCTCTCTTCCCACTGTTCCTGATTCATTTTCCGTGGAAGGATCTTTCTTTTCCACGCAAAGATTAAACCTTCTTACCGCTTTTTATTCATACAATGAAACAGCTGAAGCGAACATTACACTTACATTTATCTCTAACAGCTCTTATGCTTTACAACCAGTCGTTGAATTCCAATTGAATGACGAACTAGCTGTTAAGAAAGATTTTGAAGTGGATGAATTTAACTCTCTGTCCCTCTCTCTCCTAAAAGTGGATTGAATTTTCTTTCTCTTGTTTTTGTCTATAAGGCCGCTTCTGGTCTAATAAACGTACAAGACATTCATCTTTTTGCTTGTTTATTTTTCAATGTAAATGACCCTACTGATTGTGTTTATGATTGGGTAAAATGGGAAAGTGAAACATTAAACCATACCTTCAATCTATCTTCTCTCAAACCCGAGACCTATTCAAATGAACAAATAGTTAACTTAAGATTCAACTGTAAATACAAAAAACCACTTTTTTCTCCATCGATAGTTTATCAGATTCTAGCTGGGACAAGAGTTGTTCATGAAGGGACAATATATTATTTTGGACAATTATTAACTCACTTGACCCTTTCTGCTAAATTTGTTTCTACCAGCTCTCAAGAGGAATTGTTACTCCGATTGTTTATGGACCAGGAGAGTACAGGAACATTTAGTATCTTCAATTCGAGCACCATCACCCTAGACTCTCTACCAGAATTTAATAATGGATGTTTAGAACAGTTGCTCAGTTCTAACCTCGAGATTACTCCCCCTGCTTTTGGCATGATTAGCTTAAGTTTTACCAATTTCTTCAAAACAACTAATTATTCACTGTTTGACTTAACCATACAGTTCAACATCCTATCAGAATATGAGGAAGTTTTTGATTATGTTATCATCTCACTTAAACTAAACAATAGCGGCGTAATGTATCTTAGGAAGGATTATCAATCAACAATCAACGAAACAACATCGGTGGCCCTTTTCAAGGGAATTTATGAGATCAAACTTACCCTCACTCTCTTCGGCATTCAGTCTCCTTTCAGCTTACAGAACATCACTTATCAATTCCTCGCTACTTCATACGAACCTCCAGACACATTCGTATTCAATTGGTATAATATCGATTGGATTTTAGCTATCTACGGCTTTCTATTCCTTATGTTGAATGAAAAGATTATCTCCAGAAGGGGGATGAAGAGAAAAGCGCGGGAGGAAAATTTTGATCAGTCAGCTCTAGAAGAGGAAGAAGAGGAGAAAAAGGAAAGGATTAGATTTATCCTCAAACTCGCAATTGCGGTTTGTGCATATGGGGGGTTCGTTGTTTTACTCTACCTATTCCAACTCCTCCATTGGTCTTTAATTGTTCTAGCTACCCTTTGTAGTTATTATCTCAGCTCTTTGGTAGATGGTGTTTCTTTTGAAAAAGGAAAAATCAAGAAGTTGTTGGTCAAATTCCGAGAGTTCTTTGATGAAGTAGAATCCTTTTATGATCTCTTTAGTAAAACAATTGAAACTCTTTCAAGGAAATCTAGGAAGCAAATTTGGAGAGCGACTCTAATAGCTTTAATCATCGGTTCCCTTGCAATAAATGTAGGTATGCTGTTCTTCGTAGCAGATAAACTTCAGTTCATAACTGAAGAACCTAACCTCTTCAGTTTCTTCTTTACAGATCTCTGGCAAGCTTACTATTTCCTTTTTGCTTGTGTGATTGTATCCACTTTAGCTATCTACTATGCTATACATTTCGTAAAAACCATGGCTTTTGTAGAGGATAACCTTCGCAGGACGAGATTTTTAGGAAAAACTTCTATCATTCTACTCACCACTTCACTTCTTAGTCTTAACGTTATTATCCTTGGAACCATCTCCGATTTCTCTACTCTCTGGACCTTTCTCTCCCCTCTCTTTTTCTTAGGCGTGGTCAAAGCAAGTAATAACCTTGGGGAGGTTTTAACAGAGGAAGAAAAGGATGACAAAACTACGAGGATTATCTCTCTAAAAGAATATCTGAGGAATGGTAAGGTATGGACTAATAAACGAGAGATGAGACAAGCGCTTAGTTTTGGTATAACTACCAGAACGAAGTGGTTGAAAGAGAAACATTCCTTACAGAAGAAAAAACTGAATGGAACAATAATATGGAACATAACTGCAGGGATACAGGTACCGCTTGCTAGATTAGCTGAACTAACCAAGCTAACAAAGAAAAGGACAGAATTACTGCTTCTAGAGATACTTAATGAACAGCCAAAATTAGGAAAATACTACAAAGAAGAACAGGTGTTTATCAAGGAAACTACAGATGATACTATTGGTACAGTGAAGATGACAGAAGATGAGCAGCAACCAGCTACAGAAAAAAAAGGAGAGAGGGGGATAAACCAAGCAGCTAAGCTCACGGTCTCTGTTATTAAGAAGTTCCAAGAGATGTTTGATAATACTGAAGGTAAGGACGATATACAGAAGCTGAGTAGTCTTCGACTCAAGTTTCACTTAACAGCTAAAGAAGCTGAAGCATACCTTAACTTCATTAAGAAAGGAATGGGAGAAAAAGAGGTTACATTCACAAACTCAGATAGAGAGTTCTTACAAAGAGCATGGAAAAAGATTCATGTGATACAAGATGCATTTCAGAGAAATAGTTCTACTAATTTGATGAGAGAACACTATGAATCAATTTCAAAATCTCATAATGGATTTGATGATATTGTATTTCTGATTAATAACCAAAGACTATACGATATAATATTCATTGAGTACAAAACAGGTGATAACGCCATTAAATATCCTTGGAAATATATTCCGAAATATGGTTACCATCTTCAGAGGAGAGATCTTAATAGAAAGCAAATTGAAGAGTATTTTTCGAAAAGAGCAGTAGTTACTTCTGTTTCAGATATTTTGAACATCATGTATAACAAGTTTCAAGAATCTTCATTCATCACCAAGCTATTTTACGATAGAAATCGGCAATATTATTCTATTGGAAACGATTGGCTAATTAAGCTACAGAATGGAGACTTCCAATTAGCTCTTAAGAGTTTAGTAAGAAAGAAATTGATAACAAATAATGAAGCAAAGAACATCATTAAAGGCTTATACGAGCAGAATCAGATAATTGGTTTAGCGCAAAATGGTCATATATTAAAACTTGAGAATTATAGAAAAATCATAGAGATTATTGATAAATTGGTAATTAGCGTTAAAGGTAAAAGAATAACTCTTTCCCATGAGTTCTTTCTCCCCAGAATAACTGCAAGCAATGGTAAAACCTATCTTACATTAAATGGATTTCAAAGAAAACTAACCAAGATCCATAGGTCTATAAATAAAATTATTGGGAAGAGAGAAATCAAATCAAATTTTAAAGAGGATAAAATCTTAATTATTTATTCAGAGATAAAAAGAATCTTTCTGGATAAATTCTTTACAGATAAATATCTAAATAGTTTAAGGAACATGAAGGAGGGTAGATGTCGTTATGGTTTAGATCTTCTGACATCCAATAGCAGTAAAAGCAAGAGTGTAGATATAATTGATAAAGCTGAGCGGAATAGAGGTTTATCTTGGTTCTACGATGATGTACAACAAGTTTCTATTGATTTTCTAAGACATAGAGAGTTTATTTCGATAATAGGGGAAGAGGAAGATGTTCTTTATGATAGAATTATCAATATGTTAATCGATCCTGAGACTTTTTTTGAAAGAAATACTGATTATGTTCAATCAGCTAAAGTGTTTAAACGGAAACCATTTCAGTTATTTCTTTTCTATGAAACGAATAACGATCATCTAATTCCGCCAACATTTTCCTTTAGACGGAATGTAAATCCTAAAACAGGAGTTATATTGGTAGATGATAAAAATGATATTCTGCATTATGGGAGTTATGCAAAACGTGCGTCAATTCAACTAAGTAGTGATGATATCTTGCTTAATTTTCCATTTAGATGGGATTCTAATTACGGTTATTTTTCCTTTACTCAAAAAGGAAATAAACTAAGTATAATAGGAGAATCTTGGAATAATTGGTTAGAGCAAAACGGTCTAGTAACGCCAACTGGTGCAAGTGGAAAAATTCCTAGTGAATCAGTTGTAGTTATGTTGTTAGAATGGTGGAATAGACAATTAACTTTTGTTAAAAGTCGAATTTTGGAAGCTAATTCCTTCAAAGTCACATGTTCAAAAAATGATTTAGTAATAAATCCTGATACTATTGCTATTTCAGATAAATGTGGAAACCAATACAAAATCGCTAAAGTATCAATTCGTGGAGATGATAGTATTCAACATAAGAATAAATGGAAACTATTTGCTCCATTTAACAAAGATATTGTTTGGTTAATTTCTGTACTTGAATCATTTATATTTGAAATTATGACACTAGAGAAAAAGACAAACCCTGATTCAATCATTAATTGGAAAAAATGGCTTTCTGATAATTGGATTAATGAATTTGAAAAGATTCGTGATTACTTTTTATTACTTGAGGAGTTTTGACAAACAAAAAACCTCCAAAGAATATAGGAACCCCGAGAGCAAGATACTCTGAAATAAGATAAGGGTAAGGAGAGCCCTTGCGGGCTTCCAAACATAGGAGGTGATCCATCCGCAGGTTCCCCTACGGATACCTTGTTTATCGAGATTAGTGCACGCAGCACTTATCCTTACGACTTTTGCATCGTCGCGAGGCCCAGTTTCGACTGAACCGTATCGCCTCAGCCTCAACCGAACCTCACTTCGTTGCAACGACGGGCGGTGTGTACAAAAAGCGGGGACGTATTCTCCGCGCGT